>JBCNPS010000147.1:0-13553 GCA_039593235.1 Chitinophaga sp. | reverse complement strand
TCCGCTTTAGTTAATTGTCTTCTTAATATCAGGAATACAATTTCCTAATCTTATGGACGAACAAGCACTTAAAGACCTACTGACCAGAATACGTAACGGAACAGCTACTGACGCCGAAAGAGCACTCCTGGAGAACTGGTATCTTCAATACCGGGAGGAATCCCCTGCTGAATATTCGCTGGATGAGCGTTTGGAAGACGCAAATGCGGTTTGGACGAAATTGCAGCCGGCTATCACCTATACGAAACAGGGAAAACGCTGGCAACGTATAGCTGTTGCAGCTTCCATATCAATCCTGTTAGGAGCCGGCAGTTGGTTGTTGCTTAACAGAAAGGATAAAACCAACCCGCCAGGCAGTGATGTTGCTCCTTTTACAGCAGTGGCTGTTTTGAAAAGTGGAGGTAAAACTATCCTGCTGGATAATACAGCAAATGGTAAGATAGCACAAACCAACGTAACAAAATCTTCGGGCGAACAGCTGGCCTATGAAGTAACCGGTAATACTTATACAGCTGCTTATGACACGATGCAGATCCCTTCCGGCGGAAGGCCATATACAGTGAAGCTTACAGACGGTACCAGGATCACGCTGAATGCTGCCACTACGCTGCGCTACCCGGCGGTATTTTCTAACAATAGGAAAGAAGAAATTGAGTTAATAAGCGGGGAAATATATGCAGAGGTAGTGCATAATGCAGCCGCCCCGTTAAAGATTAAGGCGCCGGGGCAAATTATCACAGACATTGGTACAACATTCAATATTGCTGCCTATCCCGATGATCCTGACGCGCGGACAACACTGATCGAAGGAGCTGTTAAAGTAAGCGCCGCCGGCAGGGAAACTACATTATCGCCAGGTAACCAGGCCATTTTCAGGGGAAATAGTTTAACTGAATCAAGCGCCAACCTGGGCCAGGCAACTGCATGGAAAGAAGGATTGTTCCGTTTTAATGGGGAATCTATAGCCGCCATTATGCGCCAGCTTTCCCGGTGGTATAATATAGAAGTTAAATATGAAGGGGCCATCAGCAATGAAGTTTTCTATGGCCGTGTGGCACGTACGCGCAACATCAGTGAAGTACTACGGATTTTAGAAAGATCAAATAAAGTATATTTTGAAATTAAAGGAAAAAGGGTAACCGTACTAAGTAAATGATGAATCAGCCAATCACCTGAAAAAAAAACATCCCGGCGCTAACCAGGATGTAAGAAGGTCAACCAAAACGTTTTAAACATTTTAGAACCGCGCCAGGTCTCAGCCATCGTCGAAAATGCAAGGCAAAGCGCATTAAACCAACCTGACACAAATGTACAAATTTTTCCCTGGAAATCCGGGATATGTGCGTTCGCGCCTTATTGCCCGTAAACTCCTGCTGATCATGAAGCTAACCACCCTCATATTGGTCACAGTCATGCTGCATGTAAGTGCATCCTCATTGGCACAGAAAATTACGCTGGTGGAAAAGAATGCGCCGTTAGTGGATGTATTTAATCACATTAGTAATCAAACCGGCTACGATTTTTTATTTACAGGAAGTGACCTTAAAAATGCCAGGCCTATTTCCATCAGCATAAAAAACGTTGATTTAAAAGAAGCATTGGCCAGAATATTTGAGAACCAACCACTGAGTTATAGCATCGAGAACAAGTCCGTTGTGGTTACCATAAAACAGGCGTCCCTCATGAGTCAATTATCAGACCAGGTGAAGACAGCCCTTAAAGCACCCGCAAGCATAGGCGGAACGGTGACCGATACGCTGGGGAACCCCCTGGTTGGGGCATCCGTTGCGATAAAAGGAATGACTTTTTCTACGCAAACTGACAGTAAAGGGAATTTTAATCTCCCAAACGTACCCCAGGGAAAATATACCCTGGTAGCCAGTTATATAGGGTACGAAAAATCAGAGGTCAGCATTGTAAATAACGGTACGAACCTCCATATTGCATTTATTTTGCGCCAGGGCACGTCTCAACTGGACCAGGTGCAGGTGATCGCTTACGGTACTGCATCCAGGCGTTACAGCATCAGTTCAATGGCTACAGTAACTGCGGAAGACATCGAAAGGCAACCGGTGTCCAATCCTTTACTCGCCTTGCAGGGACAGGTACCCGGACTTGCCGTTAACGCCACCAGCGGTATACCCGGATCGCAGGTATTAGTGCAGATCAGGGGCCAGAATACCTTGAATCTGAATCCTACCAATAATCCTTCAAAGCCCTATGACCAGCCTTTATTTATTATAGACGGTGTTCCATTTGCCTCGCAGAATAATAATATCAATCAATTTGCCTCTTTGGTGGCTGCACAATCTAGCCCGGGGGGTGTTAGTCAATCTGTAGGTCTCAGTCCTTTTAACAATATTGATCCTGCAGATATTGAAAGTATCAGCATTTTGAAAGATGCGGATGCCACCTCTATCTATGGTACCCAGGGTTCTAACGGGGTGATCCTGATCACTACAAAAAAAGGGAAAGCAGGGCCTACTACTTTTAACCTGAATGTAAACACGGGTTTCAATTCAGCAGGCCGTCCTATTAAAATGTTAAATACGCAGCAATACCTGCAATTGCGGAAGGATGCTTTTGCTGCAGACGGCATAACGCCCAGTGACAACCCTGGTAATTATCTCGCTTATGCACCTGATCTGACAATTTTTGATCAGCAAAAATACACGAACTGGCAAAAGGTGATTTATGGCCGGAATACCAGTAATGCAGATGTTCATGGAAGCCTTTCAGGAGGTTCCCTTAATAATACTTTTCTCATTTCAACCGGCTATAACAAATCAAACTATAATTATCCCGGTGATTTTGCCGATCAGCGATATACACTCCACAGCAATGTGCATCATAGCTCAAAAGATTATCACCTGTCAGTTGATTTAACAACTGATTTTGGATATGAGCAAAATAATTCTGCAGGTTACGGCGGTGCGGAGGATATGCTTTTACAGCCTAACTTACCGGATCTGAGGAGTTCTTCCGGTGACCTGATCTGGAATTATCATGGCGTAGATTTAACTACTTATCAATTTTATAGTTCTTTGATGCAGCCAACTAACCTGCAGAATTATAATTTTAATGCCGCATTTCGTATTTCCTATAAATTATTTAAGGGCCTTACAATTAGTGCCAACATGGGCTATAACCGGAATAGTACCAATGAAACTTCCATAAACCCCGGCGTGGCGCAGAACCCGATGTATATTAACAGGCAAGCCAACTTTTCTGACAACAATTTTCAAACGATCAATATAGAGCCGCAAATTAATTACAACAGGAATATTGGTAAAGGTAACTTAAGCGTATTAGTAGGCACTACTTATAAAAAGAATACAAGTAATTCAAGTTACACAACAGGGCAAGGGTATTCGAATGATAATTTTCTGGGATCAATTAACGGCGCCCCCACAGTAAGTGCTATGGATGCCTCCAATATTTACAGGTATAGTGCTGGTTTTGCCCGGCTAAATTATATTTACGACGGTGAGTTCATTCTTAATTTAACGGGCAGGCGGGATGGTTCCAGTAATTTTGGCCCGGGGCACCAGTTTGGTAATTTTGGTTCCATTGGTGCGGGATGGATTTTTTCTGAACGGGAAGGCATTAAAAAGCTATCTCCTGTATTGAGTTATGGTAAAATATCAGGCAGCTACGGAACTTCCGGCTCCGATGGTATAAAGGCATATCAATACCAGGCACTATACGCGGGCTTCCCGCCTTATTTGCCAAATTTCCAGGATATTAATCCAAGTTATCCGGTTAATCTTTACAATCCGGATTATAGCTGGGCATTAAAAAAATCCCTGAATATAGCCCTGGATCTCGGACTTTTTGATAACAATCTTTTATTTAACACTACTTACTACAGAAACAGGGAAGGTAATCAGTTGGTAGATTATCCTTTACCCATACAAGTAGGTATGTCATCAGTATTGGGGAATTTAAATGCTACTGTTCAAAACCAGGGATTTGAATTCTCGATCAGCTCAACCAATATTAAAAAGAAGAATTTCTCCTGGAAATCCAGTTTTAATATTTCATTCAATCGTAACAAACTACTGGCGTTTCCGGACCTGGCAAGTTCTTCTTACGCAAATGTGTATGAAATAGGGGAACCAACTTCCATCATCTATGGATACAGGTACAAGGATGTAAATCCTAAAACCGGTCTTTTTGAATTTTACGCAAAAGATGGAACAGTAACCTCCAATCCTGTATATGGTCCTGCCTCAACTGGTGGTGATCAGGTTCCGATAGGCAACCAGGAAATAAAATACATGGGAGGCATAGGCAACACTCTCGCCTGGAAGCAATTCAGCTTGTATATTTATTGCCAGTTTTCCAGCCGGAACGCGCCCAGTTACCTGGCCGAGATATATAACTCTAACCAACTGGGTTTTGCATATAATCAACCTGTAGCGGTATTGGATAATTATTGGAAAGAAGCAGGAGATGTTAAGCAGTTGCAGCGTTTGGGAAGCAGTTATAGTTCCGCCGTTATAGGCCCCGCACTGAAATTTGCGCAATCAAGCGGCGTTTATAGTGATGATACCTACCTGCGTGTAAAAACAGTCTCATTATCGTACCAATTGCCCGGGGCATTTTTGAATAAAGCGCATATGAAAGGAGTAAGTGTTTTCGCGAACGCACAAAATCTACTCACGTTTACAAACTATAAAGTGGGTGATCCGGAAACTCCCGGTTCAGTGGCTACTTTTCCTGTACAACGTATCCTGGCATTTGGTTTAAATCTCAAACTTTAAGAAAATGATCATGCTTTTTGATATCAATAAAATAATGACCGGTATGTTGATAGCTGCCGTATCATTGACATCCTGCAAGAAATTAATCACGATCCCTTCCAATCCGCCCTCGTCCGTTACGCAGCAGCAACAATTTGCAGATAGCGCAACGGCAATCACGGCTGTTGCTGGTGTGTATGCCTATAATACAGGGAATGGTTTCGCATATACCAGCGGACAATTAACCACAGCCTGCGGTCTTTCTGCTGATGAATTGTCGTACAACTATACAGACGATGTACTACAATTTTTCAGCTATAACCTCACTCCCCTGAACAGCGGTATTAATACCTTATGGGGATATCCTTATCGGAGTATTTACCAGGTAAATGCAGTGTTGAATGGTATTGCCGGCAATGCCAATTTTTCTGCGGCTTTCCGGGAACAGATCACGGGTGAAATGAAGGTTGTACGCGCACTGTATTATTTCAATATGGTGAACCTGTTCGGAGGCGTGCCACTGGTTACTTCCATCTCCTATAAAGAAACACAACGTTTACCCAGATCATCCGCTGTCGATATTTATAACCAGGTGATGGCCGACCTTACAGATGCAAGCGCAAAGCTAACAGCCAGTTACCCGTCTGCAGGACGGGCCCGTCCCAATTTATATACAGCGGTCGCATTGCTTGCTAAAGTTAATTTATACCAGGGTAACTGGCAAAGCGCTTACAATGAAGCTGATTCGGTGATTAACTCAGGTCTTTACAATCTGACGAATACTCCCTTAACCGGCGTATTTCTTGAGGGTAGTCCCGAAGCCATCTGGCAGATTCCCGGAAATCAGGGTAATTACGGTGTGTCAGATGCACAGCACTTTGTTCCTAATTATCCGGGTGCTATTCCTAATTATATATTAACAACCTCCTTGCTGGAAGCCTTTGAAGCAGAAGACAAGCGTTTGCAGCACTGGGTAGGATCATCCACAGCAAACGGCATAACAATTTATTACCCGTATAAATATAAAAATGTAAGGGCGAATAGTACGCCTACTGAAGACCAGATGATCCTCAGGTTGGCTGAAATGTACCTTATCCGTGCTGAAGCGGCTGCGCATCTGAACCACCTTTCGGATGCCCTTGCGGATGTGAATACCATACGTGCGCGGGCAGGACTAGCCGCCAGTACCGCAGATCCGGCATCGCAGACCGCTGTATTAAATGCTGTTATGCACGAACGCCAGGTAGAGCTTTTTTGTGAATGGGCCAACCGCTGGTATGATCTGAAGAGGACCGGAACAGCGGAAGCGGTGCTTGGTGCTATAAAGACCGGTTTTAGCCCAAGTGCTAAATTATATCCCATCCCCCAGGCGCAGATACAATTAGATAATTTACTCACGCAGAACCCGGGGTATTAAAGTATCCATTTACTAACCATAGTTCATTTCCGCGGTATTAATCATACCCTGGATGGTGACTTTTATTTACATACAAATCAGCATGTCATATGAAAAGAAAGAATTTATTAAGCAGTATACTGCTTATCGCGCTGTCTTCGCTCCACTTAATAGTGTGGGCTCAGAATACAATACTTTCCGGTCAGCTAAAAGGATTAGCCGGTGCAGACGTTGAAATTAGCTACAGGAAGAACGGTATATTCAGAATTGATACAGTTAAATCCGTGAATGATAACTTTACCTGGAAGGCCAATTTAAGTGAACCGCAGTTAATTGGGCTGACAATAAATCATAACGGCAATTTCTTCTATGCAGAGCCAGGCCATATGCAGCTTACCGGGGTGAAAGATTCGACGGAATCCTATCGCATCACCGGTTCTCCAACGCAGCGGGATGCGCACCTGTTAGGAATATCTCTTGAAAAACTGTCAGATCAGCAAAACCAGCTGCGCGCCGGGTTTAAGGATGGTGCTATAAAAGAGAAAACAGTATTGGATCAGCAACTGGCAGATCTCGAAAAACAAAAGGAACTCGTGAGAAGTCAATTTATAGGCAGTCATCCTAAAAGTTTCTACAGCCTGTGCCTTATAGAACAGCGTACCTCGTTTGGTGCTGATTACAATGAGATAAAGCACCTGTATGGGGGGCTTGATAAGTCAGTAAAACAGACTGAATCGGGCAGAAAACTCGCCCATACCCTGGACCTTTTGGAGAAAAGCCGGCTGGGAAAACAGATGCCGGACTTTATGCAGCGTGATACCAGTGGAAACCCGGTACGGTTCAGCGATTTTAAAGGGAAATATGTATTGGTAGATTTTTGGGCCAGCTGGTGTGGGCCCTGCCGTGCAGAAAACCCCAATGTATTGAAGGCATACAACGCGTTTAAAGACAAAGGGTTTATTGTTATCGGCATTTCACTCGATGATAAGGCCGCCAACTGGAAAAAAGCGATCCGTGATGATAAAATGCCCTGGACACAACTATCAGATCTGAAAGGATGGAAAAATGAGGTATCTACCGATTTTGGTATAGAGTCTATTCCAAGTAACCTGCTGATTGATCCGTCCGGAAAAATTGTAGGAAAGAATCTCAGGGGCGCCATGCTGGAAGATAAACTGAAACAATTATTGAATTAATTATTCCTGAACAATCAAGCAATGAATATAAAATTTCGCATAGCGCCATTGGCAATGCTGGTGTGTAGCTCTCTTGCATCGCTTGCACAAACGCCTAAAGACCTGCCACTTGATCCTGCTGTACGTACCGGTAAATTGCCTAACGGCTTTACATATTATATCCGGCATAACGAGGAGCCTAAAAACCGGGTGATATTTTATCTGGCTAATAAAGTTGGAGCGATATTGGAAACAGATGAACAACGTGGGCTTGCTCATTTTATGGAGCACATGAGTTTTAACGGAACCAAACATTTTCCTAAAAATAAACTGGTTGATTATCTCCAGAAATCAGGTGTAAAATTTGGTGCCGATTTGAACGCTTACACCAGTTTTGATGAAACTGTTTACCAGTTACCATTATCATCCGATCAGCCGGCGTTGTTGCAGGGCGGATTACAGATTATGCGGGATTGGGCGCATGAAGCCATACTGGACCCGGTGGAGATCAATAAGGAACGTGGTGTAGTGCTGGAGGAAAAACGCCTTGGTAAAGGGGCTTCCCAACGTATGCGGGATGTATACTTTCCTTTGATCCTGAACCACGCCCGTTATGCCTACCGGCTGCCCATTGGAACAGACACCGTGTTGAATCATTTCAAACCCGCTACCTTGAAAAGCTTTTACCAGGATTGGTACCGTCCCAACCTGCAGGCGCTTATTGTGGTGGGCGATATTAACGTGGATGAAATGGAGAAAAACATTAAAGCCAAATTCAGCGACCTGAAGAATCCCGCAAACGAAAAAACACGGACTGCTTATCGTGTTCCGCTTACCGGGAAGAACCAATTCATCACAGTGACCGATCAGGAGAATAAGACCACATCCGCAGAGGTTCTAATCAAACACCGGGAAAAAGAAGTAAGGAATGCCGCGGACTATCGTAATTTTATTATTCGTTCGCTCTTCAATGATATGATTGCCGCGCGTTACGATGAGGTGACAAAACAAGCAGACCCTCCCTATATTAACGGAGGGGCAAGTATCAATAATTTTATCAACAGTCTTGATGTCTATTCTGCGAATGTAGTGGCCAGGCCTGGCGAACTGGAAAAGGCGCTGAAGGCATTGTGGCGGGAAACCATAAGGGCAGACAGGTTCGGCTTTACCGAACCTGAACTGGAGAGAGCTAAGAAGAGTTACCTGAGTGTGATTGATTTTAGTTTTAAAGAAAGAAATAAAACGGCCTCCAACAGATACGTTAATGAATACCTGCAGTATTTTTTAAAAGGTACTGCTGCACCGGGAATCGCTGAGGAATACCGAATGACGAAGAGAGACCTGCCAACCATTACTATAAAAGACATCAACGCAGTTTGTAAAGAATATATCCGGTCAATAGACCGCGATATTTTAATTACTGCTCCTGAAAATGATAAAGTGGATTTACCCGACGAGGCAACTGCAGAAAATTGGCTGGCACAGGTGGAAGCAGAATCATTGCAGCCTTACAAAGATGAAGTGAGCAAACTACCGCTTCTTTCGCATGAACCCGTAGTTGGCAAAATCATTAAAGAAGAGAGAGATGAGATACTCGGCACGACTGCCCTGACTCTCAGTAACGGTCTTAAGGTGTTGCTAAAGCCAACAGATTTTCAGAATGAGCAGGTGATGTTCAATGGTTTCGCCCCTGGTGGTAGTTCTTTATATAGTGATGCCGATTTTCCATCCGCAGCCTATTCCGCTGCAGTGACGAGCATTGCCGGAGTAGGAAATTATAATGCAACTGAGCTGAATAAATACCTTAGCGGCAAACAGGCGGGAGCCGGTACTTTGATCAGTGAGCACTTCCAGATGATTGGTGGCGGGTGTACCATGCAAGATATGGAAACTGCGTTGCAATTGACGTATGCCGATTTTACCGAACCCCGTATAAATAAGGTATTATTCGATGGCTTTATCAGCCGTAATAAAGCAAATCTGGCTAATCGGGCTAATGACCCAAGGAGTGTTTTCGGAGATTCAATTAATGCCGTCCTGAACCAGGGAAGCATACGCCGTTCCGGCCTGTCAGTAGGCCAATTGGAGCAAATCAATCTGGAACGGGCGCTGGAGATCTACAAGGAACGTTTCGCAGATGCCTCAAACTTCACCTTTGTTTTTGTGGGCAGCTTTAAAGTGGATGAGCTGAAACCCTTACTGGAAAAATACCTGGGCGGACTGCCAGCCACACACCGGAGCGAAAGCTATAAGGACCTGGGTATACATCCACCGGAAGGCCGGATTGAGAAAGCAATCTATAAAGGTACAGCGTCGAAGGCTACTGTCAACCTGGTGTTCTCAGGCGCCTTCGATTACAGTCCGGCTGAAAAGGTACAACTGGATGCGCTGAAAGAAGTATTGCAGATCAGGCTCATTGAACGTCTGCGCGAGGATGAGAGCGGCGTATATAGTCCAGGTGTAGGGGAAACTGTGAACAAGGACCCTGATTCCCGTTATACGTTTACTGTTTCGTTTGGATGTGCTCCGCAGAATGTTGAAAAACTGATCGCGTCTGTGTTAGATGAGATTGATAAACTGAAGATCTCCGGACCATCGCAGGTCAACATTGATAAATACAAAGCTGAGGATATGCGCGCACGGGAAACAGCACTGAAAACAAATACCTGGTGGCTTGACTATTTAGTCACCAGCCTGCAGGAGCAAACTGATTTGCATGAAATGAGCAGCTATGACAGGGATTTGTCTAAAGTGAATCCGGCCAGCTTAAAAGTGATAGCGGATAAATATTTAAGCGGGAAGAACTTTATCCGGCTGGTGTTATTACCGGAAAAGTGATGGGGCAGGGCTGGAAAAGTGTTGAAATCTGGGCGTATTATTGTCGGGAATTTTCTATAAAGCAAAAGGTGTGTCATTCCTTTTGTTTTCATTTTAACCTTCCTGAACCAGATCCCGCCGAAAAATATCATTCGAAACCTGTCAACATTTTGCCCATTTAACGACTTTAGTAAAATACGATATGTACTTAAATGGATTTTTAACAGGAATAGTTGGCTGCAGACAAGGTGTTTAAGTCAATAAACAAGCGTTTAATAAGAAACGGCGCCATTTGAAGACAAATGGCGCCGTTTGGCTTTCTGTCGGGACGACTGGATTCGAACCAGCGACCTCTTGCACCCCATGCAAGCGCGCTACCGGGCTGCGCTACGTCCCGTTTTACCGGGATTCCCCGCTTGGACGGGATGCAAAAGTAGTTAATTATTTTATTTTTCAAAATTTTGAATATAATTTTTTAAAAAGATATCCAAAATACTTACTAACAGCCACTTAACGCTATCGCTTATAAACCCCTACCTCCGCCAGTGCCGTGAAATTCCCATTCTTATAATCCGAACGCACAATTACCCTGAAATACCGGAACGATACCGCATCCGTCAGCTCCACATATTGCTTATCCGCTGTAGATGCCAGCGTGAATGATCCCAACGCTTCCCAGGTTGCCTGGTCATTGCTCACTTCTATCTCTATCAGTTTCAGCGGACCATCCAGCGGGGTACGCTGAATGAAGGTAAAGCCATAGGCCGGGTTCACTGTGCCCATATCTACGGTGATGGTATGCGGGTAGGTAAGACCGGCTACTTTCGACATATGCCACACGGTAGAAGATTTGTTGTCGATCGCATTGGCCGGGCCGCGACCGGAAGGCTCGTCAAAATCAGAGGCGGTAGCGGTCCACCCGGTTTTGGCATATTCTACCGGCGGGCCTTTTACAGGAATGGTTTCGTAAGCCGTTTCAAACAGGTCAATAGCGCTGCTGTCCGGCAGGTATACCGTCGTATAGGCGAGGTCGTTATTGTCGCTGAAATTAAAGTTGGGTAACAGCGTGTTATTTGAATCCACGGGTACGGTCACCTGTTGTATAATGCCATCGGCATCGGTGTAGCGTATTTTGGTACTGGTTACATGTGTATCGGCGCTTCCCCAGCTGATGGCCACCTGTCCGTCGGAGTACAAGGCGCTTTTTACAGGCCGTGGCAGCAGTGAGCTAACGTATCGCTCGCCGTATACCTGCCCGGTGGTACTTACTTTTATCGACTTGTTACCTTCTTCATCAAAGGTAAAGATATCGAAAGAGTAGGCGCCTTCGGCCATAGGGGCGAGGATCACGCTCACGCTGTCTACATCGTATTGCCGTTTTAATACGATATCCATGGAATCGCTGTTATTATTCCAGTATATTTTGGTTTTGGTTACCCTGGGATCGCTTACCAGCCAGGATAGTTTGATGCGCTTGTCGCCGGGAAAAACCTTTACGGAATCCACTGAACCGGCATAGGGAATTTCCCCGTTTTTAATAAACTCCTTGTAGGTGTCGTCCATTTTGCTGCAGGCGGCAAATAACAGGAGCAGCGCTACTAAACAGGCGTTGTATATTTTCATGATCAGTTATTTGTGTTTGATGATAACTTGTTACTTCACATTGCCCCAGAAGGTAAGTTCCGCGATGTACATATGATCCAGCGCACCCCATACTTTGATGGTTTTAAAGCGCAGGTATCTTACAGGCGGTACATCGGGAGGGAAATCAAAATCTTCTCCGTCTACGGTAGCAAATTGTTTGTCTTCTGTTGTTATTGTTCCATCGGGTGTACCGGATGGTTTTACAGATTGAAAACCGGATAGCAATACCCAGTTATCCCAGCTGCCATCGGAGGAGGGGTTATTACTGCCCCAGATCTCATATACTTTCGGATCGCCGCCGGTATAGGGGCCGTCTGCCGTGCTACCATCGCGGTGATGCAGTTTGAAGCGGCTTAGTGTAGCGGTAACGCCCATGTCTATAGTGAACCACTGCGGCAGCCCGCTGCCGGGTTTGGTATGGAAAATGGAAGTACCTGCGTTGCCCAGCTTATCGTCCCAGAGATAGGGGATTTTACTGCTGATATGACCTGCGTAAGTATCTGTCGGAAGATCTACTTCTTTGAATTTTGACTTCTCCAGTTTTTGTTCAAATAAAGGGGACAGTTCTGCGAATAAGGTGTCGGAATGATTGTTCCAACGGTCACGCACATACGCAGCAAATTTTCTTTTGGTGGTATTAAATCCCCTGGCGGCAAAAGTGCCTGTTTTTCTTTTGGTATAAAAAGTTTCCGCCGGTACCAGGTCGTTCGTGGAGTCGGCTGCCAGTACGGTGATCACCACATCGGCTTCAGAACTGTTCACGAAGTTTACCCTTACACCGCCAAAGGTAGCGGCAAGTGTAAGCTGCCGGAATACTTCTTTTACCGGTGGTGTAAGTGGTTTTACGGAGATGGTAACAGGCTCGGACATATTTTCACCACGACTCACGGCATAGAGCTTTACCGGGTATTCCAGGGTATCCGGAAAGCCGTCTATGGTAAGCATATGCTGGTAGTAGGAGGCTTTCACTTCGCGCTCTATTCCGGGCCGGATGGAGTACACGGCTTTTATGTACAGGAGGTCTTTATCTTTCGGGCGACTATAAGTAATATTTGCGCCGCCGGCAATACTTTCTGCGTGTACGTTGGTAACGGGGCCAGGAGCCTGGTCTTTGTTAAGCGGCTGTACACTGTCCTCTTTACAGCAGTATAAGCCGATACAAAGCAAAGGGAGTATGATATATTTTTTCATAGTAAGTTTCTTTTTTTGTGAACAGATTACCAGCCGGGATTTTGATTGATCTTTTTGTTACTGAGTAACTCTGATTCGGGGATAGGCCATAAGTAATCCCTGGTAGTGAACACCTGGTTGTAGATCACTTTTTCGCGGTAGTAAGCGGTCGCATCTTCCTGTGCCAGGTCCCATCCGGTAATTGGTTTGTTAAGTTCGTCCACCGCTTTTTTCCATCTCCGGAGATCCCAGTAGCGTTGTCCTTCAAAGGCTAATTCAATCAGCCGTTCCCGTTGGATAATATCACGCATACCTTCTTTTGTAGTGAATTTGGACGGGTTGCGCGCATAGTTGGTCCAGGCGCTTTCAACGGAGGCGATGCCTGCCCGTTCGCGGATAAGATTAATATAGCGGTATACGTCTCCACTGGGGCCGTTGGCTTCATTTTCCGCTTCGGCGTAAAGGAGGTAAAGGTTAGCGAGCCGAATAATGGGCCATGGATAATTCTGAATGGTGTAGGTAGTACCATCGCCGATCACGTTGTTGAAGTTCACCAGTTTTTTAGGCCAGTAACCGGTAACGGAGTAGGACGACTGGTTCTGGGCA
>JBCNPS010000146.1:0-13567 GCA_039593235.1 Chitinophaga sp. | reverse complement strand
CTATACTTAAACACCGCCGCAATGTGTGGAGCGTACAGCGCAATACCCAGGCAGCCCGCGGTATATTTTCGGGATCTCTTAGCTCGGCGGCCAGTTCACCTAGCATAAAATTCCCTTTAGCTGAATAGTGATCAAAATAACCTGCCATAACTACTGATTTAGAATACTAAGATATTACCGGAAAAAGCTGAAATAAATGATCCTACTCACACGGGGAAGTGATTATAATCAGGTAAACTACTAATAGCTATCATTTATCCATCGGAGGCTTAGTTATAATTTTAATCTTATCAAAACACACTCGCATGGGAACCAAGCAACCGTCAATACTGGTCACTAAAGCCTCGGGACTTACCGTACCTTTTTCTGCAGAAAAGATCAGGCAATCCCTGAGAAAGTCCGGTGCAAGACCTGATGTAATAGAAACAATACTGGATGAGTTATACGGGCAAATATATCCAAATATACCAACCCGTACGATATACAAAATCGCCTATGGTTTGCTGAAAAAAAAGGCGAAACCGGCAGCAGGAAGATATCAATTGAAACAAGCCATATTTGACCTGGGGCCATCAGGATTTCCCTTTGAACAATATGTGGCCGAGCTATTCCGGCAGGAAAAATTTATGACCACTACGAACGAAATCCTGGAAGGACATTGTGTTAAACATGAAGTAGATATACTGGCAGTCAAAAATAACATCTCAAATATTATTGAATGCAAATATCATCATCAGCAGGGTACCTTCTGCGATGTGAAGATCCCGCTTTATGTTGAATCCAGGTTCAGGGATATCGAATGGCAATGGAAAAACACGCATCAAAAGGCGCAACAACAATGTGAGCCGTGGCTTATTACCAATACCCGCTTTTCAACGGATGCGGTGCAATATGCAACCTGTATGGGACTACATCTCATGTCGTGGGACTACCCCGCCGGGAAAGGCCTGAAAGACATCGTTGACCAGGCAGGTTTATATCCGGTAACCTGCCTTACTACACTAAGCCGGGGCGAAAAAGGCAGGTTGCTGGAAAGAGGAATTGTACTATGTAAAACATTGGCAGCGCATCCATCATACCTGGAAGAATCCGGTATAGCCGTTCCCAGGAAAAACCTGGTAATGGCGGAAGTTGAAAACCTCTGCCAGGAACCTGTAAAACCGGCTATACCTAAAAAAGTACCGGAAGTAATATCTATAAAACCATCAGTATGAAAAATACAGTAAAAAAATTCCCGGAAGCTTTAGCCGGGCTGCTGGAAATCACTGATATCAGCACCGCCAACGTTATTGCTATTCATGAGCATTTTGGGGTAAATAACATTAATGAATGCAGTACGATTATCAATTCGGGACAACTGGCCGACTTTAAAGGATTCAACGCAAAAAAAGTGGAAAATATCAGGCGCGCACTAAAGCTGGCCAAGGAAAACCGTTTTCAGCTGTGGGAAGCGTTGCTGGCAGGAGAAGAAATGCTGCGCGCTGTAAAGCAATTTCCCGAAGTTGAAAAAGCTGCACTCACCGGCAGCCTGAGAAGAAAAAAGGATACAGTTGGCGATATAAATATGTTATTACAGGTGAAAACGCCACTCAGGAAACATTTTGTATATAAAATAAGCAGGCTTCCGGTTGTATCCAGGATCATTGCAGAAGGCAGGGATAGGATCAGCTTCCTTTTAAAAAATCACATGCAGGTAGATATCCGGCTAACTGATCAGAAAAATTATGCCGCTGCCCTTTTGTATTATACCGGACCCGTATGGTATAACAAATGGCTTGAAAACCAGGCAAGGGAAAAAGGGCTCCTGTTCGGCCCAACCGGGTTATTGGATTTAAAATCAGGGAAAAACATTGCAGCGGAAGCTGAAGAAGATATTTATGGCAGGCTGAAAATGGCATATAGAGATCCGGAATTAAGGGAAGATGAAGAAAATATTATTACTGCCGCAAAATACGCTCATTCTTCCCTCCTCACATTCGGAGAAATAAAAGGAGATATGCAGGTACATAGCAACTGGGGCGATGGCGAAGAAAGTATTGAGCGCATTGCACATTATGTACTGCATGTTTTTCCCCATTATCAGTATATAGTAGTTACAGATCACGCCTCTAATGAAAAAATAACGGGCGCACTACATCCCGAAAACTTCAGCAGGCAACATCATGAAATAGACCGGCTCAATAACCAGCTTGGCTTTAACTTTATAAAGAAAGGAATTGAAGCGGATATATTGGAAGATGGCAGCCTAAGTTTGCCAAACGAGCAACTGGCCCGGTTCGACTGGGTAATTGCTTCTATCCATAGCCGCTTCTCCCACGATAATACCTCCAGGCTTATAAAGGCCTGCCAGAATCCGTATGTGCATTGCATAGGGCATCCCAGCGGACGGTTGATTGGCAAACGGATCCCTTCACCGGTTAACTGGAACGAGGTTTTTGAACAGGCTGTCACTACCGGTACTGCCATGGAAATAAATGCACGGCCTAACCGGTTGGACCTGAATGACGAACTGGTAAAAGCGGCAATTAAAAAAGGGGTAAAGCTGGTGATTGATACAGATGCACATACATTGCCGCACTTTGATTTTATGCAATTGGGAGTTTGGGTAGCAAGAAGAGCTGCCTGCACCAAACATGATATTCTGAATACAGGAAACTGGGAAACAATTGAACAATTTAAAAAGAATAAAATAAAGCTCCTGAAAAAAGACAGTTAATACTTTTTATAAACATCTTCATAAAACCTGATTCTTCCTTCATAATCCGGCCAGGCGGTATTATACAATACGAAAACCAGTACAGTTGATTTCACTGGTATCACTACCGGTTTCTGATCCGGCTGCGGCCCTTCTTTAATGAGGGCGTCCATCCTTCCGGCGCTGGTATCATCCAACAGCAAGCGGGCCAGCGTAACTGCTTCTTCCACCCTGATGCAACCATGACTAAAAAAACGTTGCTTGAGCATAAACAGGCTCTTACCTGGCGTATCATGCAGGTATACAGTAAAGGGACTGTAAAAATTCAGCTTTATAATACCCAGGGAATTATCACAACCGGTGTTCTGACGGATGATGTAGGGAAAGTTACTGATGCTGAGAGATTGCCAGTTGATACTTGCAGGATCCGTTATCCTGCCTTTTCGGTCAAGCACTTCAAATTGGTTATCATCCAGGTAATGCCTGTCGCGTTTTATATGGGGAAGCAGTTCCCGGGTGGCAATCCTGTAAGGCACCATCCAGTAAGGATATAATATTACTTCCGTAATGCGGCTTGCCAGGGTTGGTGTGGGTGTGCTCTTCTTGCCGGTAATAACCCTGGAATACAATACCCGCTTATTATCAACGAACAGTTCCAGCCCTGTGGAAGGAATATTTACTACTATTATTGTATGGGTACGGTAAGCATTTAACCAGCGGATATGGTTCAATCCATCTTTTAATTCCTTCAGCCGCACAGCAAATGGAATATTCAGCTCATGCAGAAACCCGCTGCGCAGCACGCCATCATTTAATACGTTGAACATTTCCTGTGCCTTTATGATGTCGCCTTTCAAGTCTGCTGCAGCTGAACCACTGCTTAAGCCAATCTGACGCAGCCTGCTGATCAAAGCCACATTGGTGGTATCAGCTTTTAAAGACACTACAGGCGTTTCTGTAAAACCGGTACCGGCAAGTGCATTATGAAAATAAGCAAAAGCCTGTTTGAGCGCTGTGTACGCTGTATCTGCCGGCTCCACACGTTGAAGAAACAAGTCAAAACTATCAGTCCGCAGGCAGTCGGCCAGCAAGTCGGGCATCCTGGAATACCTGTCCGCAAGCGTGCCCAATCCGTTATATCTTACCAGTGTATTATTCACTGGCCCATAGGCAACATCGCAAAAGAAACGGAGGGCTTCCATCGTTATACGCCGGTCGGCCGCCATCGTGGCGCCACCGGGTAAAATATCCAGGGAATCCTCCGCCATTTCATAAATAAACTGCGCCTCATAATCCTGCTCCTCTAACCCCAGATAAGGCGCCTGTCTGAAAAACCCGGCTAGCACCTGCAAATTGCTTTTCTTACCGGGCGTTAACCATACTATTTTTTGCTGCATTTTGCTGTAAAAAACATTAACAGCGGCTGAATCGCCGGGCGGATGTACAACATGGGCAGTTGTACAAAGGGAAAACAATTGCAGGATCATCATGGAAATAATGCGATTCATCATACACTTACCCCTCTTAATTTCCCAACAGCATTAACAATCGTTTCCAGGTGTTCCTTTTTAACATCGTTATAATCTTCCATGGATATGTCATCCGCTGTAGCGCCGGCTAATTTGGAACCAATGGTCAGTAAGAGCTTATCTTTCCACGAGAGTTTACTGAATTCAAGTTTCCCTGGCAGGAAGAAACACTGGCATCTGCTTCTCAGGGGCTTCGATATATTCGCGTTAAGATAACCCTGGAGCTTTTCCTTATCGGAAGGAGGCGTACCTGATACAAGGAAAAGCAACAAGCGTTTACTGATAATTAAATCCTCATGTTGCTTCAGCCACTTACGTAACTGAAGTTTACCGATATAGATACTGGAACCCAGGATAATACAATCCGCATTCAGCAGTTGTTGCGTGGTTTCCAAACCGGCCGGAATAACCGGCCATCCCAGCGCATCTCCTAACCACAGGCCATACTGGCGGGTAGCTCCATATTTGCCTTTGTAAATTATCAGACCTTTCATAAACAGGCTTTATCAGGGATGAGTAATGAATACAGGAATATTAACCGTGCGTAAAATGTTGTCTGCATCGCTCCGATGGAAAAAGCGGGATATGCCACTTCTGCCATATGCTCCGTAGGTTACTATACAATCATTCCGGTTAACCAGCAGCGCCAGGAATTCTGTGGCCGGCTCTCCATTCAGAATAGCGTATTCCACCGTATCATAATGTAAATCCAGATATTCACGAAGTTTGGGCTCCCAGGGAATTGTATGGTTATTATTCTCCGCTACATACACCACTTTTACCGGCATATCGGAATATCCGGGAAAAAGCTGGGTAAACTGTTTTATAGCGTACATAGAAGAAGATGTACCATTGTAGGAAAATATGATCTGTTTAATTGGCGACATTACTTCCGGTAATACCATAACAGGACACTCTGCATCTGCCAGCAGATCTTTTACAAACCGGGGTGGGTCTGTATCATAGAGGGTGGCAAATGAAGTATTGGTATTGATCAACAAAAGATCTGCAAACCGGCTTTCCTCCATTACCTTCACCGCAGGCATGCCTGCAGTTTCGCGGACTTCAATTTCCACATTGCTGCCGTCACAAAGTTCATGAAGCTGTTTCAGGTTATTGTCGCGCCGGAACTCCAGCGCTGCGCGGCTTTCGGCCGTAATCTGCTCATAATTATACGCATAACCTCCGGGGTACACTACACCAGCCGGCGTCAGTTCGCTTACAATATCGTCCAGGCATACCACTGTTAAGGAACCTTGCGCTTCTTTCGCAAAATACTTAAACGCTTTTACCTGGTTGGGGGAAAACTGAAGCGCATCTATTGCTGCAATTATCTTTTTCATAAAAATTATAGTATAAGTGAGTTATTAATTAATAATGCGTAATAAAAAACGGGCGTGTTACCAGCTTCACCACCAGCGAAGCCGGGTTAGGAACAAATACGGTAGATAAAATACTTCGTCCGTAGGCTCCCATCACAATAAACACTTTTTCTTTGCTGATCATAAATTCCAGCAAACGGGCGCTTACCCGCTCATCCTCTACTAACTGGATCTCTGCATTAGTGTAATGCGTATCCAGCCATTCCCTCAATTTTGATTCGTCTCCCTTAATAGGTTTGCCTATACCGGTTACGCTTAGTACGGTAGCTTTACAGGTTCCCAGTTCAGGGAACATATTCGCAAACTGTTTCATTGCAAATACCGATGAGCAACTTCCATTATAGGTAAAAACAATTTCATCTACACCGTCGAAGCTTTCCGGGGCCAGTATTACAGGGCATTCAGACTTTTCCAGTACCTCCTTCACAAATGCGGTAGGAACGCTCTCTGGCTTCCAGGAAAATGAAGTAGCGGCATCCAATACGATCAGATCCGCATAGCGGCTTTCCTGTATCACTTCCGTGGCGGGCATTCCCTTGTCCATATGTACCAGGCAATTCACTCCGTTAGACTCGCAAATATTTTTGAACCGCTCTATATTCTTATCCCTGAAAAGATCTTTCTGATCTTCCGGTTCAATGCCGGGAACCGGTTTCCCAACCGCCATCTCCCGGATATCTTCTGCCGACCTCAGCTCCATTACCTGGTTCTCCAGAAACACGCCCGTAAGTTTTGAGTGCGTAAGATTGCAGAGATAACAGGCAAATTCAAGACTGGTTCCGTTGAAGCTTACGGCATCTGTGATGAACAATATCTTTTTCATAGCATTTTTTTTCGATGTTTTAAGACCCGGCCAATGAAGCTGACCGGGTCCGGCAGCTTAGCATCTATTTAACCGCTATATGGATGCTCTTACCATTCTTTTTTGCTTCTTCATTTTTGGGAAGCTTTAGTTTTAATACGCCATCTTCATACTGAGCTTCAATTTTGTCTTTGTTGATGCTCTCAGGAAGCGTAAAACTGCGGGAAAAGCTACTGTAGTTGTATTCCTGCCTGCTGTACTTTTCATTCTTTTCTTCCTTTTTATCTTCTGTTTCCGCGCTGATAGTAAGCAAATGACCCTCCAGGTTAATCTTGAAATCTTCTTTCTTCATACCGGGAGCGGCTACGGATAATTTATAATTATCCTTGTCTTCACTCACATTGACCGCAGGAACTGTGAGTTCCGCCAAAAAACGGCCTCCATTGAAATCATTTGTCCATTCCCGCCATGGTTTAAAGAAATCGTCAAATAAGGATGGGAAAAGTGGGTTGCGTTTGGTTAGTGCTTGAGATGACATAAATTACCTCCTTGTTTTTTGGTTAATAATTTTTATGCTAAACTATTACCTGCAGGAATAGAAGAAAATGATCAATCTCAATCAGGATCCTGATTGTGATCATATGTGCCCACTGTGTCCATAATCATCTTACAGGCTGACCACCATCATAATTACCCGGATTGCCAGGGATTAACTTTAAGAAAAAAAATATGGAAAAGATTTTATTGGTAGTATGTGGCACTGCGCCTACTCTTAACGCCATCAACTTTGCGTGCTATTTATCTGATGTTACCCGGTCAAGACTTACTGGTTTCTTCTTTGAAAAAAATACCTTTGCCGATACTCCCGAAATAAAAAAGGCCTATGGTATTCCATACACAGAAAGTATTACATCCCGCGATCTGCCGGATTACAGGGAAAAAACGCAAAGGACAGCGGATTACATCAGGCTCTTTGAAGAAACATGCGACGGTAAGGGAATACCTGCCTCCGCAAAATACATCAGTGGTCCCGTATTGGAACATATTATAGAAGAAAGCCGGTTTGCGGATCTGATTATTGCCGATGCAGCCGTTTCTGATATATCAAAAACCCAGGAGGTTCCTTCCCCTTTTCTCCAGCAACTTCTGAGTTCTGCGCAATGCCCGGTGGTTATTGCCCCGTCTTCCTTTACACCTATAGAAGAGGTCGTATTTTGTTATGATGGCAGCCAGTCGTCTGTATTTGCCATGAAACAACTGGCCTATATCTTACCGGAACTCGGTGAAACAAGAGCCACGGTAGTGCAAATAAAAGAGGAGGAAATAAAGGGAGAGGAACGGAAAAGGATAGCTAACTGGCTTAGCAAACACTTTGAATATGCGGATATTACCACCATAAAAGGAAGTTCAGAAAAAGCGCTGTTCGATTACCTGCTTAAAAAGCAACATGCACTGGTAGTAATGGGCGCCTACGGAAGGAATATGGTATCCAGGCTTCTGAGACAAAGCCATGCAGATCTCCTCATCAAAACGCTTGCTTATCCTGTATTCATTACACATTACTAATCTTTTTAAAAACAAAATTTATGCAACATATACTTCCAGCTCCACCAATACACCATGTATTCGCCCAGGCAGAAAAAATACTGGCCTGGGCAGTGGCCCTGCTCCTTCCAGTTGCAGGATATTCTTTACTCATCAGATTAATGGTGAAATTTATGGAACTTCTTTATGAGATATTCATCCGGTATCAATACTAACAGGGAGCCCGGGTTTATCTTTACATCAGCCTGGTATATCGCTTAACATCACTTCGCGGTTTATTAATTTCCCGTTACGCAGTACTTTTAGCATCACTTTATCGCCGGGATGATGCAGGATTAATATTTGCTGGATATCGCCAACGCTTCTTACCTCTCTATTGTCAATTTCCTTAATGATATCCTGTACTTCAACACCCCCTTTTTCAGCGGCGCCTTTATTCACCAATTTATATACCAGCGCTCCCGGCATCCCAATAGTGTTGGTAATATACACTCCCAGTGAAGCCCTTGTTGTATGCCCGTCCCGCAACAGATCATTGCATACCTTTTTTACTACCTCTACCGGTATAGCAAAAGAATAACCCGCAAAGTTTCCTGTAGCCGTAAGTATACCGATATTAATACCAATTAGTTTGCCGTTGATATCCACTAAAGCGCCCCCACTGTTTCCACTGTTCATTGCCGCGTCTGTTTGTACATAGGAAGAAAGCCCTCCCTGTTCTTCCTGGCTTGTGAAGATCCTGGATTTGGCGCTGACAATTCCCGCGGTAACGGTGGCATTCATTCCCATTGGACTTCCGATTGCCAATACCCAATCTCCCACTGCAACTGAATCCAGGTTGCCAAAGCGTACAAAAGGTAATTGCCGGCCGCTGATCTTCAGCAGTGCTATATCCGTGAGAGAGTCCATTCCTATTATATAGGCATTGAAAGACTGCTTGTTTTCCAATACCACCTCCAGGCTTTCTGCATGGTTGGCTACATGATAATTGGTTACAATGTATCCATCCGGCGTGACAATAACCCCTGAAGCGCTCCCTGTCACAGCGCCCTGTTCAAGCATAGCCGATGATACCTCCGAACGACGCCGCCCATTCCGGAAACCCTGTTCATCCCACCATTTAAAACCAGGTTCATAAGTGGTAATAATATGCACCACTCCAGGCAAAGCCGTGGCAGCAGCATAACGAAAGCTGGTATTGATACTGCCTGATTTCGATAAAGCCAGGCCAGGCGGTTCATATTGCATTTGTTGTTTTTCTTCCAGCGAAATAAACGGCGTTTCATGGGAAATAATAACCATTCGCTGTTCCTGAGCCGTACAATAAGGGGCATGCAAGGAAAAGATTATAAAACAACCCAAAAACAGGAGCTTCTTATTCATACATTTTTTAACCCTAAAACTAAGGTACCATTATACTAGCGATAATGACCTTCGTCATCCCCGCCAATGATGCTGATCAAATTAACAGGAAATTGATGACAATCATATATTCCGCTAACTACGATCAGGATTGAACATTTGCCGGCTCCATATATTTGGGGTGTATTCTAATTTATATCACTCATGCAGCTCACGGACAAAAAAAAATCATTATTTGGCAATGTGCTGTTGAAGCATACAAATACGCCGGACAGCCGGGAGGTTATACTATCCAGCAATAATGGTACCTATGCGGCGACCACTTTATGCGGGTATAACAGCAGAAAGTACCATGGCATATTTGTAGCTCCGCAACCGCAATTGGATGACGACAACCATGTACTGCTGTCTTCCCTGGATGAATCTGTACTACATGATGGAAAAGCCTGGCCGCTGGGCGCCCATTATTATTACCCCGACACCTTTTACCCTGACGGGTTCCGACATATTCACACATTCAACAATGACTATAATCCAACATGGACTTACAGGTTGGGTAATATATTGCTGATTAAAGAATGGCTCTTTCTTCCAATGGACAATACCTTGTATATTAAATATACACTGAAGGAAGCTGATGTTGCCATCACCCTGCATCTGATGCCATTGCTGGCATTCAGGAATATGCATACCCTTACTCATCAGAATAACCAGCTTAATGGCGCTATAGCGCCGGTTACAAACGGCATCTCCGTTCAATTATATCCTGGTTACACCCCTCTTTACCTCCAAACTTCTGCCAAGGCTAAGTTCGTTCCTGGCGCTGATTGGTACTATAATTTTTGTTATCCTGAAGAACAAAAAAGAGGGTACGATTACCGGGAAGATCTGTATACCCCCGGGTACTTTGAATTGAAAATAGAACCAGGCCAATCTGTACTCTTTGCCACAGGGATAAAAGCTGCCGATATGGAAAGAGTACAGCTTCGGATCCTCCACCTGCTGAAAGAACTGGAAACACCGGAAACCATTTGCGATTATCTAAGGCGCAGTGCCCGCCGGTTTATTATTGAAGAAGGCAAACGCAGCATTATAAAAGCGGGTTACTACTGGTTTGGGTCCTGGGGACGGGATACCTGCATATCGCTTCCAGGCTTAACACTGCTGACCGGAGATGTATATTATTTCAGGAAAATCGCGGACACTTTGCTAAAGGATATGCAGAAAGGAATAATACCTAATACCGGCTATGGGAGCAATGCGACCTATAATACAGCGGATGCTTCCCTATGGCTGATCTGGGCCATACAGCAATTTGTAAAATACTATTCAACAGGAGAAAAAACATGGGAAATATACGGATCTGCACTCTCCGATATATTGAACCATTACCAACAAGGTTCCCTTTTCGGAATCAGGATGGATGAAGATGGATTAATATATGCAGGGGAACCCGGGTGCGCCCTTACCTGGATGGATGCGATAGTCAATGACGAGCCCATGACGCCACGCCACGGGAAAACGGTAGAAATAAACGCCCTTTGGTATAATGCCGTTTGTTTCTGTCTGAAAATAGCCACTGAGGCGGGTGACAAAAACTTTGTAAAAAAGTGGGCTGTTTATCCTGAAAAGATCCAGAACTCGTTTATTAACGCCTTCTGGAGTACTGAAAAAAATTACCTGGCAGACTATGTGAATGATTCATATATGGATTGGTCCGTACGTCCTAATCAATTATTTGCTGTTTCGCTTCCTTTTTCCCCCCTTACAGGAGAACAACAAAAAGCGGTAATGGACAAAATAAAAGGGGAGTTGCTAACTCCCCGTGGACTACGGACCTTATCCCCTTATGATGCAGCTTACCAGGGACATTATTGTGGCGATCAGCCGGCCCGTGACAGGGCTTATCACCAGGGCACCGTATGGCCGTGGATGCTCGCACATTTTGCAGAAGGATACCTGAAAGTATACAAACATAAAGGGCTCACGTTGCTCGAAGAAATATACAACGGCCTGGTACCGGCTCTTAAAGAAGGCTGTCTTTATAGTGTGGCGGAAGTGTTTGATGGCGACTTCCCCCACAAGGCAGGAGGCGCCGTTTCACAGGCATGGAGTGTTGCAGAACTTTTACGCTTCCGAAACCTGTTGAACAACTATAAGTAATAAATATAATCATATGCAAGTGTTAATGTTCAGCTGGGAGTTTCCACCACATATTTCCGGAGGATTAGGTACGGCATGCCTTGGCATAGCAACCGGGCTAACGGCAAACAACGTGAAAGTGTTGTTTGTAGTACCTAAAAAATATGGGAATGAAGAAACCGGGGAAATTAAGGTAATTAGCGCCAGCGATGTGGAAATCCCTCAGCCCTTTGCCGCTACGGAAAGATTACAGGAAACATTGTCCTATTTTGAAGTAAACAGCCCCCTGGTTCCTTACCACAGCCCTGAAACATTTGCCACCACCGTTAGCCAAACAAAGGTTGTTCACAGCGGGCAAACCAGTGCCCGGCCAATAATGAGATACTCATTTACAGGAGGTTATGGAAAAAACCTGATGAAAGAGGTATGGCAATATGCTTTGACTGCCGCTACTATAACCACCCAACAGGATTTTGATGTTATTCATGTACACGACTGGCTTGCCTTTCCTGCCGGAATTATGGCTGCTGAGGCGAGTGGAAAACCATTGGTTGTGCATGTTCATGCTACTGAGTTTGATCGTTCAGGGGATAATATCAATACACAGGTGTATGAAACAGAAAAACTGGGAATGATGAAGGCCGATAAAGTAATTGCAGTAAGCGAACTTACAAGACGCATTATTATTGACCGGTATTCCATTCCTCCCGAAAAGGTGGTTACTATTCACAATGCAGTACTACCTGTTATTAAAAAAAACAGCCACATACCGCTAACATCCTTCAAAGAAAAAATTGTCACTTTTGCCGGCAGGATCACTTATCAGAAGGGGCCTGCATACTTTATTGAAGCGGCAGCCAAAATACTGAAAACAGATAAGTCGTTCCGTTTTGTTATGGCCGGCAGCGGGGATATGCTGAAAGCAATGATCTCGTATGCCGCTCAACTGCGTATTTCGCGTTACTTCCATTTTCCTGGTTTTCTTAAAGGGGCTGAGTTGGATAGATTATTGGCCTCCAGTAATGTATTTGTAATGCCTTCGGTTTCCGAACCTTTTGGTATTATCCCACTGGAAGCAATCCGGGCCGGCGTTCCGGTTATTATCTCCAGGCAGTCGGGCGTGCAGGAAGTTTTACGCTATGCACTGAAAATAGATAGCCCGGACACTTCCAACCTGGCTAACTGCATACATGCACTGGCTAGCTATAAAGGCATAAACAGCCTGCTGAAACGAGAAAGCGCTCATGAACTTAATGCCCTTAGCTGGGAAAAACAGGCATCCTATATTAAACAGGTATATGAACATCTAACATCCACCTATTAATTTTTTTATTGATGAAAAAAATCTGCATTCACTTCCAGCTGCATCAGCCCTTCCGCTTAAACAGGTTCTCATTTATGGATATAGGCGGTAAGGCGCCCTATTATGATGAAAATTTGAACAATGAAATACTCAGACGGTTGTCATTGCAATCCTATTTGCCGGCTAACAGGGCATTATTGAAACTGATTAAGGCCGGTAATCATCAGCTGCATGTTAATTTTTCAATCTCAGGTACGGCATTAGATCAATTTGAAATGTACATGCCTGAACTGATAGAAAGCTTCCGCATGCTCGCAGATACAGGGTGTGTTGAATTTATGTCCGATACCTACAGCCGTTCACTTGCTATATTGAAAAGCAATAAGGAATTTAATTTCCAGGTAAAAAAACATACAGACAAAATAACCAGGCTGTTCGGAATAAAAACCCAGCTGTTCGATAATACAACACAGCTATATAATAAAAAGATTGCCGATATGGCTGCTGTCATGGGATCTTTTGCCACGCTCAGCAAGGGCGCTTCACCGGAAGATAAGACAATAAACCTCTTCATGGATTACCAGGCATTCGGTAAAATGCATGAGCACGCAGATATAATACCCGGTTTCGCTAAACATTTACCTGATGAGATGCTCCAACAAAACAATTATCTCCTCCAACCCGCGGAGGTAGCAGCGCTGCCCATCCCGGCGGCTTCCATCACAAAACCACAAATATTCACCGGACTGCTTCTGCAGCTGCTGCACGTCGCGCCAGCCGCAGCTTCATGCGCTCGATCTGGAACAC
>JBCNPS010000145.1:0-13647 GCA_039593235.1 Chitinophaga sp. | reverse complement strand
TCTCCGGAGAATATTACCCTGTGGGATATCGATGAACAGCGGTTTCCCGTTGGGATCTTTGGTGGCTTTCAGGTTCAGCAGCCTGCGCACCGTGTAGGATTCTTCAGTTAGCAGGTTATCCTGCAGCCCTTGCTGCCGTTCGTAATTGCCGCCCACTTCGGCCGACATCCAGTCGGTGATCTTTCCTTCCAGCCGGGCCTGTACACGGAACGCATTGGTGTTGATGCCGGTGGTATTGGCAGTGAGTTCGCGGTAAGGATAATAAAGCTGGTCATACAAGCCCTGCGCAATAAGCCGGTTGTTACGTTCACGGCTAACGCCAAAATTGAGATAATCCCTGTTGGTTCCCTGTGCCACGGCCAGCGGCGTGCCGTTGGCATCCGCCAGTTTTTCATAGGGATAAAAATCATTTATGGGCGCCGTAGTGCCTTTTTCGGATTCGGCATGCGAGTACACGCCGCGGAAATCCATTTTCAGCCGGTTGGAGAGCTGGTAGGTATTGGCAAAATTCAGGATCAGCTGGTTGTTCTTCGCACCGATATTCACCGGTTGCTCCGCAATGTAATTCACTCCCAGGAGGTAAGTACTTTTTTCGCTTCCCCCGCTTACATCCAGGTTAAGGTTGGTAGCCTGGCGGGTGCGGAAATAGAGATCTTCATATTCCCGTGTGTTATCGTAGCTGCCCAGTGAGTCCAGTTTTTGCCTTGCTACGGCGGAAGTAATACGTTTTTGCTGCTCGTCGAAAAGGATGGCAATGGCGGGGCTCATAGGCCGGCCATAAGCGGTATAGGAGCTCTCATTCGGGTTACTGCGGTTAAACTGTGCTTCCTGTAAGGTTACAAATTCCCTTGCACCGGCAAACTTCAGGTAGTCAAAGTCGGGCGACGGCTGAAATGCAGTAGTGGCGCGCAAACTGAATTTTGCTTTACCGGATTTCCCGCGCCTGGTTTCCACCACAATCACACCGTTGGAGGCGCGTACGCCGTAAATAGCAGCTGCAGCGGCATCCCGCAGTACGGAAATAGAAACGATATCGATAGGGTTGATGGTGTTAAGATCAATTTCCGTTGGAAAACCATCTACCACTATCAATGGCTTTTTCACGGCATCAAAGGTGGAAACGCCGCGGATGGACAATTCCCCGGACTGGCTGTTGTACACCAAACCGGGAACCTTTCCTTCCAGGCTTTCCAGGAAATTACCGGTAACGGCTACACGCTGATCGTATTCCTTTTGGGTTACTACAGAAGCAGCGCCGGTGAGCTGGTACTTAGCGATCTTTTTGTACCCGGTGGAAATGGTTACATTTTCCAGGTTCCTCACATCCGCCCGGAGGGCGATGCGGATATCACTGCGGCCATTCACCGGGATTTCCTGCTGGGTATAGCCTATCATCTTTACAACCAGTATGGCGCCTTCTTCCAGGTCGCCGCTGAGGAGGAAAGCGCCTCCGTCGTCGGTAACGGTACCGCGGGTGCTGCCTTTCAGCAGGATGGTGACACCGGGCAGCGGCTCCCCTTTTTCATTGACCACGGTTCCTCTCAACAGGGCCAGCTGGGCAGCCGCGAAACCGGTTAGCCCGGTGTTCTGGGGCTGTGGCCGGGGTTTTCCTGTTACAAGGATCGTATTGTTGCGGATCACATATTTCAGCGGTTGTTCCCTGAATGTAAGTTCCAGGAATGCTTCCAGCTGCATGTTCTGCGCGTTTACGGTAACTTTCCTCGCATTTTTCAGCAGGTCGGCATTGTATACCACCAGGTACCCGGTTTGCTCCCTGATCACGGAAAACGCTTTTTCAAGCGGAACATTTTTCCCGGAAAAGGTGATCTGTTGTGCATAGCCGCCCGCTGTTACATGCAGGAAGGCAGCTGTGAGAAGAAGCATGGTTAGTTTCATGACTTTCAGTATTGGGATCGGCGTTCGGTAGTGCGACCCTTCGATTTTAGTTGACAACCGGCAGCTGTACATCGCTGGATCTCCGGGGGCGTGCGGGCATTGCATACCTTTCCCGGACCGGTTACAAAGAGCATTTAATTGCATAGCTTTGCAATGGTTTAGTTGATGAATAAGCAGTCTTGCGTGACTTGTTTTCTCAGTTAAGCCAGTCTTTGACCGGAGGTGCTTCGAACCACTTCCGGTTTTTTTGTGGCAGATGACCTGGTTGATTAATAATTATGGCATGACAGTCAGTTTTCTTCCCGATAATTTAAAATGCACACCTGATTCCTCCAGGAATTGCAGTACGTCTTTTAGTTCAAGGTCCCGTCCCATTTCCCCGCCGAAAGTAATGGCCGGGATATTTTTTTCGTATACTACTTCTACATCATACCAGCGGGCAATTTGCCTCATGACCACTTCCAGCGGGGCTTGCTGGAAATTAAAGATGCCGTTCTTCCAGGCAATGGCCTGGCTGGTGTTGGCATGTGCATCTACTTTAATGGATTGGTTTACCACTGCCTGTTCGCCGGGCTGTAATACCTGGTTGGCGGTAGTGGTTTTTACGAGGATCTTTCCCTGTAAAAGAGTAGCCCGCAATGCTGATTCGTCCGTATAGGCGTTTACGTTAAAGCTGGTACCCAATACCCTGATGGCAATACCATTGTCTGTTTTCACGGTAAACGGTTTGCGGGCATCGGCGGCCACTTCAAAGTAGGCTTCTCCCGTAACTGTTACCGTTCTTTCCCCTTCGGGAAAAGCAACCGGGTACCGGAGCGAGGAAGCTGCATTGAGCCAAACGGCGGTACCATCCGGCAGTGTTACCCGGAACTGCCGGCCCCTGGGCGTAGCCACTGTATTATAGGCAAGGGCGGGTGAAGAGGCGTCATTGCGGCTGTTGTATAACAGCTGCCCGTTCCGGAGCTGTACATCTGCGTTGCCCTGTTGGGTGATGACCCCGTTTTTCAGGCTGTCCAATACCACCTGGGAGCCATCTGACAGGGTCAGCACAGCACCTTCCCTGCCAGGCTGGATGATGTTACCCGGGCGTTGCGCCATTGGCGCCGGCGATTTAGGACGGGTAAGGAAATAAAGTCCGGCGCCCAGCAACACTAAAACAGCCGCTGCTGCCCACCACCTTCGCAGGTGCAGCGTTTTTGCACCGGGAACGGGCGCCGTTCTGCGGTTAGCTTCTTCCAGTATATAAGAGAATACCATCTCTTTATCTTCCGGCATTTCGCCGGGATAGTTATTTTTTTGCAGCACAGCTTCTATCGCGGCTTCCTGTACGGCTACGGCTCTTTCTTCCAGCACCCACTGCCGGAAGCGCTGTAATTCTTCCGGGGAAATGCTATCGTCCAGGAATTTTTCTACCAGCTGTTGAAATTCGGATGGCAACATAATGATGCGTTGTTAAAATGATAATAGTACCTGCCGCCGGAAGGTAGTTCCAGGTAAAGACAATCAAATAAGCAGGGGTAAGACGTTTGGAAGAAAATATTTTTTAACGATAGAGGAAAAAGACCAGGATGCCGAGTTTGCCGGCATTTTTGCCCAGGTGCCTGCGGATCGCCAGCAGGCAGCGTACCATATAGGTTTTAGAAGAAACAACGGAAATATTCATCCGGCGGGCAATTTCTTCATGCGTTAGTCCTTCCTGCCGGCTTAGCAGGAACACCGTTTGCATTTGTGGTGGTAAATTTTCAATGGCCTGATGAACGGCAGTTTCCAGTTCTTTATATTCTATCCGTTCCTGCGGTGTTAGGTTATTGTCCCTGAAATAAGCATCCAGCAACTCCGCGTTTTCTACCGGCAATACTTTTTTCTTTAATTCGTTGCGGATCACATTCCTGGACACTGTAAACAGCCAGGCGTCAAAACGGTCTACCTCCGCAAGTTTCGCCCGGTTCATCCATATCCGGATAAAGATCTCCTGCGTGAGGTCCTGCGCCAGTTCTGCCGATTTTGTAAAATGCAGTGCATTCATGTACATCCTGTCTGAATACCGGTTAAATAAAACCCGGTACGCATATTCATCCCCGGCAGCTACCAGCCGGACCAGTTCCCGTTCGTTATCTGAATTATTGGACATCCTGAAAAATACTGCTATCCACAGTGATTGGTTGATTACCGGCTAAAAGTAGCAAAAAAGGATAATAAACGTTTTACTTATCTTTACTCACTACCATGACCGATCCATCTTTCATAAAACTATCTGTTCTTACAGGGAAAATCCAGCAGGCGCTTCAACAGGTGTTTGCAGAACAAACCTATTGGGTAGTGGCAGATGTTACCAATCACTCTTATTACCAGCAGAAGGGATATCATTATTTTGACCTGGTGGAAAAAGAGGCGAATGCAGGTGGCATTGTAGCTAAAGTATCGGCGGTGGCGTGGGGAAACGGCGCTATCCGGATAAAGGAATTTGAAATTGTTACCGGGCAGCAGTTTAAGAATGATATTCATGTGCTGGTGAAAGTAGCGGTGGGTTACCACCAGGTACACGGGTTGCAGATCACATTGCTGGATATAGATACCAGTTTTACAGTGGGGTTGCTGGAACAACAGAAACAACAAACGCTGTTGCGGCTCACTACCGAATGCGCGGATTTTATAAGGAAGTCCGGCGACCGTTACATTACGCGCAACAACCAGCTGCCGCTGCCTGGAGTGATCCAGCGGCTGGCGGTGATCACTTCCGGCAACTCCGCCGGCTACCAGGATTTCCGGCATACGCTGGAGCATAACCATTTCGGGTATACGTTTAAGATCGATAATTATTTCACAGTGGTGCAGGGAGAAACGAAGGCGGAGCTGGTGCAGCAACGGCTGATAGATATTTACCAGCGCCAGGTGCCGTATGATGCCGTGGTGATCATCCGCGGGGGCGGTGCGCAAACCGATTTCCTGATCTTTGATACATTTATCCTGGGAAGGGCAGTGGCGAAGTTCCCTATTCCTGTGATCACGGGGATAGGGCATCAGAAAAATGAAACCATCACCGATATGATGGCGCATACCGCCACCAAAACACCTACCAAAGCAGCGGAGCTGATCATTGCGCATAACCGTTCGTTTGAAGAATCGGTGATCAGTATGCAGCAGCATATTGTGATCCGTTCGCAGCAGTTATTTTCCGCGCATTTCCAGGCATTGTCGTATTTGAACAGCAGCATTATTAACCAGTCGAGGACGCTGTTGGCCCATCATAAAGAAGCCCTGCATACCAGTAACAACGTGGTAGTGCACACGTCGAAGTCCGTGTTGCTGAACCGTCACCGGGAGTTGCTGAGCGTGTCTGGCGCCGTGTTGTCGAAGCCGCGGATCACCGTTTCCAACCGCCTGAATGACCTCGACAATATGATAGGCCGCTTCCGCTCCTTCAGCCGTTTGTATATTCAAAGCAAAAGGGGGCAGGTAGCGCATTACGATTCATTGTTTAAGCTGATGAGCCCCGCCAGTATCCTGAAACGGGGTTTTGCCATTGTGTACCGGGACGGGCGAATTGTTCCCGATGCATCTACCCTCGGGCCCGGAAGCCATATCAGGGTGGTATTGCAGGATGCATCGCTGGAAGCAACTATTACTGAAAAAAACACTATACATGAGCGAGGAACTGACATATGAAACTGCCTATAATGAGCTGCAGCTGATTGCAGCAGAAATAGAGAATGAAGCTGTTTCTGTAGATCTGCTGGCGGAGAAGGTAAAGCGCGCTGCCGTGCTTATTGAGTTTTGCCAGCAGAAGTTACGCGCAACCGAAACGGAGGTAAATAATATTATTAAACAAATGGAGGGGAAAGGGGAGAAGTAGGTAAGAAGGAAATGCACCGGGTAGGGGTAGCACTGGCTTAGGACATGCGGAGTCCGTGCTCGGGAAAGGCATACAACGCGGAGGGGAGGTGGACTTGATCCGGAAGCTATTTGCTGTAAAGGATTCGAAGCTGGTTTTAAGGTGGGGTTGCAACAATTATATCTGTAAAAAGAACTTATATTGATGTATATATGAAGATAATCAATAAGGTTTAAACAACTATACATCTTCTTAAAAAACCTCGTTAATTCCAAAATAAAAACCTGATTGATCCTTGCCCATACCGTAATCCAGCCGGATATTGATACGTTTCTTGAACTCCCAGCGGTAGCCGATGCCATAGCTGATGAGTGATTGCCGGAACTCAAGTTCATTAAAGCGGGGGAATACGTTGCCACCGCCTATCCAGGCCACCACGCCGCTGCGGTTATAGATGCGCTGCCGTAGCTCCACCTGGGCCGCCAGGTAGTTTTTGTCGCGGAAGCGGCCTTCGTAATAACCCCTGAGGCGGTTGGAGCCGCCGGCTTCGGCGAGCAGGCTCCAGGGAACATCGCCGCTGCGTTCTTCTGCGTAAAGATCTGTAGCCAGTATCCCGCCTTTCCAGAGTTGTTTGTACCAGTCGAACTGCAGGTCCAGTTGCGAAAATACAGCTTTATTACCCATAAAAGAGGGGAAGAAGCGGTACCCCAGTCGCACATACATGCCTTTGTAGGCATTCGGGATAAAATCGCGCGTATCGTATACAATAAACGGGCCTGCCCCGATGCCGAGTACTTTTCCCGGCGTCATCAGCGGCTTACCGCCGGCGGTATCGAGCTTTTTTGTTTGTACGTTCTGGATTTGCGTGCAGAGGCCCACGAACAGGTTGCCGTTCAGGTTTACGCTGAAATCGGCCTGTAGTTTTTCGGTGAGCTGTACGTATTCGGTATAGTCATCTTTGTGGCTGCCGGCTTCATAGCCTATACCCCAGTATTTATTGGGCCTGGAGCTGAAAGATGCTTTGAGGGCCAGCCGGAACCGGTCGTGCGGAAATATGGTGGTATTGCTGATCCCGATGCCATAGAACCCGGTAAGGGCGCCGGAGGCGTATATGGCGGCATTGGAGATGGGCAGCAGGGAATCTTTCTTATCTGTTTTGTATTGTGCAGCCATCATTACGGCCAGCCCGAAACTGGTTTCGGGCGTGTATACCGGGCCCCCGATGAAGCTGAGGTCCACGTTTTTCTTTTTCTTTTCTACATTGGTATTCTTGAGATAATACTTAATGTTATCAAAAAATCCTTTGGGCGCTGAAACAGTGACTGTTGAGTCTGCCTTATCTGTTTGCTGGGCATACCCTACAGCAGGTGCAACCAGTAGCAGTAGTAGTAAAATCTTTCTATCCATGTATGACAATGGAATGAATATAACACCATTTTCAGAAAATTGATGAGGAGGGATGCAAAAAGTGTGTTAAATCACCGCGCGAACAGCAGCATTGGGGCGTGCTGCTGTTCGCCTTCGGCGAAGATGCGGATTTTGTCTGACTCAGGATTATGATGATTATACTGATTTGTCTGATTTGATTTTACTAGATTTTTATAAGTGATTAATCGATGAGTAATTGTGTTACGGCGGCGGTATTCAGCGCCCATTGCATGTTGTATACTTCATCGGCGGTTGCTTCGGTGGCTGGTTGCAGTTGCTGGGCTTCCGCTTTGGCTGCCAGCAGCTGACCAATGGTTAGTTTGCTGTCCAGTTTTTTCAGGATAGCCTGTACATTGGCGGTGCTGAGGTCCTGGATGATCTGGCCGTCGAAGGCCATTTCCAGCCAGATGATTTCCCGGGCTGCCACGTCCAGTACGCCAAATACGAGTCCTTTGGCTAATCCGCCGGTAATGCGCACCATATGGTCCACACAGGACGGATCGTAGGCCACGCCTTTTTTGGATACCGTCATCGGGTGTTTGCTGTTCATCCATCCCAGTACCAGGTTCATGGCGATGGCGCCCTGGCTGTAGGCATTGCAGGTGAAGGTGACATACTGTGCGCCGGCTTTGGCTAGTACAGGAATGTCTATTTCAATATATTCCGCGGTACCTACCTGGTCTGGTATAGAACGGATATCCCCGCTATGGATACACCCGGTTGTTTTCAGGTAGGAAAAAGAGCAGGTATCCGTACGGTTGTTTTCGTAGGCAATACGGCAGCTCAGGTCCATATCCAGGTGTTGGGCAGGTAATCCTTTACCCCATTGCATGAACAGGATGATCTTATCGCCTTCCACTTTAAACCGGGTACCCATTAATGCACCGGGCAGGTCCTGTACCTGTTCGCTACGGTCGCCGATAGACAGTGGTATTTTGTACAACTCCGGTGCAATGTAGATGCTTTTCGCAGTGACAGGCACTGCGGCAAAGCGTTTTCTCATGGCGGAGATGCAAACGCCTGTTACGGCCTGTCGCATTTCGTTTACCTGTTCATCACTATAGATGTTCAGCTGCGGGTTAGCCGGGATGCTTTTATTCACGCCGCCCAGTGGTTTTACTGCACGGGTGGCTGACTTATCGAAGTAATACGTGGCGTACATCTGCAGGGTCAGCAACAGCCGTGCCGGCACTTTATGGGTGATGTTGTCAAAGGCCGCGATCACTGCTTCAGGGCCGAACCACAGCATATTGGCAAACAGCGAGCGGGCAAACAGGCCAGGGCGTTGTTGCAGCAGCTGCAGTGTATTGGCGGCATCATAGCGTAAACGGTAATGATTCAGCTGTCCCTGCCATACGGTGTAGTCCTGGCGGTAGAACCGGTCCAGCAGTTCGCGGAGTTTTTCAAAGCCATCGCGTTTGCTGAACTCAGGCAGACGAAGGGCGCGGATAAAGCGTACCCACATGTTACGTTGTGGATGCATGATTTCGCACATGGCGGTTACGTCCATGTCCAGGCTGTTCAGCCACCTGGCCGCCATCAGCCCCTGCCGGCGGTTGTATTTCAGCTTCAGCGCCGCTTCTGCGGATATTGCCTGTACGGTTGGGTGGAAATCCGGGTGAACCCGGCGTTGGTTTTTTTCTTTCCGTTTGATGATAGTGCCTGGTTTCACCAACTGCAGGAAGCCGGTGTGCTTGTACCACAGGTAACGGAGTATATCCGTTGGCGTGGTAAACAGTTTTCCTGCTTTATCCGCTTCTTCTTTTTCAATCAGCACATCCACAACGGCAACCAATGTTTCTTTCATACCCACTTTTACAGCCGGCAACGGGAAAATATGCAGTAATGCTTTCAGGGATTCCACCTGGGTAGCGTCCAGGGCTGTTTTGGAAGTAAGTAAATCTTCCATGTATTTGGCCGCCAGTTCGTCGTTCCAACGATCCAGCACACGGATCTTGCTTCCCTGGCCCATGTTTTCCAGCTCACTGAATTGAAACGGCGTACCGCAATAAGGACAACCGTTATATCTTTCCAGCGGGAAAGTATTTGCAGGAATAATATGACCGCATTGGAGCGTAGTGCCCGGGCCCTGGAATTTATTGGTGAAGTAAGTAATAAAGTGATCAATGAACGATTCGTTGGTAGGCACCTGCCAGTCTTTTATCAGCGGGGTCCAGTTGGTATTAACACCCATTACTTCCCGGAATGTTTCCAGGATAGTGGCCTGGTAAGCAGGAGAGGTATGGTTCAGCGCATACAGGAGATCTTCCGTAACACCGAATCCCAGTTTAGCAAGATTGGTTACCAGCATCCCCGCTGCCGGCGTGATATGCGGCGTGTCTGTATTCACCACTGTGCCGGGAATGTAAATAGCCTGTTGTCTTAACCCTGTTCTTAATAAAGCGTCCATTGTAATTGTATTTAATAACCAGATAATTTTGTTGCTGTTTTACCAAAAGAGAAGTAAGCAACAATTGACCTCGATTTCGTAAAGCAGGCCGGATTCGAACCAGCAACTCCGGATTGGAATCAGGAAGTAAGTTTTAATTGACCCTGGAGATAATTTTAAAACTACAGGATCCGGTGTTCAACCATTGAACTACTGCTTTCCCATCTTCTGCGTTAATTACAAATGTTCTTTTTAATCGAATGAAGTAACATTTATTTGACCGCTTCCGATGAAACAAAGATGCATCTACATCTGCGCAATACACCTGCGTACTAGAATATTTTTTCTAAAATAATTTTAATATGTTGATTATCAGATGCTTAAATTTTCATCTTCCAGAAAATAAAAAATACTACGCAGGTATAGTGCGCAGTATTTTCGTTTCTTTGTATAAATAATTAGTATGTCCATCAACAAACTGGCTTTGATCCGGTACAAGGCCATTGATGAATGCCTGCGTAACCGGTACCGTAAGTGGACGCTGGAAGATCTCATTGAGAAAGTAGCGGATGTGTTGTATGATTTTGAAGGTATCAGCAGCGGGGTGAGCAGGCGTACCATCCAGGCGGATATCCAGTTAATGCGCAGTGATAAGCTGGGGTATAATGCGCCTATTATAGTAAAGGACCGCAAGTATTATACATACAGCGATCCGGCCTACTGCATCACGAACGCACCCATTAACAACGGGGACGTGGATAAGATGAAGGAAATAGTAGCGGTGCTGAAACAGTTCAATGGCTTCAGTTACTTTGATGATATGAGTGATATGATAGCGCGGCTGGAGAATAACCTGTATAAGTCTACCGATGCGCACCTGAACTGTATCCAGCTGGAAAACAATCATCGCCTGATGGGGTTATCGCATATTACCCCGCTTTACCAGGCTACGTTGCATAAGAGAGCTCTGCTGATTGAATATAAATCCTTTAAAGCCAGTAAGGGCCAGGAGTTTATCTGTTATCCCTATCTGCTGAAAGAATACCGGAACCGCTGGTTCCTGATCACACGGAATAAGCATTATCACCAGCTCGCTACCCTGGCGCTCGACCGGATCATCAGCATCCAGGAACTGCCCAAAGAGCCATTTGTTGCCTGGGAGGGTACACCCCTGGATGAATATTACGACAACCTGATAGGGGTTACCAAAACGGAGAAAGACCCGGTACATAAAGTAGTGCTGCAGGTGGATCCCAAACATGCGCCTTATGTACTTACAAAGCCGCTGCACCATTCGCAGGAAATATTAAAGGAAGATGAGAAAGGGACTATAGTGAGTATCGATGTAGTCCTGAACTATGAACTGGAACGGGAGATCCTGGGATTCGGGGAACATATGAAAGTGCTGTCCCCCAGATCCCTGGCTAAGAAAATTGCATTGCGGCTGGCGAATGCGGCGCAGGAGTATGAATAACGGTAACGCCTGCACGCAATTTTTATTTAACGGCTGACGGCCATTGTCATTACCCGCTTACCTTATGATAAATAATGGTATCAGATGCCAATTGTTGTAAACGGTAACCGCCTGTATCCAGCTTCAGCTTTGGCAATGCCCGTTGCAGCTGCGTGAGTGCAACAGCAGTAATACCGGCCTGGTATACATATAACTGTTGCAGCTTTTTATTTTGCTGCAGTGATAACAGTCCTTCGGAATTTACCGCCGTTCCGGCGAGATTAAGATAACGTAGTTCCCTGCAGTTGCCCAGCTCTTTTAAGCCATTGCCTTTGATGGCGGTATTCCTCAGATCCAGCCTGATGAGCTTTTTCAGCTGGCCAAGCGCGGCAAATGCGCTGTCCGTGATGGCAGTGCCGGAAAGATCCACCCAGATCAATTGTTCCTTCAGTGCTGTTAGCAATTCCATATCGCGGTCGCTGAATCCCGATGCATTGATGGCATCTACGGTGAGGTAATTACTTCCTGTACCTACGGGCATTACTTTTACACCTTTTGCTTCCAGTGCAGCCATCTTTTGTGCGCTGGGAGCGCCGGTGCTTTCTTCGGGTACAAACTCCTGTTTATCCAGCGGGTTAGCCGGCTGCATTCCTTCCAGCACGGCGAGGATACGCGGTGTTTTTTCCAGTTCTTTCACGGTTTTGCCGGAAGGGGCACCTTCGGCGATCCACCAGTGCAGCAGTTCCAGTTCCTGGGGCGTTACGGAAGGTTTGCCTTTAGGCGGCATGCGATGCTCGTCTTCTTCAGGTAGTAACAGGCGTTTGAATAGTTCGCTTTCTTCCGGTAAACTATCTTTCAGTACCGGGCCGTGTTCCCCGCCTTTACGGATAAGCGCGATGGATTCCAGTCGCAGGCCGCCCTTCAGTTTTTGTTCATTATGGCAACCATAACAGCGGTTGGCCAGTACGGGCTGCACCAGGTCTTCATACAACCGGGCGTCGCCAATATTCGTATAGGCAGCAGCGTTAGCTACCGCTTTATTCATGCCGGTCATCCGCTGTAAAGGAGCGGGCATTGCCTGGGTGAGGTAATCATCGCCATGGGTAAGACTACCACCATAATGCCCTGCAGCGCTCAGCAGTAATATCATGAGCAGGGCTGCAGGCAGTTGCAGGCGGGGAAAGCGGTGTTTGTATTTCTCCAGCAGGTATAAGCCGGTGCTGATAACGGCCACGCCTATACCGAGATACTTATGTGTTTGCAGCAGTTTTTCTTCATAGCCTCCATCCAGTGAAAGGAGGTAGCCGGTAATGCAGCTGAGTATGGCCGACAGCGCCGCTGCCAGCAGCACCGCAGGCAGTGCGCTTTGTACATGCCGCCATTTTTCCCTGCGGGCCAGCAGGGTGAGTATAAATGCAATAATTAAAATGCCGATAGGCAGGTGTACCAGTAAAGGATGTGAACGTCCGATAAACATACTCCAGCTGCCGCTACTGATCAATAATCTCATGGTTTACTGTAACGTTGTTTTAGCTGGTTCATCATAAATACATTGATATCCCATTGGTCGGCCACCGGTTGCCGTGTGTATGGCAGCGTGGGCAGGTAATCGGCCGGACCAAATTCGGTGAGGAAGGTGAGCGGTTTACCGGCAGCCTGGTGGTGTTGCACGATCTGATCCCACCAGCCGAAGTGCGCTTTTACGGCATTGGCCCATTCCGGTGCGCGGGGATCATTCACCTGCGGCCCTTCCGGGTGCCCGATGCGGGCGTGTATATGACCTGCACGGCCCAGCGCTTTGGCTACGGTAGCCTGCTGGTCCTGCAGCAGGGTTTCATGTACATTGCACCAGTGTGAAATGTCGAGGGTAAGCCGCAGGTCCGGTTTTGCATCAATGAATTTACCGGCGATATGCGCGGCAAACAGCATCCGCGAACGATGTGTTTCGTGGTACACCGGTATACCGGATTGTTTGGAGATCCGGTAGGTCATATCTATTAAAGCGCTGTTCTGTTCAAAGGAAAAATAATCTCTTCCGGAGTGGCAGTTGATGTATAACGGTTTGATCTTTTGATGGCTGGTAGCTGCTTTCAGCATGGTTTCAAACTGCTGCGCATGTTTCGTATAGTCGCTGTCGTAGCCCGCGCATAAATACCCTACTTCAAGACCGTGTTGTTCCAGTGCGGCAAACAGTTCCTGTTGTGCAGCCGTTTCATTGGGCCACCATATTTCGAGGCCGTCGTACCCAGCTTTTTTTGCCTGTGCGCAGAAATCGTTGATGTTGCCGGTATAGCCCCAGTTGGTAGCGAGTACAATAAGGCGGTATCCTTCCTTTGCGGTGACAGGTGTTGCTGCGGCAAATGCCGGCAGGGAAGGGATACATAATGCGGAACCGAGTATGGCTGATTGTTTGATAAAATTTCTCCTGTTGTTGTTCATGTAGGTTTTAGCTTAGTATGGGTGTAATTACTTTTCCGCCGGTATCCGTAAGCCGGAATGGGCGGCCCTGGAACTGGTAGGTGAGCTTTTCGTGATCAAAGCCCATCTGTTGCAGTATAGTGGCATGAATATCATACAAGGACTTCCGCGCGCGCTTCGACCACGGCGAATGGGCCGACCAGCCGCTGGCCTTCATCGGTAGCGACCACC
>JBCNPS010000144.1:0-13779 GCA_039593235.1 Chitinophaga sp. | reverse complement strand
CCTTGTTCCTGCTGCTTACTTTTTACACTTCCTATAAAGGACACCACCAGGCAGAAGGGGAAAAAGATATTATCAACTCCGAAACCCAAGGTGTAATTACCTCCTACGGACCTACCACATCTGTTCGTACCATCCGGCAAGATAGAAAAGGCAATATGTGGCTTGCTTCAAACGAAGGGATTATCCGTTACGATGGAAAGGTTTTCACCAATATCACAGGTAAACTAAGCTCAGCCCGCTTTTTTTCTATTTTAGAAGATAGAAAAGGAAATTTTTGGTTCGGTACCGATCGTTCAGGTGTTTATTACTATGATGGTAAATCCTTTCAACATTTCTCAACAAAGGAAGGGCTTGTCAATGACGCCGTTTTTGAAATTTATGAAGATAAAGCCGGGAATATCTGGTTCGGTACCAGTGGAGGCGCAAGCCGTTATGATGGAAAATCTTTCCGGAATTTTACAACGAAGGAGGGACTTTCCCATAATGAAATTTTTTCCATCATTGAAGATAGAAGCGGAAAATTCTGGTTTGGCACAAGAGGCAGCACCTGTTTTTATGACGGAAAAAAGTTTACCGTTTTCAGGAATAAGGATGGTAACGCCTTTAACAGCACCTGGTCGATCATCGAAGATAAAAAGGGTAATATCTGGCTGAGTGGACGTGGTGGCCTTTGGCGCTATAACGGCAGCATGTTTGCCAATTTCAACAGGAATGATGGCCTTTTTGTTTATGAAGATAAAAAAGGAAACATATGGAACGGTAGCAGTAAAGGCGATGGAAAATTTGCACTCTCCCGTTATGCTGTAGCGTCATTGTCTGATAAAAAGCCAACAGTAACAGAAATAGCACAGTCACAAAATCTTTTCAGGATTTTTGAAGCTCATGACGGAAGCATTTGGTTTGGTGCTGTAGATGGAGTGTATCGTTATGATGGGGATACTATTACTGACTTTAAACATACCGGCAGGTAGTTTTATAACGCTATCTCAAACAGGCTGGAAGTGCCTTCTTTATAATGCGCCGGCAACTCTTCACTTGCAACGGGTGCTATAACGCCGAGATAGTTAAAGCCACAGCTGATGTAATAATTGTTCAGTTTATCATTGCCGCTGCCCGTATCCATCCTCACATAGTTTTTACCCGTACGCCCTGCATACGCTCTTGCCCATTCTACAATGTGTCTTACATACCCATTACCTCTGAAGTCAGGATGAGTGGCAATTCGATGAATGTAAACAGCAGGGTCTTTATCCTTTTCTTGCCAGATGAACGGGTCTTGTAAAGTAATAGAAAAGATACAGGCAACACGATCATCTTCCATTATTTTAAATAACCTTTGTTCATTGATATCTGTTTCAATCAATACCCGGTCAAACCCTTTCCAGTGTTTCTCTGCTACCTTCTTCTGGTGTTGGGTGCCGGCTTCATAAAGACTAAAAATAATATCGATATCTTCCTGTGTACTGTTAATTATCTGCATCATAAAACAAATATTGAAACCGTAAAATTCAGTTATTCCCTGTAAATAAAACAGATGCAGTTTTGTTTATTTTAACCATATCAGATTTGGTGATTTGCTTATCAGAGAAGCATCTCTTAATTATTTATATCTTTATAAAATAACTGGGAATTGATAATGAAATTAACGAAGTGATGGATATGGTAAGGCATGAGATACAGTGCCGGACTGATTGACCGTAGTATTAAGACATTGTGTGATAACTATGGTGTCAGTATTCCCGTGATCCGTTTGTTACCCGGTCTAACGGTAAGGGATATACTTTCCGGGGCGCCTGTTAATAAATAGCGAAGGCGCCGCTTTTTTTCAGAAGTATTTGTTTTTGTGGATATTTATTTCCTACATTTGCATCCCGCTACACAAAGTCGGAGACGGGGCGTAGCGTAGCCCGGTATCGCGCCTGCTTTGGGAGCAGGAGGTCGCAGGTTCGAATCCTGCCGCCCCGACAAGCCTTAAAACAAATGCAATAGCATGTTTTAAGGCTTTTTTATTGTTTACCCTATCATGAAATAATGCGCTGATGTCTTTTGACGCTATTAAAGAAAAGCGCAGAAAGTCCGTCATAAGAAATATGGACCCGGACAAAACGGTTAATTGAAGCCCCAATACTTATTTTTAAGATACCTTCTCCATTTCCATACAAATAAATTTTGGAATATTGAAATTTATTACATTTACACTTAACATGTAATTAATAAACCGATGTTACTTTTGGGCGCACATGAATGCTAATCACACGGATGATCTTCAACTGCTTGCCCGCATTAAAGCCGGGGAATCGCGGGCGTTTGATCAGTTGTTCCTCAAGTATTATCTTAATTTATTGCATTTTTGCAGGTCGCTGCTGCCTTATCCGAGTGATGAAGGTGAAGATGTTGTGTTGGAAGTGTTTCAACAGGTATGGCGGCATCGCGAAAAGATAGATATTCATTCTTCGTTGTCGGCGTTTTTATATGCGTCGGTGAAGAACCGGGTGTACGATTATCGTCGCAAGCAACATCCGGGAACAAATATGCCATTGGAGGAAATTTCCGGTGAGTTGATCGCAAACCGTGAATGTCCTGACCAGGTATTAACCTACAAAGAACTCTCTGAAAGTCTTGAAAAACTCATAAAGCTGCTACCGGAGCGTATGCAGCTGATCTTTCGTATGAACCGGGAAGACCAGCTCACCTACCAGGAAATTGCAGATCTCCTGGAAATCTCTGTTAACTCGGTCAAAACCCAGATGTACCGGGCCATAAAATTCCTGAAAGAGTCCTACCGGTTTGATAAATCGGCCAGTTAAAAAAAAATCATTTTCCTTGTCACGATATTTTTTGTGCTTTACGTCTTAAAGTAAAAGGACAAAAAATTGAAAGAACAAGAATTATATCTGCTGATTACACGGTACCTGTCTAAACAGACCAGTGAGGAAGAAAATGAGCAGCTGATGGATTGGATGGCCGCGGATAGGAAGAACGGGCAGGTTTTCGAAGAGGTGAAGCAGATCTGGCTGGGCGCTGAAAGGATTACTGACCCCGCCGGCATTCATGCATTGTCAAAACTGCGGTCCAGGATTGCGGCAGAGGATGATACCTATGTTCAAACAAAGTCAAAGCGTGTACAACTTTATCGTTTTGCAGCTGCTGCAGCCATACTGGTGGTTGTAGTCGCTACCTGGCGCATCTTTTCTTACAGGCAGTCATCTCATCAGATATCCTATCTGAAAGAAGTGACCCTTTCAGGGCAGAAGAAGAAAATAGTGCTTGCAGACGGTACAAAGGTTATTCTGGGACCGGAAAGCTCGCTTTCCTACCCGGAATCATTTGAAGGTAACAACAGAACGGTATCTGTTGAGGGAGAAGCCTATTTTGAAGTTAGCAAGGCTCCCCATCTTCCGTTTATTGTGCAAACTCCCGTTTTGACCGTACAGGTATTAGGCACTCACTTTAATGTAAAAGCCGGCAATAACCAGCCTTTAAGCAGCGTGGCGTTACTGGAAGGTGCTGTTAAGGTGAAACTGAAAGAGAAGCTAAACGAAGAATACCTGCTCAAACCGGGACAGGAACTGTCTGTAGACCACCACACACACCAGGTATACCAGCACGCGCTTGATTCTGCAGCTGTACTTGGGTGGCAAAATAATGTATTGATATTCAAAAATGAACAATTTGGCGGCGCCGCATACAGGATCGAAAAAATGTATGGTGTAAAGATCGTTTTCAAAGATCAGGCTGCTGCAAACACACGACTTTATGCCACATTCAGGAACCAACCGCTTTCCGATGTGATGGAAATGATCTGTACTTCAGGGATCCTGGTTTATCACCAGGAAGGCGACACCATTTATGTAAATCTGAAAACCGAAAAAAGAAAATAACATGAGAATTATGTAAGCCTTGCCAGACATGGATTTAGAAAAAGCCGGCATCTGGGAAATGCCGGTAGTATTGCTATCAATTGTTGGAATCTGATTAATGAACATTCAAAGTTATGAAGAAGATTTGCCCGCTTTCGCAAACAAAGCTATCAGGGCTTCATGCGTGCCGCTTACCGGCAGAAAGAAATTCAATCTATAATTCTAAAAGGAACAAAATGAAGTAAAAATTTTGTAAGCCTTGCCAGGCAAGAGCTTAAAAAAACCGGCATCTGGGAAATGCCGGTAGCATCGCTATTAAATTGTCGGAATCTAATTAACGAATTTGCTAATTTATGAAAAAAAACAGTTACCCTGTATCTCTAAATTCACGTCTTCACAGACTATTAACAGTTATTGTGCTTTTTTTATGTACTCAACAAGTTGAGGCTACACATAGAAATGAGTACAGACAGGATCTGTCAAAAATCAAATGCTCATTGGCCGCGAAGAATATGCCATTAAGCGACGTATTTGACGTTCTTCAGAAACAAACTGAGTTTACCTTTATTTGTATCGACAATAACCAGCTACTGACAAAAAAAGTTAATCTTGTCGATCATGATAAGAGTCTTTCGCTGATCCTGGATGCTATAGGGCGGGAGCTGAACTTTAGTTACCGGCAGGCAGGACAGCAAATTATTATCCGGCCAACTGTAGCGCCTGTGATCCAGGCTGCAGTGCCACGGCTGATCAAAGGACATGTAACGGATGCTGAAAAGAGAAGTCTTCCCGGCGTATCCGTTTTGATCAAAGGAACCAATAACGGCACTGTAACCAGCCAGGAGGGCGATTTTTCGATCAAAGCCAATACCGGCGATGTGCTGGTTTTTACTTTTATTGGTTACCAGGCAAAGGAAGTACCTGTAAGGGACGGTGACAGCTATTCAATTGTATTGGAAGAGAGTTCCAAAGGGTTATCGGAAGTAGTGGTAACCGCTTTGGGTGTGAAGAAAGAGAAAGTCAAACTTGGTTATGCTGTACAGGAAGTGCAGGGCGAAAATATTGTTAAAGCCCGGGAACCCAACCTCGTTAACTCGCTGACCGGTAGGGTAGCAGGTTTAAATATCAAGAACTCAACTGATCTGTTCCAGGATCCGGGCATTTCACTGCGGGGCCGTAAACCATTGATCGTTATTGATGGTGTTCCGGATCAAACCGCGGACTTTTATAAAGTGAATGCCGATGATGTGGAAAGCATGACCGTTCTGAAAGGTGCAAATGCGTCTGCATTATATGGATCCATCGGCCAGAACGGCGCTATCATGATCACTACCAAACGTGGTAAAGGGAAAACCTTAAGTGTGGAAGTGAACTCCTCCACCCAGTTGCAGCCCAGCTTTATCCGTATTCCTAAAGTACAAACTGAATACGGCGCCGGCTTTAAAGGGAAATATACTTATGTGGATGGTTCGGGCGGCGGTCCCGAAGGCTCCGGCTGGATATGGGGGCCGAAACTGGATCAGCGGGATCCGACTACCCCCAGCGGCTATTTTGAAACGCCTCAGTTCAACAGCCCTATCGACGAATCAACAGGGAAACGCATTCCTCTACCATTCATCTCAAGAGGTAAGAACAATGTAAAGGACTTTTTTAATACCGGTGTGGTGGCGAGCAATAATATCAGTATCATGCAAAGCTCCGATAAAGGATCTTTCCGGGCATCTGCATCGCATATTTATCAAAAAGGCATTGTACCGAATACCGATTTGAACAACAGTTCATTTACCGTGGCGGGCAACTACAAATTATCAGACGCACTTACCATGGATGCGCGGCTGACCTACAACAAGCAGTTTACCGATAACTTCCCGGAAACCGGCTATGGCCCTACCAACTATCTCTATAATCTCGTTTTATGGACAGGGGCAGATATCAGTGTAAAAGACCTGCGGAACTATTGGGTGCCAGGTAAAGAAGGCATCCAGCAACGTAACTATAATACTTCTTATTATAACAATCCTTATTTCCAGGCTTATGAATATTTGCGTGGTTACAATAAGGACAACACTTTCGGCTCGCTGAACCTGACCTATAAGATCAGCCCGGAATTTTCGCTGCAATTCAGGAATGGTATCAATGCTTTTGGTCTGAATCGCACTTATAAAGAACCTAAAAGTTATATCGGGTACGGTAATAAATCCAGGGGCCAGTTCACAGTGGCCACCCAAAATTACTTCGACATTGCCTCCGACCTCATTGGTGACTATAACCATACCTTTACTGAAAGATTTAAGATCCATGCACAACTTGGTGGATCGAATTATTACCGCAACTACAAGTATGGTTCTTCTAACACAGACGGTCTTACTATTCCCGGGTTTTATAATCTGAGTAACTCCGCCAACCCGGTACAATCAAACAATTTTTTAGAAGAAAGAAGAACAAGCAGTGTGTATGGTGTAGTGGACCTGGAGTTCCTGAATGCCATTTACTTAACAGCCACCGGTAGGAACGATATCATATCCACTTTGCCAACCGAGAATAACAGCTTTTTTTATCCTTCCCTGAGTGCTTCTGTTGTTATCTCCCAGCTTGCAAAGCTGCCTGCATCTGTGTCTTACCTGAAAGTCAGGGGATCCTGGTCAAGTGTATCCAGCGGTACTTTGAAGGATGATGATTATACTTACGGTTATTTGCCATCTTTTAACAAGGGTACTATCTGGAACAACCTGCCATCATTAACCTACGGTGATGTTTTGCTTAACAGTAAGCTGCATCCCCAAACCTCCGACAGTTGGGAGGCGGGCCTGGATGTCAAATTTTTGAATAACCGTATAGGACTGGAAGCTACCTATTATCAGACCCGCGATTATAACAATATTGTTTCTGTACCAACGTCTATCGCCAGCGCTTATAACAGCCTGTTGGCCAATGGTAATGTTTACCAGCGGAAGGGAGTGGAGCTGGTACTTACCGGTTCACCCGTGCGTAGTAAGGCATTCAATTGGGACGTTGCTATCAACCTTAGTCAGTACCGCCGTTACCTGAAGGAGATATACGGTAATGCCGAAACCCTGAACTACCTGAAGGTAGGCGACCGTACAGATAAGATATATACCAGCGTGTACCAGGAAGATCCTAATGGCAATATTATTTACGGCAGCAACGGTTTTCCGTTGAATGATGTGTTCTCACGTTTTATTGGTAACCAGGATCCGGACTGGACCTATGGGATGGAAAATATTTTTACCTATAAAAATTTCTCCTTCCGGTTCCTTGTGGATGGCCGTATTGGCGGTATGATGTATTCCACCACCAATCAGAAAATGTGGTGGGGCGGAACAAATACGGGCACAGTGAACCAGTTCAGGGACGACGCCAATGAAGGAAAGGCTACTTATGTTGGCAAAGGCGTTGTGCTAACAGGCGGAGAAGTAACTTATGATGCAAACGGAAATATCACCAAGGATACCCGCACTTTTGCTCCCAATACCAAAGCGGTTAACTACATCGATTATATGACCAATACGAGCAATGGGGCTAATAATAACTATAATTATTTTTCACAAACCTTCCTGAAACTCCGTGAGGTAACACTAACCTGGCAGCTTCCGGGGCAATGGCTGCACAGGTCGTTCATCAAGGGCGCCAATGTATCCTTTGTAGGCCGCAACTTACTGTTGTTTTCCAAAATGCCGAATGTGGATCCGGATCCGGCTGCTGATAATCTTCAGACGCCTTCTACGCGTTCTATGGGTATAAATTTTAACATTAAGTTCTAATCCGCTGATCAATGAAAAAAGTTGTCTTTATATTATTGAGTATCCTTGTGATACAATCAGGGTGTAAAAAATTCAGTGAATTTCAGACGGATCCTAATAAATCCACTATCTCCACTCCTGACCTGTTATTGAATGCCGTAGCGCAAAGTGCTTTTCAGTCCACCGACATTGGTGCAGCACTGGCCTGCCGGCAGATGGTGTATACAGACGCCTCAAATCTGCAACAGTATTACGGATGGGCCAGGGCTGGTTTTGATGGGTACAATAACCTGCGCCAGGTGCTGAAAATGGAGCAGGCTGCAACAACGCAGGACAAACCGGAGTACCTGCCGCTGGCAAAATTTTTTCGCGCCTGGTATTTCCTGCAGCTTACACAAACCTTTGGCGATATTCCCTACAGCGATGCGCTGAAAGGCGACGAGGGTGTGAATGCGCCGGCATATGATAACCAGCAGGATATTTATCTTAATATCCTTGACGATCTGAAAGCGGCTAATGGGCTGATCACTTCCGGCACTGCATCAGTACAGGGAGATATCATTTACAACGGCAATATGCAGCAGTGGAAACAGGCCATCAATACCTTATCCCTGCGCGTATTAATGAGCCTGTCGCTAAAAGTAAATGATACGAAGATTGATGTCAGAAAACGGTTTGCGGAGATTGTTAACAACCCGGTGGAGTACCCGGTTTTTACCGGTAACAATGATAACGCGGCGTTGGAATTTCACGATCTGCAGGGCAACCGTTACCCGTATTTCAATAACAACGACCTGCAAACAGCTGATTACATGGAGGAAAGTTTCGTAAACCTTTTAAAATCATTAAAGGATGTGAGATTATTTAGTTTTGCTGATAAGGCTCCTAAGTTTGCTGCTTTGCCTGCCAATGATTTTAATGCCTATGGAGGCGCAAAAGGTAGCGCGCCGGTTAGCGACAACAATGCCCGCACTGTTGCCGGGGAGATTTCGAAAATAAACCCGAGATTTTATAATAACCCGGTTAATGAACCGAGTATTGCACTGGGCTATCCGGAATTGCAGTTCATCCTTGCAGAAGGTGTATTGAAAGGATGGATTGCCGGTAGCGCCAGCGATTATTATGAAAAAGGGATCAGGGCATCCATGTCTTTTTATCATATTGATCAAACAGTGGTAGATGCTTACCTGGCGCAGAACAGCGTGAAGCTTGCCAATGCTACCGCATTACAACAGATCATCACACAAAAATATATTGCCTCTTTCTTCAACAGTGGCTGGCAATCATTTTATGAGCAACGCAGAACAGGATTACCGGCATTCGATGTTTCCGGTGCAGGTATGCTCAATAATGGCAAAATACCCAAAAGATGGATGTATCCGGAAAGTGAGCTGCAGCGCAACCAGCAACATACTACTGAAGCCATAGGTCGCCAGTATCCTGAAGGGGATAATATTAACGGTGTTATGTGGCTCATCAGACCCTGACCAATTTTCAACCTGCCTGGTTAAGATGGCCGGGCAGGTTTGAAACAATAACTGTTTAACAGGATGAAAGATTTTATCTTGCAACTCAAACGGAAATACATGAATAAACTGACGAAATTAACTGCGTTACTCTTATTTTCTTTTCAGACAGGTATATATGCACAGCATATTAAAAAGACGGTTTTTGTAATAGCAGATGGCATCCCCGCTGATGTGATGGAGCGTTTGGATCTTCCCAACTTTAAAAAGATCATAGACAAAGGGAGTTATACCCGTATGCACGTTGGCGGCGATAAGGATACCTATAATGAAACGCCAACCATCTCGGCGGTTGGGTACAATAGCCTGCTCACAGGTACCTGGGTGAATAAGCATAATGTACCGGATAACGATATTAAAGCGCCTAACTATAACTATCAGAATATATTCCGCTTATTCAAAGCACAGTATCCCAATAAAAAAACAGCCATTTTTTCCAGTTGGCAGGATAACCGCACAAAATTGCTGGGACATGAATTGCCGGCAGCCGGTAACCTGAAAGTTGACTGGTATTACGACGGATACGAGCTGGACACCGCTAACTACAGGCACGACCGCGAACGCCAGTACATGCATAAAATAGATGAGAAAGTGATAGACGAAGCTACGGCAACAATCAGGAAGAATGCACCTGACCTGTCGTGGGTTTACCTTGAATACACTGATGATATGGGACACATGCATGGTGATAGCCCGGAACTTGAAAGGGCGGTTAAAATGCTGGACAATCAGATAGGCCGGCTGAATGCGGCTATTGAATACCGGGAAAGTAAATTTAAGGAAGACTGGCTGCTGGTTATCACCACTGATCATGGAAGGGACGAAAAAACCGGAAGAGGACACGGCGGACAGTCACCAAGACAGCGCACCACATGGATGGTAACCAACTACAAACCGTTGAACACTTACGCAAAACGTTACAATCCGGCCATTGTTGACATCATGCCGATGATCAGCCGGTACATGGATATAAAGATTCCCCTGGACGTTCAGCGGGAGCTGGACGGAACGCCTTTGATTGGTAACGTATCCATCGCACAGGCGGCAGTTAATTACGTGCACGGCTACCTTGATATCTCCTGGAAAGCACTGGAATCAACCGGTAAAGTAAAAGTATGGCTGGCTACTACCAATGATTTTAAGATTGGAACAGCAGATAAATATCAACTGGTGGGAGAAGTTCCCGTAGCAGATCAGCATGCGTGGATCGATATTAAAGCATATCCTTCCGCTTTTTACAAAGTTGTACTGGAGGCGCCTGAAAATATGCTTAATCAATGGCTGATGCCGGAGGATAAACCCAAACACTAAAACGTTATTATACAGCGTGAGCTATATAACCGGGGGCTGACCAACATTGGTTAGCCCCGGTTATTTATGATGAAGATTTGTTACCGTTCAGGCAGTTCTCACAGCCATTATTTGGAGCCCACTTTATTTAGAATAGCTACCGGCTTTTTCAACATCCGCATTACAGGTAAACCAGCGGGCGGCAGCCTTTTGGAGTTCATCATAATTTATGTCGTTGTCCGAAGCCCAGGCAATAATGCCATCCGGGCGTATTAATGCAGCACTTACTCCTAACTGGTTTTTTGCGGTGTTTGAAACATACCTGATTTGGTCGCCATATTCACCGGCTAAGGCTTTAAGTGAATCGCTCCCGTTAAAATCAAGCAGTATTCCTTTGCCATCGTGCATTAAATCGCCGATTGTGGCGCCGTCGCAGAACTCAAAATTGGGAACGCTATGGCCTGCCAGGGGGTGGGTGCCACCGAGGTTGTAGTGAGTGAAAATACCCCATACTCTTGCAGCAATATAAGTGGCGCCATCGCGCGTATTCATAAGGTCGCGGAAAATGGCATGCAGTGCCTGTGCAGACGGATCCGGTTTCATGATGGCCACCTGGGCGCGTGACCAATCCAGTACCTGTACGCCAATTGGATGCCGTTCGGTAAAGTAGCTGTCCAACAGTTCTTCCGGAGCTTTTCCCCGGATGGTTGCAGCAAGTTTCCAACCCAGGTTCATGGCATCGCCCAGTCCAAGATTAAGCCCCTGGCCACCCAACGGCGAATGAATGTGTGCGGCGTCGCCAGCCAGCAGTACACGTCCGTTGCGGTAGCTGGTAGCTTGCCGTGCACGGTCGGTCCAGGTGGTTGCAATATGAAGGGCGCTGAGCGTAACATCGGTGCCCGATATCCGGCGTAATACCTTCTGCACATGTTCGAGTGTGATTGGTTTGTCTGAACTGTGAAACGCTCCGCCATCGAAATCCTGTATCGCCAGGTAACCGGGCTGTGATTGGAGGTACATACCTCTGGGCGTAACGTTCCTGCCCGGTTTAAGTTTCTCCGGGTCTGCAATGTCAACCTGGACAGAGTAACCGGTAAATTCCGGCTCGGTACCGGCAAATTCAAACCCGCCCGCTTTGCGGACAATGCTGCGGGCGCCGTCGCAACCCACCAGCCATTTACTTTTGAAAGACCGGTCGCCCGACTGCACCATCACCTCTCCTGCGGTTTGATGAAAGCCGGTAACGGCAAGGCCACGCTTAATTTCAACGCCCAGGGTTGCAGCGCGCCGGCCCAGGATGGATTCAAGTTCTCCCATTTCAGAAATTAAGCTGGCATCTGTGGAGCTGGGCAGGCGATACGTCCATTGGGTAGTATCAATATTGCCCTCCAGGAATGGAATGCCGGCGAAGTGTCCGGCCTGACGGCCAGGTCCCTGCACGGCGTTCTGGTGAGGACTTTTAAGCCGCTTATGTACCTCAAACTCGTTTAACAAACCACGACGGTAAAGCGCTTCAATAGTTGGAGCTGAGAGGCCCCGTATCCCGAAAGGAAATTGTTTTAGTGGTGATTGGGGATCTTCCGCTTTTTCCAGCACCAGGACAGAACATTTGGCCAGGGCCAGTTCGCAGGCAAGGAACAAACCTACAGGTCCCGCGCCGGAAATGATTACATCGTAAATAGTATGATTTTGTACGGAGTGCTTACTTTCAAGTGTTACGTTCATATTTAATGATTGAAACACAAAATTCCGGAATCCTTCTGCCTCAGGCTTGTATAAACGCGACAAAACCGTTGGTTACAGCCTGTCTTCCTTTTTTTGCTTTTCGCGCGAATGCTGCCGGCGTAGTACCACTGTAGCGTTTGAACTCCCTGCTTAAGTGAGCTTGATCCGTATAGCCCAATTCGTGAGCTAAGCCTGCCAGGTTGGAATCCGGTGAATGCCATAATTTATTTCGTACCTGCTCAAAGCGCATCAAGCCTGACACGTCTTTGACGGTGTAGCCGGAAGATTGCTTAAACTTTCTTTCCAGGGTACGAACTGTTGCATGAGCCGCTGCTGCTACCTGGCTTACAGGGATGGTACCATTTGCCTTTCTCATGGCCACTCCCGCCTTGAATAGCATACTGTCAATAGCTATCTGCGACCGTGCGTCCAGGAAATACTGTTTTACCAGTGCAAGCGCTTCTTCTATTTTACCGGCGCCTATACACTTAGCCAGTGGCGACTGCAGCCGGGCAATAGGATGCTCAAATATGTGTACCGCGTTTTTGCCGGATGGTAGTCCGAGCAAATCAAACACCGTCCAGGGGAAACATCTGACAGCAATAATTTCCAGGCGTTTTTCCGTGTGGAAAACAACCGGCTGGTTGAGTAGCCCCATCATAAACGGAGATGGCAGTGGTTGTAGATCTCCATTAACAGAAATGCTGCTGAGACTTCCGAAGTAAAAAATAATTTCAGCGTAGCCATCAGGAATTACCTCAAAAGCCGATTGGGATGATCCAACTTCTCTCCTGTTATACCAAAAGCACTTTATGGTATCCTGTAACTCTTCAGGAGGATCAAATTCCTGGTGCAGCATTTCAAAAGGCAACATATGGAAGCGTATTGGATATGGGTATGAAAGAAATAAAGATTTTTTGCAATGATAAAATTACAAAAAATAAAGAGGTGTCCGGCAGGGTTATCAAATACAAAACCCCCCGTCATGTAATGCAGCCAAAAAGTGCCCGTACTTTTTGATGCATTGCATAACAGAAGGCTCCATATGCTGTAATTTTGTGGTGATTAATCACCCGGATCCGCCCTGGTAAGACGGCTTTCTCTATACCTTTGCTCCGGTTCTTTCCTTAGCTTCCTGTGTCAGGGGAGTAAAGAAGTTGACCAGGTTACCATCTGTATCTCTGAATAACAGTGAACGATTGCCCCAGGGCATGGTTGTTGGTTGTTGCACCACCTCACCAAGTATGCCGCTGAGCTGCTGATATTTGCTATCAACGTCATCAACCTGAAATTCAATGATATCAGAGCTGTTATTGGCGGCGTCAGCTATTCCATCTCCACCAAACAAAGCTAAGGTGCGTGTACTGCCTATTGCTAGCGTTCCAAGAGGTGTGCGTAGTTCCGCAAAATCATCAGTATACCATTTGAATGGCGTTCCGGTGACTTTCTCATAAAAAGAAACGAGCTGTTTGATATTAGCTGTAATAATCCGGATAGAAGAAAAAGCCATATTTGATTGCATTTTGTTTAGAATAACACAAAGCTATTCTGCCCAAGTGACAACCCTATGTCAGCAGTAAAACCGGAATTTTTGAAACAGGGGTATTATTATTGCCC
>JBCNPS010000143.1:0-13894 GCA_039593235.1 Chitinophaga sp. | reverse complement strand
TTTCCTGCAAATTGGATTCGTTATTAATTTGTGTGAATAAACGTGTTTTGATATCCCCTTCAGGAACCCTGCCCTGCAACCTGATGTATTCCTCCATATTGCGGCGGCAGGCTTCTACCTCTGCCGCTACTTCCGGGAATTGTACCATAGCGGCTTCCAGCTCCCGAATTTCTTCTTCGCTGGCCATACCTGCTATATACAGCTCAATAATTCCGGACGATATGAAATGTTGTGGGTCCACTATTGCAAAAAATATTTACTTGTTTAAAATGTTTCTCAGTTGATTAATGGCGTTGCGCATTCTCGTTTTCACGGTACCCAAAGGAATCTCCATTACCCGGGCAATTTCTTCCTGGGTACAACCTTTATAATACGCTAAATCTATCAGGGTACGCTGTTCTTTGGTGAGCTTTTCCAGGATCCGGGAAAAACCCAGGTAGTCGTTCGATGGCTGCACAGCGATGAGGCTGTCGGTTACATGTACGTCATCCGGTAAATTCCGGATTTTTTGTTCCAGCTTATGGGATTTTGACCGGAGAATATCAATGGCGGTATTCCGCGCGATATTCAGCATCCAGGTAAAAAGCCTCCCTTTCGTTTCATCATATTGGTCCAGGTGCCGCCAGATCTTGAGGAATACCTCCTGCAATACATCCCCGGCAGCACTGTCGTTGTTCAGTACTTTCACAATCACACCATATAATGCCGGTGAATATTGGTCATACAGGTAACTGAATATTTTCTGGTCGCGGGCTTTCAGGCCCTGCACCAGCTCAGCTTCTGTATATGTAGCCTGGTATTCCAAAACAGATTGGATATAGTTTGATATTTAAACAGATCACACAACATGACAGAACGGAACATGATCATCATGTATTCAGCTTCACGGATATTTTTTTATAAAAGTTGTGTGTCCCGGAAAATGGTTAAACAGGGCCTGTTGAGGCAATATACTCTTTTATCATGATAAACAAAACGGGCCTTACCTTACCAGCTTTGCCGACATGCATACCTGGTCCATACTCGGTTCAGTGCTGCCGCCTTTCTTTTCAAGTGTAATGGCAAAACCCTGCGTTGCTGCCACGGCTTTCATTTGTTGTAATTGTTGGGATATTTCACTGCCGGTGAGAAAAACACCTGCATCTACCAGTTTCTTATTCACAATGGCCCAGAGTTGGAACTGCCTGCCAGCCGGAGGTAACGGCATCAGTTGCGCCTGCAGGTATACCGCCTGTGTTTTTTCATTCCATCCTACGGTTACCAGGTTACCTGCATACTTTCCGCCACCGGGGATCTTCGTCCATTTAAAATCGGGATTCTCCAACGGGTCGGCTTCAACTGCCGCCGGCGTTTCTTTCAAACGGGTCAGCGACTGCTGCTCTTTATCTGCTTCCAGCTTCTCTTTGGTAGCTATGAGCGATTGGTAACGGCTTTTATAATCAGTAGATTTCCGGAAGAAAAAGAAGTTCATAAAAATGCTGCCCAGCAGCAATACCACAATAGCGGCGGTAAGATATTTCCATACCCGGTCTTTAGACGGCTTTGCAGCCGGGAGTTGTTTCACCGGTGTTTCCCCGGCCCGTGGCTGCGGCTTCTCTTTTTTTTTGCCGTTCAGGGAGGCAGGAACGGGTGCACGCAGTTCGTCCGGCAGCAGGTCATTTCCTTCCTGCGTATTTTCCTGATGGATCACTTCCATCAGCCGTTCCCTGATACCATTGGGAGGTGCTACGCCGTAAAGCTGCACAAACCGCTCTTTGTCATGCTGCAGGGAATCCACTGCTGCTTTGACATCGGGGTATTGTGATACGGCCGTTTCTACCTCTCCCTGTTCTGCTTCCGGTAACATACCGAATACATAGCTTTCAAGGATTCCGGACGATATGTATCGTTGTACATCCACTATCTCTTATAATTACAATTGTTTTAACAGTATTCTCAATTGTATAATAGCATTGCGCATGCGGGTTTTCACGGTGCCCAATGGTATTTCAAGTGTCCTGGCTATTTCTTCCTGGGTATGCCCCTTGAAGTAAGCCATATCAATAATAATACGTTGATCTTTCTGCAACCGCTCAATCACTTTCGTTAATCCAAGATGGTCTACTGATAAATGTACCGCCAGTTGCGGTTCATACATCAATGCCACACTGTTTACATCCTGTACGCGTTGTTCCAGTTTGTGATTTTTTGAGCGAAGACTGTCAATAGCCGTGTTGCGGGTAATATTCAGCATCCAGGTAAACAACCGGCCTTTTGAGGCATCATAGCGGTCAATATTCCGCCAGATCTTTACAAACACTTCCTGTAGTATATCTCCGGCTGCAGCTTCTTCTCCCACTACTTTCAGGGCTACGCCGTATAATGCGGGTGAGTAGTGATCATACAGGTAAGTGAATATCTTTTCATCCCGGGCCATAAGGCCCTGAATCAATTCCACTTCAGTGTATGTTAAGGTAGCTCCCAAGTTTTGAGGATATGGATGTTATACTTTACGATACCAAAATAACAGGTTTTCTTTACATTACAAAATTATTTCCTATTTAGGGAAAGTCATCTTGTAATCCACTCGTATTTTGCCTTTTGTGATATCTTCCAACTTACTTTTCAACATCCTGCGTTTTAATGGCTTCAGATGATCGATGAATAAAACACCATCAATGTGATCATATTCATGAAGGATCACCCGGGCAGTTACGCCGGTGAAAGTTCTTTCATGCGGGGTGAAGTTTTCGTCCACATAGCTCAGGGTTACTGTTTCTGCGCGGTTTACGTCTTCCCGTACCTTCGGGATGCTCAAACATCCTTCGTTGTAAGCCCAGTCTTTCCCCCCGGTTTCCACGATATGTGCGTTGATAAACACACCCTTTACCCCTTCATCTCCGGGATAATCATTCTTCTCGTCTTCTTCCAGGTTATGAATGATCTGCTCACTGTCTACCACAAACAGCCGGATCGCCTTATTTACCTGCGGGGCGGCAATGCCCACGCCGTTAGAACCATACATGGTTTCCCACATATTGGCAATCAATTCCTTCAGGTTAGGATATTCAGGAGTAATGTCTTCTGCTACCTTTCTCAATACCGGGTGCCCGTAAGCTACAATTGGCAAAATCATGTTCAAATACTTGGTTTAATCCGCAAAGATAGACAATTTCGCCTTAAGCGGAGATTGTCTGACCCAGGATTACGCTGATTATAATGATTTTTTATATGTTATTATATTTTATTACGGAGGTACTCCTGTAATATAATAGTGGCGCTTATTTCGTCGACCAAGGCTTTATTGCGGCGGTCTTTCTTTTTCAGACCGCTGTCGATCATCGCCTGGAAGGCCATTTTAGAAGTAAAACGTTCATCAACGGTAATCACAGGTATATCAGGGAAATTCTTTTTAATGATACGGATACATTCGGTTACCAGGGCAGTGGCGTCTGTAGCGTTGCCATCCAGGTTTTTAGGCTCTCCTATAATAATGGTTTCCACGGGTTCGGTAACCAGGTACTTTTTCAGGAAAGGGATCAGGTCGTGCGTGGCAACGGTGGTAAGCCCGGTGGCAATCATCTGTAAAGGATCTGTTACTGCCAGTCCCGTTCTCTTTTTTCCATAATCTATTGCCATCAAACGGGCCATATATTTAACTTTATTTATCTGTTACTGAAAAACCAGCATATCGGTAATTGCAAAAACCGCAAATACCACGCTGGCAATCCCGTTGGTGGTCATAAACATGATATTGATCCTGCTCAGGTCGTCCGGTTTTACCAGCAGGTGCTGGGAAACCAGCATCACCACAAATACAACGGCGCCGATCCAGTATACCCAGTGAAAATGCCCGGTTAAACCGATAGTTACCACCAGCGCGGCAGCTATTACATGCAATAATTCGGAAAACCGCAGGGCGCCGGAAAGTCCCAGCCAGGCCGGGATAGAATTTAACTGTTGGGATTTATCGAAATCCTCGTCCTGCAGGGAATAAATAATATCAAAACCGGATACCCAACATAACACCAGGAAAGATACCAGTACCGGCAACAAGGCAAAACTACCGGTAACCGCCAGGTAAGCGCCTATAGGCGCAAGGGCCAGCCCTATACCCAGCACCAGGTGGCAAAAAGCAGTGAACCGCTTGGTATAGCTATAGCCAAGCACCACCAGCAAAGCTACGGGCGACAGGTAAAAACATACGGGATTGATAAACCAGGTGGTAATAATAAACAATACCACATTGGCGATAATAAAAAACAGGGCATTTTTGGGAGATATGATACCGGCCGGTATTTCCCTTTTCGCCGTACGCGGATTAAGCTTGTCGATATCCACATCCAACCACCGGTTAAATGCCATGGCCGCACTGCGGGCAAACACCATACATAATACCACCAGCAGGAACGTAAGCCAGTTAAAGCTGCCGCCTCCTTTGGTAGTGGCCATGAAAAAACCGGTGAGGGCAAAAGGCATGGCAAAGATGGTGTGACTGAACTTTACCAGCGATAAATACTTGTTGACCGTAGAAATCATATAATTAATCCTTTAAGCCTGCTTCAATTTTACAAAGATATCCCAAACCACGATACCGGTGCTCACAGAAATATTCAAAGAATGCTTCATGCCCAGCTGGGGTATTTCAATACAGCCATCCGCCAGCTTCATCACTTCGGTATCCACCCCGCTTACCTCATTGCCGAAAACAAGCGCCAGCGGCTGCCCCGCGGGTGGAACAAAACTGTTCAGCATAAAACTGTTCTCCGCCTGTTCAATAGCCATCACCTTATAACCGGCCGCTTTCAGCTCCTGTACCGCGCTTACGGTAGTGTCAAAATACTGCCATTCCACGGTTTCGGTAGCGCCCAACGCCGTTTTATTGATATCGCGGTGCGGCGGCACCGGCGTATAACCACAAAGGATAATGCCCTGTACAAGGAACGCATCCGCTGTACGGAACACCGACCCTACATTGTGCATGCTGCGTATATTATCCAATACCAGTACAACAGGCGTTTTATCGGCAGCCTTGAACTCTTCCACCGTTTTACGGCCCAGTTCATCCATGCTTAATTTTCTCATCACCTGCAAAGATAATAGGATGAGATGAGTTTTATATATTTGCGCCATGGCAAAAAGTAAAACGGAAGAAACACCGCTCATGCAGCAACATAAGGCCATCAAGGAGAGATACCCTGATGCCGTACTGTTGTTCCGTGTTGGCGATTTTTATGAAACGTTTAATGAGGATGCAGTTATAGCCGCCCGCGTACTGGGCATTGTTTTAACCAAAAGGGCCAATGGCTCCGCCTCTTATGTTGACCTGGCAGGATTTCCCCACCACTCACTGGATACTTACCTCCATAAACTGGTAAAAGCCGGTCACCGGGTGGCCGTATGCGACCAGTTGGAAGATCCCAAAACAGTAAAAGGTATTGTAAAACGCGGCGTTACCGAAATGGTAACACCGGGTGTAGCCATCAACGATAAACTGCTGGAAAATTCCAGCAACAACTTCCTGGCAGCTGTTCACTTCAGCACAGATACCACCGGCGTGTCTTTCCTCGACATTTCCACCGGCGAATTTTTTATTGCAGAAGGCAGCACCGAATATGTGGATAAACTCCTCCAGAGCTTTCGGCCGGCGGAAGTACTGTTCGCCAAACAACAGCAAAAAAACTTCAAAGCCACTTTCGGCACCCGTTTCTATACGTATACAATGGATGAATGGATATTCACCACTACCTATGCGGAAGAAATACTGCTGAAACATTTCCAGACCCATTCCCTGAAAGGATATGGTGTAGACGGATTGCCTGCCGCCATCATCGCTGCCGGCGCCACCCTGCACTACCTGAAAGATACCGAGCATCCCAACCTCCAGCATATCACCCGTATGCAGCGCATCAGCCAGGACGATTTCCTCTGGATGGACCGCTTCACGGTACGTAACCTGGAACTGCTCAACAGCAGCGTGGAAAACGGGCATACCCTCCTGAAAGTGCTGGACAATACCGTTACGCCCATGGGCGCACGCCTGCTCAAACGCTGGATGGTATTCCCCCTCCGCGATATCAAAGCCATCAACGAACGGCTGGATACCGTGGAATATTTTATCAGGGAAACAGATCTTTCCAAATCACTGGCCCATCACCTGAAACAAACCGGCGACCTGGAAAGACTCGTATCCAAAATACCCCTGAAAAAAATAAATCCCCGGGAAGTATTACAACTGGCCCGTTCCCTGCAGCAGGTACAGGCGGTACAGGCGCTCCTGGCCAACAGCAGCAGCGACTACCTCCGGCGGCTAAACGAAAAACTGGACCCCTGCGCACCCATACTGGACCGCATTCTTAACGAGATCATGGAAAACCCGCCGGTACTGGTGAACAAGGGCGGCTGTATCAAAGACGGCGTAAACGCAGAACTGGACGACCTGCGCAACATCGCCAATAAAGGAAAAGATTATCTGCTCCAGATCCAGCAGAAAGAATCCGAAGCCACCGGCATCCCTTCCCTGAAAATAGCTTTCAACAACGTATTCGGCTACTACCTGGAAGTAACCAATACCCATAAAAATAAAGTGCCCGACCGCTGGATGCGCAAGCAAACACTGGCCAACGCGGAACGTTATATCACCCCCGAACTGAAAGAGTACGAGGAAAAAATAGTAGGCGCGGAAGATAAGATCCAGGTACTGGAAAGCAAACTGTTCGACGATCTTGTACAAAGCCTCCAGGCGTATATTAAGCCCGTACAGGAAGATGCGCAGGTGTTTGCACGGATCGACTGCCTCCTCTGCTTTGCACAAAACGCCATGCAGTATAAATACCGCCGCCCGAATATCACGGAAGGATTCGACCTGGTAATAAAAGAAGGCCGGCACCCGGTGATCGAAAAAGGACTGCCTGCCGGTGAAGCCTATGTTTCCAATGATCTGCGGCTCGACAAGGAATCACAACAGATCATCATCCTTACCGGTCCCAACATGTCCGGTAAATCGGCGCTGCTGCGGCAAACCGCGCTTATCACCCTGATGGCGCATATGGGTAGCTTTGTACCCGCCACCAGTGCGGATATTGGCCTTACCGACAAAATATTCACCCGCGTAGGCGCGTCCGATAACCTGAGCGGCGGCGAATCTACCTTCATGGTGGAAATGAACGAAACCGCCAGCATCATCAACAGCATCACAGCGCGCAGCCTGGTGATACTCGATGAAATTGGCCGCGGCACCAGCACCTACGATGGCATTTCCATTGCCTGGAGCATTGTGGAATACCTGCACGATATGACGGCGCACCGGCCTAAAACACTGTTCGCCACCCACTATCATGAACTGAATGAACTGGAAAACAAACACGCACGCGTAAAGAATTTCCATATCACCAATATGGAATCCGGTAATAAGATCATTTTCCTCCGCAAACTGGCCAGCGGCGGAAGTCGCCACAGCTTTGGTATTCACGTGGCCCGTATGGCAGGCATGCCGCCTGAACTGATCAACCGGGCCAATGAAGTGCTGGCTAATCTCGAAGAAAAACACATTGAAGCGCCATTGCAGAAAAATATCAAACAGATCAGCACTCCTTCACAAAAACTGCAGCTGAATATTTTTGACGCACACAGCGATGTGTTCCAGCAGATCCGGGAAAAACTGGATACGGTAGACATCAACCGGCTTACACCGGTGGAAGCGTTGCTAAAGCTGAGCGAAATCAAGAATATGATCGGTTAAATATCTTCATAAAAAAAGTCCCGGAAAAACCGGGACTTTTTTTTATTGTAATCAGGATATGACTGGACTAACGTACGTCCCAGAAAATTTTGATATTAGCTTTGTCTTTCGCTGCCACCTTTGCATAGTTATCCGGGTTGTATACCTGCTCTGTAGATGGATATAACAAGCGGTCCGGCGGTGTGGTAGCTCCTGAGGTAGACGACAGCGGGAAAGGCAGCTTCGGATAACCGGTACGCCTTACTTCCGTCCATGCTTCACCTGCCTGCAGGATGAAGAAGTTCACCCATTTCTGCGTCCAGATCTTTGCCAGTTTCTGCTGTGTGGTACCTGTGTAAGCAATAGCCGGCATATTCAGGAAACTGCTCACAGCTGCATCGGAAGGCGTTGGTAGTACAGGCCAGGTTTGGTCGGCACGGTATATTACCGCCTTATTAATACCGTAGTAAAAATCTATCGACTGTTTAATTCCATTCTCATAATCAGCACCGGGTGATCCGATACTCCATCTTTCACCCGCTTCGGCTTTCAGGAAGCTCACTTCAGACGCAGTAAAAATTACACCGGGTATATTATAGTTATAGAAGAAGGTAGCAGAATCATAAGTAGCATAACCTGCAGATTCATATGCAGCGGCGGTTCCGTTGGCGGGGAAGCCTTTCAGGCCATGTGTTGTTCCTTTATCCCAGTACACTTCCGTGCGGGGATCAGTGTTTGCCGCCATCACGGTGTCTAACAGGAATGCAGGCGCAAAAGGGCTGCCGGTTAAAGCGCTGAATATATCGCTCTTCAGTGAAGGAGGACTCATCTGGATGGTAGCATTCTCCTGGTTGGAGCTGATCAGCGGATACTTCACCGGGTTATTCAGCATATTTGTCACTTCTGTTTTTGCAGTGGCCTCCTTCACAAATGAAGTACGCATCAATAAGCGCAAACGCAGTGAGTTAGTGTAGCGTCTCCAGGCAGCCAGGTCGCCTTTCAGCATAATGTCTGCTTTGCCTAAACTGGATTGGGCTACGGTAGACAGTTGCGCTGTTTCAAAATAAGTGTTCAGGCTGTTGAGCCCGGAGATCAGTGTATCGTAAATAGCAGCAGCATCTTCAAAAGCTGCAGGATCCACATTACGATCGGGCGTATTCAGTGAGCCTGCCTGACCAAAAGGAATATCTCCCCAGAGATCCACCATCTGGCTGGCCTGGTCAAATAAAATCACTTTGGCGCAGTTCAGGAACACCAGCTGGTCTGCCTGCTCTTCCTGTGAAAGCTTCCCGAAAGTGGTTTGCATTTCCCTGAAGTTAGCCATGATGCCGGGGCCTACATAGTTAAGATCATTGTCGTCGCTTTTGGCGCCCGCATAAAAATCCACCCAGCGGTTTTCTGTGTAAGACAAAGAAGGTACATACATTTTTGAGCCCGGCTGCAGCGCGGTGGTTTGCGAAAAGCTACCGGTGGTGGGCAGTATAAACGTGGCGTAATCCCAGTAGGATGGACGCATACGCTTATTGATGAACATACCGCTGAGCAATTTGCTCATGGAACCCGTCTGACTTAATTCCGGGTTCGCGTAATCATCTGCAATCTGTTTCTTACAGGCGCTGAAAGAAGCAACAAGTAAAACAAGCAGTGAAGTGTTTATTAAAAGACGTTTCATTTCAATTTGTTAAGTTCGTTTACAAAATCAGCATACCACTAAAAACGTGCGCGGAGGCTGGCCCCTAAACTCCTGGTAGGTCCTACAGTGCCGCCGTCAACACCCTGGCTCAGCCAGGAAGAACCCACTGCTACTTCCGGATCTAAGCCCTGTGGCAGGGTTTTCCAGATGTAAAACAGGTTCCTGCCGATCAGGGAGAACTGCAGGTTCTGCAAATGCAGCTTTTCAATGATGCTTTTAGGCATATTGTAAGAAAGCGTCACCTCACGCAGCTTCACATAGCTGTTCTTAAACACCGCGTTCTCATACAAACCGTTGGTTTGCCAATCGTGCTGGGTAGACCAGTACTGACCTGCAGTGATGATCTTCTCATTCTTTTTACCATCTTCGGTTACACCCGGCAGGATCACCCCATCATGATGTGCGCCATTTGGATTAGCCACATAGTTACCGGACGCATAGTCAATTACGTCGTATGCCAAACCGCCGTGCGCCGCATCCCTGTACTGCAGGGTGCTGTTAAACATACCTGCGCCGATCTGGTAGTAGTAAGGAATCGAAACCAGGTTACCACCCAGGCGGTAGTCCAGTGTGAAGTCCAGTGAAAAGTTTTTATAGCTTACAGAGTTGGAGAAACCACCCACCACTTTAGGCATGATGTTTCCGGCATATTCATACTCCGCTGTGTTGGCAGTATAAATACCATCTGCATTTACGATCTTGTTACCGTTGGCATCTTTATTGGCCGGATGCACATAGATGTTACCCAGCGGATCGCCTACATTGGAGCGGATCAGCAGGTAACCGCCATCATAGGAAGGCATGGTTAAAGTAGTTTGACCATCCTTTAACGCGGTTAGCCTGTTCCTGTTCACTGCAAAGTTGAAGCGGGTAGTCCAGCGGAAATCCTTGTTAGCTATAGGCGTAGCATTGATAGCCGCTTCATAGCCGTAGTTACTGAGGTCGCCCGCATTTACCAGCTGGGAAGTAGCGCCGGAGGAAGCAGGGGTGCTCAGGGTAAGGATCTGGTTGGAGATCTTGTTATTATAGTAACTGAAATCTACGCCGATCTTGTTTTTCAGGAAGCGCGCCTCGAAACCGAACTCCATTTCCCTCTTTCTTTCAGACTCCAGCAGTTCATTACCGAAGGCAGAAGGATTGGATTGCTGGTAAGGAACATTGTTCTTGCTCAGCGTAACGGTGTAAGGATTGTAGGCAATGTTCGACTGGTAAAGATTGGGATGGTTACCCACCAGGCCGTAGGAAGCCCTGAACTTTGCGTAATCAATAAACGCAGGTAACTGCGCCACTTCAGACAGCAGGAAACCCGCATTCACAGACGGATAGAAATATTTGTTGTTAGCTACCGGCAAGGTAGAGGTAGACTCGTAACGGCCGGTTCCTTCCAGGAACAGGAAGCCTTTATAGCTCAGGTTCAGCATACCGAAAGCTGCCACGTCTATCTGTTCTGCACGGGCGGAAGTAGCGTAGAGCGGGCTGGCGGAGTTGTTTAAGCTAAACCAGTTTTCATCCACCAAACCATCTTTGGTCTGTGTAAACTGGTTTTTGTAGGTTTGTTTGCGGCCGGTAACACCACCTGTAACAGAGAGATCAAAATCTTTGGTGATCTTAGGGCTGTATACCAGGATCGCATCTCCGTAAAACACGTTATTGTTACGGGTGTTCACATCGTACTGACCGGTATATCCCAGCGCAGCCGGTTGTGTGTTATGCTGTTCATCTGAAATGGTAACATTAGTGAAATCGCCGCCTACTCTACCTCTGAAGCGCAGGTTATTGAGAATACCCACATTCAGGGTAGCGCTGTTAATAAAGCGGTTCTGGGTTTCATCATAGTTATTGCGCAGGTTATTCCACAAATAATCCATCAGGTTGGTAGCCCTGAAACGATAGGCCATTTTCTCGTCCTGGTCGTACTGGTTATTGTTGGCATCCACATATTTGTAACCGTTGCTGGTCTGGTATTTACTGAGGAAGGTATTCATGTCGTCAAAGCGGCTGAAGAAGCCGTCGAATGAACCGAATATATTGCTCATCACATTTGCGCGGTTATGAACAAAGCTGTTGTTGTAGGTAGATACGAGGTCTACGCTTACTCTTTCGCTCAGTTTTAAAGTACCGTTCAAATTGAAATTGTTCTTATAGAGATTACTTCCCGGCATAATGCTCTTATAATCCACGCGGTTGTAGGAAAACCGGAAGCTTCCCTTATCAGTGGCGTTGGAAACAGCTACGTTGGCAGCAGAGTTGTAACCGGTTTGGAAGAAATCCTTATAGTTATCTTTCTGTGCAACATATTTGCGGGTAGTACCATCCCAGTATTTCACATCACGGCCGTCGAATTTAGGACCAAACTGGTTATATGCCCTGTAGTAAGGATGCTGAGCCCCGTCTGCATCAGTAACCCAGCCCTCAGCATCGGAGATACCGTTTACAATATTTGTTTGCGGATCATAACCGGGTCCGTATTCGTTCTGGTAATCAGGTTGTGAAGCAATTTTTTCCTGGTTGAAAGTGTAGTTTACATCTACGTTCAGGCCGCGGCCTTTCACCCCTTTCTTGGTAGTGATCACTACTACGCCGTTAGTAGCTTCAGAGCCATAGAGGGCAGAAGCGCTGGCGCCTTTCAGGATGGTGAGTGTTTCAATATCTTCCGGGTTGATGTCCAGTGCGCCGTTACCTTCGATCCTGGAGTTGCTGGTACCAAAGCTTCCGGAGGTAAGATCATTGAAGTTCCTGATGGGCACACCATCCACTACATACAGTGGCTGTGTACTTAAGCCGATAGAGGACACACCCCTTACCTGTACGGAAACCGCGCTGGATGCGCCTCCCGGGGCGGCTACGATTTTCACACCGGCAGCCTTACCATATAAAGCAGAAGCGAAGTTGGTGCTTCCGCTTTCGGTGATCTCTTTCGAACTTACGGTACTAACGGAGTAACCCAGTGCCTTGGCTTCTCTCTTAATACCCATAGCGGTAACCACTACTTCGTTCAGGTTCTTGTTGTCTTCTTTTAATACGATGTTTAATGCAGACTGTCCGTTAACAGCTACTTCCTGGTTGATAAATCCGATGTAGGAAAAAACGAGGCTGGCGCCATCCGCTACCTGGATTTTGAAATTTCCATCCGGGCCGGTTGTAGCTCCGTTGGAGGCGTTTTTCTCTTTTACGGTAACACCGGGCAAAGGCGTTCCTTTTGTGTCCTTAACGGTTCCCGTAACAGCTTTCTTATCCTGCGCCCAGGCAGTGATACAGCAGCATAAGAAAAGCAACGTGGTGAGAAGAAGTGATCTTCGCATAGCTTCCTTTTGGTTTAGTGAATTATAACAAGTGAATCAGACACATAAGCAAAAAAAGACACGAAAGTCCCGTTACCATAAACATACCTGCATTGCACAGGAGTTATGATGGTAATCACGTGGCTTCCGTTCTTAAAAATAAAATGGAATTACTCCATTGAAATTAATTGTTATTCTGACATCATAGCTGTGATAAAACGTTTTAGCTACACCACATAAAAAAAACCTGTAGACCACTCTCACTTTTCATTTTCGCTACAAGTTTGGCTGATTTATCTGAATAATGGTTTCAAACTTAGGGATAATTATGAGAAGTGCAAAGAAGATTTAACAATTTTTTTATTTATCGTTAACAGCTCGTTAAGAAAGAGAAAATACTATTTCCCGCGCTTAAAATAACATTAGCCGAGTGCTGCTGTCGCCTTCGGTGACGCGGAATTTGTCTGACTCCGGATTGCGCTGACTATACTGATTTGTTTGGTTTGATTACTTGTGATTTTTCTGAAGGAGAGGAAATAAAATAGATCGTTGAGCAGATTTAAAAAATTATCCGGAAAGGTTATTTGATTAAAAAATAAAAGAGGAGAACAAAACAGAAGGAATATGTTTCAAATTAAAGTGTTTGACAGAAGCAAGCGCTGGTATGTAAAATAGTGCCATATGGGAATACCATGGTAATTTTTTCATACAGGCCCTGGAGCACTTTATTGTATAAATACTGAAGCTCATAACAGAACAGGCCCTTTGGCTAAAAAATGAAAGCGGAGAAACAAAGCAAAGTATATATTGCATCTCTAAAGCACCCGCTGAAAACAAACTCCGACTGTAATGCTAATTCTGCATTCGCCACATCAATTTTAAAAAAACCAACGGAATGGTTACTATATGGATACTGCATGGTTACAGTATGGATACTCCTGGTTTCCCCCGCTATTTCCCCGGAGATAACTTATATAACAGTCACATACCACCTATATTTAGTAGCTGCGGGTTATCTGCCTTTGATCATTATCCCCGTTATTTATTCCTGCCGCCACATCCTGCAGCATAAGCGGCAGTAACCCAAAAGATAAAGGGAGATAAAAGTGAATATTACCCTCATCTCCCTTTATAATTAAATATCAAAAAAATCAAAAATCATCAAATCAAACAAATCAGTATAATCAGCGTAATCAGCGTAATCAGCGTAATCCGGAGTCA
>JBCNPS010000142.1:0-13922 GCA_039593235.1 Chitinophaga sp. | reverse complement strand
GCTCCGCCACGCTGGTGCTGACTTTCTCGGTTCCTGTCCTGAGAAGTAAATGCGCAGGTTGCTGATCCATATTTTCCTCAGCCAGCTGGCAGGCAAAGTATAACCCACCTGTAGGTTTTTCAACCTGATATAGGCGCCGTTCATGGCCCAATGGGAAGAAGGCGCCGTGTTCTGCTGGTCGTTGAGATACAGCCGTGGGAATAACGCGTCAGGATTTTCAGGGGTCCAGTAGTCCTGGTTAATATCCCAGGGTTGCTGCCAGGCGCTGGTAAAAGGAAGATTATACCGCGGATCCGGCATCACTTTGCGGTTGGCCACACCCTGGAAGAAAACGGAAACATCAAATCCTTTCCAGGCAAAACCGGCGTCTATGCCGTATGAGAACCGGGGATCAGTACTTCCCAGGTATACCAGGTCGGCATTATCTATTTTATGATCGCCGTTGATGTCTTTATAGCGCAGGTCGCCGGGACCGGTGTTTTCATGCTGAAATGCGTGTTGGCTCACTTCATCAGCCGATTGGAAATAGCCATCGGACTCATAGCCGAACAGGGAAGAGTAGGGATACCCGGCAATGCCCTGGTTCCAGCCCGGTTGGGGGGCTACATTATCATTTTTCAGTACTTTATTCCGGTTATAAAAGAGGTTGCCGTTGATATACCAGGTAAAAGGCCCTTTGTCGTCGCGCCAGCCTATATTTATTTCCCAGCCCCATGATTTCATTTCACCACGGTGAAAATCAATTGGCCAGGCGCCGTCTGTAGATGCGGTGAGTACCGGGATCTGCATATCCCGGTTATGCTTAACAAAATAGTCGGCCGCCAGGGTGAGCCTGCCCCTGAATAAAGTAGCATCCCAGCCATAGTTATTGGTAGAGATATTTTCCCATCCCTGTGCCTGGATGATGGGGTTCTTATACACAAAAGGCAGCAGATTTGAAGGAGGATTAAAACTGAAAGTTTGCAGGCGTTCATCGTTGGGGATGCTGTTCCAGCTGTTCACATTCCCCAATCTGCCCCATGACCACCTCAGTTTGAACTCGTTGAAAAAAGGCAACGCACGGTTGAACCAGGTTTCATTGTTCAGTCGCCATCCGGCAGAGAAGGACGGGAATACCTGCCATTGATCGCCGCCGGCAAACGAGGTACTGTACTGCGATAAGCGCGATCCGATAAGGTTTGCCTCCACCAGGTAACGATTATCATAGTTGTAGCTCATTTTGCCAAATATGGAGAGCAATGAACCACTGGCGCCCAGTAATTGCGTATATGCGGGGCCGTTATTGAAGTGGTTGGTATTGATTTCCTGCTGGCTGATATTGTAGGAAGCGGCTGTATTCTGCGTGGTATTGTATGCTTCCTGTGTGGCGCCACCCAGCAGGTGAATATTATTTTTATCCTTCTTTACATCATAGTCGGCCAGCAGTTGCAGGTTGCCGCCTTTGCTTTCCAGCCGGCTTTTCTGCAGCATGTTATTGGGTTGCAGCAATGAGGCTGTATCCACGCGGTTCCAGAGGGCAATGGTATTGCGGCCCAGATTGTCCTGCAACGTATGTTTCTGCGGACTGTAAATCAATCGTAGCGTAAGCCCTTGGGCTATACTATCGGCCCTCAGGGTAAATACGGCATCTATGTAATTATTTTTCTCATCGCGTTCACCGCCATCTTCCAAAATAGCATATCCCGGTGCGCCGCCATAAGCGTAATTGCTGGTGTTGGGTACAAACACGGGTACATTTCCCGGTCCGCGGTAAATCCCTGCCAGCAAGCCTTTGGGGCCCTCCACCGCCTGGGCGGGAGAGAAGGTATTCGTTTGTGCATACGACAACCGCGTTTCCAAACTGAAATGCTTATTGAAGCGGTTGCTCATGTTCACCCTTGCATTCACGCGGTGAGTGCGGTCCGGTCCAACGGCAAATAGTCCCTGCCTTCCGAAATAGCCCAGGGATGCGGAGAACTGGTTGGAGCTGTCGCCTCCTTTTACAGATATGTTATAGTTTTCAATACCGGTTTTGCTTTTGGTAAGCACCGGCAAGGCATTGTAGTTATAATAGTATTTATAAAAATCAGGGTTTTGGTAGTCGATAGCATAATGATTTCCCGATTTCATCAGGTCTATCTCCACGGGATCCCAGGGAGCCTGCTGCCCTGCATTTTCAGCAGCAGTATTCTGCATCGCGGCCGATTGCCAGGAGGGAAGCCGGTTGGGCAGGCGGATAGGGGTTTCAAAACCGCCAAGGGTATTGAAGTCTACCTTCAGTTTACCCGGTTTACCGGTACGGGTGGTCACCAGCACCACGCCGCCTGCACCACGGGCGCCGTAAATAGAGGCGGCTGCGGCATCTTTCAGGATAGATACAGATTCAATATCATCAGGATTCAATACTGCCAGGGAGCCGGGCACGCCGTCAACGATCACCGGGGTATTGCTACCGGAGGAGGAACCCACCCCACGTATCTGGATGTTAAATCCTTCCCGGCCGGGTTGCCCGTTGCTTCTTGTTACCACCAGGCCGGTGGCGGTGCCCTGTAAAGCGGCCATTACATTGGCTACGGGTCTGCTTCTCAGCCGCACACCGTCTACCTGGCTGATGGAGCCGGTAATATTGGCGCGTTTCTGCAGGCCGTAACCAAGTACTATCAGCTCGTTCAGCTTACGCAGATCGGGTTGCAGCAGTACGGAAATACTCTTTCTGTCTCTCACCGCAATTTCTTTTGTTTCAAAGCCGATCAGGGATACCTGTAGTATGGCCTGCCCGTTGGCCAGGTCTACTTTGAAGCTGCCGTTTTCCGTAGTGGCGGTACCGTTAGTGGTGCCTTTTTCCCGGATAGACACGCCGCTTAAAGGCTCCATTCCGTCTGAAACAGACCCCGTAACCGTCCATTTGTTGGGGTTGGGATCCGTGTCAGGAGGAGGTGTTTCGTCTGCAGCAATAAGGTTGAGGGGAATTACAATGATCTGTCCGTCTTTTATTTCTACTTTATATTTTGCGGGGGGGAAGATCTTTGGTAATACTTCACCAAGGGAGGCGTTATGTACGTGTAAGCTAACGCCTTTGCGGGTTTCCAGTTCCCCGGAAGAAATAGCAAAGGTATATTTGGTTTGTTTTTCTATTTCCCGGATCACCGTTTTCAGGCTGGCATTTGTAAACTGTAGGGAAACCTTTCTGGGAGGGGCATTAGTATGCTGGGCCATAGCTACCGCATTGACCAACACCAGGATAACAATAATAAAAAATTCAGGCACGCATCCAAACCTGGGATTGGAGATACGCGCCTGTAGCAATAATTGCTGCATAAATAAAAGGTCAGGCGCGTATTAGTAGATGTCTACCAGGTCGTTTTTATGCGTAATGTTAATTTGAAGGGTTTTTCTCATAATGTCCAGCACTTCATCCAAGGACATATTGGGGAAGGTAGCCAGCAGTTTTTTATCAGCCAGTTGCTGATCACTGATGGTGATCTGTACATTATAAAAATCTTCGAGGGCTTCCGCTACTTCTGTGAGCGGGGTATCATCAAACGTTAATGTCCGGGTTTTCCAGGCCAGGATGTTATTGTTCTTTTTATGGGTACGGGTATCTATTTCATGGCCGTTACGTTTCAGGGAGGCTTCCACACCTGGCGTAAGGATCACTTTTTTCTCCGTGCCTTTATAAGCAGCGCTTACTTTCCCGGATTGCACAAATACTTTAACACCGCTATCGGCTGCTTTTACATTGAAAGCAGTACCTAATACCTGTACTTCAACTTCAGGGGCATTTACAATGAAGGGGAGGGCGTCGTTTTGGGTAACATCAAAAAATGCTTCTCCTTTATCTATCTTAATTTGCCTGTTATCTTTTCCAAACCCACGTGCATAGCGTACCTGGGTATGCGCGTTGAGGTACAGCATAGAGCCATCCGGTAAGCGAAGACTGTCCTGTTGCTGGTTGGTGGCGTAGGTTTTATAGCCTCCGGGGCCCAGCCAGGTCCAGGTGCCGGCAATCAGCAGCACGGCTGCAGCGGCCCACCAGTACCTGCGGTTCATCCTGATCACGCGGGTATTTTTCTTTTGTGGGGGAAGCGCAGCAGCTACAGGAACCTTATCCAGCATGGTATCCAGTGCCTGCCATTGTCCCTGGGTATCGAAAGCAGAGGCGGCAGGAAGCGGATCGCCGTGCCACATACCTTTCATATCCAGGAAGATATCCAGGTTACCAGCATCCTGTTGAATCCATTCGTTGAGCTGCGTTTTGTGCTGCTCATTCTCCGGATCTTCCAGGTAACGGATCACTATATCTATGTCTGTTTGATTATTCATGGCTTCTTATTAGTAATACAACCGAAGAACATTATACCATTAAGCGATAATAAAAAAAATTCCGGGGGTATCCTACGACTTATTAATAAGGTCTACCCGCAATCGTTTTAAAGCAGTGGTTAAGTGGGCGTATACTGTATTGATAGAGATATTTAATTGTTCTGCGATTTCGGCGGGCGACAAGCCTTTCAGGCGGCTCATTTCAAAAACACGGCGGCATTGGTCGGGTAATTTTTCAAGGGCGGAGCGGTACTGGGCTTCCAGTTCCTTGTGTTCCAGCATGGAATGATTGTTTTCTGCAGGCGTAGTAGTATGCAATTGTTCTTTGGCGTATACTTCTTTCCGTTGTTCTTTCTTTATGCGGTTCAGGCAGGTGTTTACGGTAGCTCTTGCGAGATAATGATTAATAGGGGCCCTTTCATCCAGGTTTTCCGCACCTTTCCACAAGTTGAGGAAAACATCCTGTACCATATCGTTCGCATCATCTTCATCTTTCACATACCGGACGGCAATATTATACATAGAAGGTGCGAACTGTTTAAAAACAGCTTCGAACACATCTTTGTTCCTGCTCCGGATGCCTTTTACTATTTCGTCGTTACTCAATTGCAACATGCTTTTGATCTTTTGTCTTGTTTCCGTAGTGCGAAGATAATTTTTAAAATTACTAATTACGAAAGCGCTGGTATAAAGCCTTGTAATTCTTTTTTTCACTTTAACATTTCTTTGACTAATGGTAAGTGAATTGTCGGATGTATTGTTTATATACGGTAGCCAACGATGAGGGCATATAACAAAAACCATGCACATTCATCCGGGCCGGGGATATTCAATATAAATATTAACCATTCAAAAAATTGAAGCCATGAAAAAATCAATTGTAGGAACGCTCGCTTTAGCAACTATGGTACTGGGGATGTCCGCTTTCAAAAGTGCTGATGTAGCCGCAGTAAAATCTGTAGACAGCACCGCCGCAATGGTGGATTCAATTGCGACAGATTCCATTGCCAGCCTCGATTCAGTAAAAGTTTTCAGTGTAGATTCACTGCAGCGCCTGGATTCTTTAAAAGGATTTGATTCCTTAGCAGTAGACTCTTTAATGGGAACAGATTCTTTACAGAGTGTGGATTCCCTGGCCGGAATTGACTCTGTAATGCGCATTGACTCTTTAACAGGGGTAGATTCTTTACAGCGCCTGGATTCCTTAACAGGAATTGACTCGTTGCAAAGAGTGGATTCTTTAAGCGGAATCGACTCTTTACAGAAAGTAGATTCCCTGCAGGGACATGATTCACTGAAAGTGGTAGCTGTAGAAGGCGGTTCTATCACCGGTAAAATCACTCCTGCCGACAGCGCTACAGAAGTAGAGGCCGACAACGGTACCGATAAGCTGAAAGGCGCTATTTCAGAAGGTGCATTCACCATTCCGGCTGCAAAAGCAGGATCTTACACTATTACTATTCTCGGCAAAAGCCCTTACAAAAATGCCGTGATCAAAGACGTAAAAGTAGAAGATGGTAAAGCTACCGACCTGGGCGAAATCAAATTAGAACAATAGTTTTTAATAATGAAATAGCAACCAACAACACAAAATCACATCATAATGGAAAACCCATTTTGGTTTGATGCAGGGGGACCTCTTACGGTCCCTCTTTTTTTTGCGCGCGGAGGTTGTCTGACTCTGGATTACGCTGATTTTACTGATTTTATTTTTTCTGATTATTTTATTGTGAAAGGGTATGGGGTGATTTGTGGGGTTGGTTGTGGTGGGTCTTTTTATTTTTTTGGGGAGATGAGAAAGGCCGCCTCTACTACCCGGTATAGCTCCGTAAAGCAGGATAGCACTTTCATTCGCTCACTCCCCGAGCTGAACGGACCGCCAGGGTTTGTAAGGGCCTCAGTTTGAACGGCCGCCAGCAGGTGGTTGGTTTCGCCCGGCCCGAATAGTTCAAAGTAGGTTTTCAGTACCGTTTCCGGGGAATTGCATTCTTCGTCTGTGAGCCGGAGCGGGTTTTGGTCGAAAACGTAAGTGGTTAACAAAGATTGCATGATGAACTGTTTTAGCAAAGATACTAAATTGATCATATAATAACTAATAATAGTTGTAATATTACTAATATATGCTGTGTTAATATCTATAATATTGTTATTCAGTTAATAAATAATCGTTATTTTGCTATTAATAGTTCTGAAACGCATATTTTATGTCTAAAAAGGTATTTAACCGCATTAAAATTGTAATAGTGGAGTCGGGGAGAACCAACAATTGGTTAGCGGAGCAGCTGGGTGTGTCCATCGGTACTGTCTCCAAATGGTGCACAAACACCGTTCAGCCGGGTGTTGAAACCCTATTCGACATTGCCGCAGCGCTGGATGTAGATGTACGCGAATTGCTGATTAGCACAAAGAAACAGGCTTAAAATTAGGTTCATCAATGTCGGCAACAGCACCTTTACCCCGTAAAGGAAATAGGATTAAGGAATAATTGTTATTTTTGTATCAGTTTTAAGGTACCAGTTATGGCCAGGAAAGTAATTCAAACAACAACTAACCCTACATTAAGTCTTGAAGCCCGGTTAAAGTCCGTGCTAAAAACTACCCTAAAGCGCCATGCCCATATGCGTATTCCAGTTGTTTACAAGGATAGCAGGTGTATTCACCCCAATGAATTTATACATGAGTATCCCGATGGCAGAAAATTTCTCATTCGTCAAAGTCTTCATAGCTCCAGAGAAACCGTTTTGCGGGAGTTAAAATAGCGTTATGCCAAATTTGTTTATTGTTGCAGGTCCCAATGGGGCTGGCAAAAGCCTTTTTTCAGCAACTTTGACCACCACCAATTTTGAGGTTTTTGATGGAGACAAACATATGACCAGGCTAAAAGCAGCGTATCCCGAAACAGGTAGTGATGTGTTGGAAAATTATGTCAATGAAGACATTTTTAAAACGGCGAAAGAAAAAGCGATCACCACCCGGGGGGATTTTGCCTTTGAAACTAATTTTAGTTCCGAAGATCCCCTTTATTCTATGAAAGCATTTAAATCTGCAGGATACCAGGTACATCTTATATTTATCGGCATGAATACGGTGGAAGAATGCGTTCAACGAGTATCAATAAGAGTAAAAGCTGGCGGACATAAAGTACCTGAGGATACCATTATTTATAATTTTAAGGCCGGTTATGCTAACCTGTGTACGTATTTTGGGGAATTTGATTCTGTAACGTTATACGATAATGCAATCCCTCAGGATAATTTAATGCGTATTCCCCAAAAGGTGCTTTACATGGAAAAGGGGAAAATACTATTTACAGCCCATTCTCCGTTCTGGGTGCAGCAATTTGTCAAAATTGTAAAGAAAAAGTAATCGGAATATGGAATTGGGGAGTCGACTTCAATTGTGGCTTTTCTGATAGATGTGGCATACTTATCGGATACTTAGCACTCGTCTATGTGTAGTACTTACCATACACTATCCATACTGTAGCCATACACTCCTGATACACTCCTGATACACTGTGCATACACTTGTCTCGTCCTTGTCTCGTCCTGATATAGCTATACAGGTGAATAAATAATCCTGAAATTGTTTTACAGTCTGTCATGTAAATCCTGAATTTACTTTACAATGCCATATGGTTGAGCCGGGTACCTGATGCTTTTCTATAATTCTTTCATCTTTTTTAGCTTCCCCCTTTGATCATGCGTCCGCCGGTTTACCCTGGAACCAGCACTCATAAAATCAAAATCATCCTGATCCTCAAAAACACAAAACCCGCTACCATCTACCCACAAAATCCCAAAGTAAAAATCATTCGAATCAGTGTTCCAGGACAAAATTTGCAATATTATTTTTTGCAGGTAACAGTTGCTCAGTAATTTAGCGCTTTCAAATATCTAATCATACATGCGCACCATCCTCCTCCTCACCGTCTCCAACACCTTCATGACCTTCGCCTGGTACGGCCACCTCAAACACCAGGATGTAGCCCTCTGGAAAGTGATCCTCATCAGCTGGGGCATCGCCTTCTTTGAATACTGCTTCATGGTGCCCGCCAATCGCTATGGCGCCCAGGAAGGATTCAGCGGCTTCCAGCTCAAAACCATCCAGGAAGTGATCACCCTCACCGTTTTCAGCATCTTTGCCGTTACCTTTCTGAAAGAACCCCTGCGGTGGAACTATCTCGTGTCCTTTTTCTTCCTCGTAGGAGCCGTGTATTTTATGTTTAAAAAGTAATGCAATAATAAAGCAGTGAAGTATATATACTTTATAACCAATTCATATTATATAATAATATATGTAAACCATGATCAAATTAGAAAAAATCTGTATTATCTTTAGGGATCGATTTTCAACCAAAAAACAAATTATTGAGGGAAGAAGCGAATATACAGCTGCTGGTGGAAAGGGTTGCATCCCTGGGAGATGAACAGGCTTATAAGGCACTGTTCCGGATATTTTACAAGCCATTAAGCCAGTTTGCCTTTTCCATCGTAAAATCCTGGGAGTCTGCCGAAGAAATCGCCTCGGATGTATTCCTGAACGTATGGCGGCAGCGGGAACGCCTGCTCCAGGTCGACAATCTCCGGGTATACCTCTATGTATCTACCAAAAATATTGCCCTCAACTATCTTAATAAAGCTGCACGTACCCAGCATTTCAGTTTGGATGAAGTAACGGTAGATATCAGCGTTAGCTACGCCACACCGGAACAGATCTTCATTTCCGGCGAAATGGTGAAAAGAATAGAAGCGGCGGTAAACGCACTCCCTCCCAAAAGAAAAATGATCTTTAAGCTCATCCGGGAAGATGGTTTGAAGTATAAGGAAGTAGCCCAGATCCTCGACATTTCTGTGAATACCATAGATGTACATATGGCCCAGGCCCTCAAAAAGATCAGCGAAGTGATCAACCTCTCTTTTATTAAAACAAAATAATTTAAATTTTTTTTGAGACGGAGTAGTAGATTTTCAAAATTTACTTGTCCTTCTGTATAATCATGCTTTTGTATCATACACATGGAACAGGAAAGAATATGGCTTTTGATGGGAAGAAAGGTATCGGGCGAGGCCACGATGGAGGAGTTGCGTGAGCTGGAAGCATCATTGCAGAAAGATCCGGACCTGAGATATAAATTATCCGTATTGAGCAACTGGCCCCAGCCGGCTGCCGGTAAGGAATGGGAAACCAAAACAGAGCTGGCCCTGGAAAAACATCTGGCACGGATGGAGGAGGAGTTCCCGCAGGAAGAACTGCCTGTTAAAAAAGTCAGGAGGAACTTCCGCAAATGGGTAGCCGTTCTTTCCCTATTGGTGGTAGTGCTCGGAGGTTATTGTATCTATCTCTTATTAAACAAATACCCGCAAAAGGCTGGTAAAGCAGCTATGGCGGCTATTTATACCCGCGATGGCTCCCGTTCAAGGGCGCAACTGCCAGATGGAACGGAAGTATGGCTCAATGGCGGCAGCCGTTTAACCTATGATCCTGATATGAACAACCTGGACAGCCGGGACGTTACACTGGAAGGAGAAGCGTTTTTTGATGTAGCAAAGAATGCAACCAAACCTTTTTCTATTCACACTTCCAGGATGGGCATCAAAGTACTGGGTACCTCTTTTAATGTAAAAGCATACAAAGGAGATAATACCACGGAAGCTACGCTCATCACCGGTGCTGTGGAAGTAACACTGAACGACGGCGTAGAAAGGAACGTGAAACTGGTACCCAATCAAAAGATCATTTTACAACACGGACCGCAGGATAAGCTGGTCCAACCCAACCTGGTAGCAGGTTACAAGGTAGAAAACATTCGCAGTAACCCGCAGGACAGCATGGTGGCGGAAACCGCCTGGCACGATAACTACCTGGTATTCGACAACGACAACTTCGAAGATATTGCGCTGAAAATGGAACGTTGGTATGGCATCAAAATCCATCTCAACGGGAATAAATTAAAAAACTACCATTTCACCGCCACTTTTAAAAATGAATCGTTTTCAGAAGTACTGGAAGCGCTGAAGGTTACAACATCATTTCATTGCCGCATAGTAAGCAATGAAGTATTCATTACCCAGTAAAAGGGGAAACGTTAAAAGAAAATCGATACCACTCAAATAAAAAAAGGGCAAATGCTGCAAACATTTACCCCTTTTGTTGAGATCAAACGGCAGCTTCACTTGGCAATGTAGTCCTGTCGTAGTTTTATGACCTTTTACAACCATAAATGTATGGAAAAAAATCATACATTATGAATCCTTTTGCATATAAAAACATAGGGAAAAGTTGTACTGATAATGAAACTGGTGTCCTTTATTATTCTTATTACCTGTTTGCATATAACAGGAAATGTCTTCGGTCAGCAGGATCGGCGCATTTCCCTCAAAGCAGATTCAGTGCCTCTGCCACGGCTCCTGAAGATGATCGAAAAGAAAAGCGGGTACCGTTTCGTATACCGCAACGATCTGATTCCGGCTGGCAAAAAAGTGTCGCTGAATGAAAGCAATGCTTTGACAGAAGATATCTTAAAGAAGATACTGCAACATACCGGTCTCACTTTCAAACAGCTTTCGGCCACACTGGTGGCTATAGCGCCGGAAGACAAAGAGATCAAAAATATCAGTATCAGTGGAACGGTAACCGATGTTTTCGGACATCCTTTGCCAGGTGTGAGTTTACGTATTGCAGGTCTTAATAAGGGTACTACTACGAATGAAGATGGTCAGTTTCGCATGGAAGCGCCTTCTTCGGCAACGTTGATCTGTTCTTTCATCGGTTATGAAGAACACCGGGTGACGATAACCAATTCATCTCCCCTCAACATCATGCTGAAAGATGATTCCAAAGGATTGAATGAAGTGGTGGTAGTGGCCTATGGCGTGCAAACAAAGAGTTCTTTGACAGGTTCAGCTACTATGGTAAACGCTTCATTATATGATAAAGCGCCCCGTAGCAGCTTCCAGGAAAGCTTACAAGGCAATGTACCCGGCTTACAATCTACCAATGGTTCCGGCCAGCCCGGTTCCATACCCAGTATTCATATACGCGGCATAGGATCTATTACTGCAGGCAGCTCGCCACTTTACGTGGTAGACGGCACACCGGTGGTAACAGACAACCTCACCGATTATAATGTGAATACCCTGGCAGGAATTAACAGCGCAGATATCGCGTCTATTTCCATTTTAAAAGATGCGGCTTCCGCATCGATCTATGGCTCCCGCGCTGCCAACGGCGTGATCCTGATCACGACTAAAACCGGTAGCCAGGGCAGAACAAAGATCAGCGCAGCCGTACAAAGAGGCAGCAACCAGCTCACCATCCCGCAGGCAAACTATCCGCTCAATACCAACGAGATGATGGAACTGCTCCGCGAAGGATGGGCGCATAAAGCGGATGGCACAGGCGAAGCCGGTTTTCAGCGGGAACTCCGCGCACGTGGCGTGGATACTACCGTTAATACCAACTGGATCGATGTGCTCACCCGCCATGGAAGCTATACACAAGCCAATCTATCTGCCGCAGGCGGAAGTAATAAAACAAAATTTTATGTTTCCGGCGGCTTATACGATTCCAAATCAGCCCTGAAAGGAGTGGACTACAAGCGGATGACAGGTAAGCTCAACCTGAGCAACCAGGCTACCAACCGCTTGTCGTTTGATGTAAACCTTTCATTATCCTATCAGCGTGCAAACGCAGTAGGAGATGTGGGCTTAATGGCTAACCCGGTGCGCTCACTCGTACGCCTGCAACCCTGGCTGAAAATTTACAACCCGGATGGCAGCTACGACTTCAGCTACAACAATACCTTTAACCCGGTAGCCGTGCTGAATGGCGATACCCGCACCGGCACCATCTATGGTATGCTGGGCGGCGCCGGCGCCAAATACGCCTTCACTGATTTTTTGTCGTTTGAAACAAAGATCAGTCTCGACCTGAACTACGCCCGGAGCAATTCGTTTTTTGCACCGGGATTCGGCGACGGGAGAAATACCAATGGCTGGGTATCGGTAAACAACAACCTGTGGAATAACTGGGTATCTACCAATATCCTCCGGTTCAACAGGCGATGGGGTTACCACGGGATCAACACGTTTGTAGGATATGAAGCGCAGAAAACCACCAACAGCGGCAACTCTTCCGCAGCGTCAAACCTGCTGCCGGATCTGCAACTGCTGGCGGATGCGTCCAAACCGGAAAGCGTATCCTCCGTATCCAGCGCCAATTCACTTACAGGATTATTCCTGAACAACAGTTACGATTACAAGCAGAAATATTACCTGACAGCCTCCATCAGGAGAGATGCCTCTTCGAGATTTGGGCGCAGGAAAAGAAGCGCTGCATTCTGGTCCATAGGAACAGCGTGGAATATTTACCGCGAACCCTTCCTCCAGGATGTAAATGTTATCAACGAATTAAAGATAAGAGCGAGCTACGGCAGCAACGGAAACCAGGCTATTGATAATTATGCTTCATTGTCGCTTTATAGCCCGGCAAATGATTATGATGGGAAACCGGGGTATGTGCTTACGCAATACCCCAATCCTTTCCTTACATGGGAGCAGAACAGGCCATTCAATATAGGACTGGATTTCGCGGTGCTCAAAAACCGGTTATCAGGTACCATTGAATATTATAACAGAACTACTTCAAGGCTATTGCTGAATGTACCGGTATCATCTGCAAATGGTATTACTACCGTTTTCAGGAATAACGGGGAGATGAAAAACAGCGGCTGGGAAATATCTCTTTCCTCCCGCAATATCATCGCAAAAAAAGAAAATCAATTTTCATGGCGTACTGATGCCAACATCTCTACCCTGAACAATAAGATCACACGACTGGACAACCCGATGACCAGCCCTCCCTATAAAAGGGAGCCGGGCACGGACTTTTACCAGTTCTTCCTTGTTGGATTTGCAGGCGCAGATCCGCAAACCGGTGAAGCGCTCTGGTATAAGGATGGTTCCAAAACCGCTACTACCAAATCTTACGGCGAGGCCCAACGTTTTAACCAGGGAAGTGCGCTGCCAAAATTTTACGGCGGTATCACCAACTACTTTAGTTATAAAGGATTTGACCTGAGCTTCCAGTTCTTCTGTAACTGGGGCAATAAAGTATACGACAACTGGGGCACATTCACCGAATCAGACGGCAGCGGCGGATTCGGGGGCGCCGCAAAAATGTCGCGCCTCATTTATGAGAAACGCTGGCAACACCCCGGCGATGTGACCAACGTACCCAAAGTGGTTTTCGGTGGTACGCAATCCGGTTTGAGCAACCAAAGCTCATCCAGGTTCCTGTACGACGGTAGTTTCATCCGCCTGCGCGACCTGATGCTGGCTTACAACCTGCAACAAAACTGGTTGAAGAAAGCCAATATCAGCGAAGTGAAAGTGTATGTGCGCGGCAATAATTTATGGACATACGTAAAAGACAAATATCTCACCATGGACCCGGAAGTACCGGTAACAGGTGATTACGATCAGCGTCCGCCGGTTTTCAAAACATTCCTGGTAGGATTGGATGTAAATTTTTAAGGTATTCATGCAAAAGAAATATACATACGGGGTATTGATTTTACTGGCTGCCTTATTCAGCGCCTGCACCAAGGATTTCCTTGA
>JBCNPS010000141.1:0-13922 GCA_039593235.1 Chitinophaga sp. | reverse complement strand
CAGATACCAGGAAACAGGCGCTGGAAAATCTTAATGAAGTAAATCTCAGTACTACGCTGGTAGTTACCCTGCAACGCGGTGTGAATGAAGATGAAATGGGCGCCATCATCGATTATGCGCTGAAGCAGCCTTGTGTTCGCGGCGTTACATTCCAACCGGTACAGGTGGCAGGCCGCACTGATGGCTTTGATCCGGCCACCGATCGCATTACGCTTACAGAAGTAAGACAGCGTATCCTGGAGCAATCACCCATCTGGAATGATCATGACATTATCCCGGTTCCCTGTAACCCCGATGCCCTGGCAATGGCCTATGCACTCAAAATTGACGGGCAGGTGTACCCGCTAACCCGCTATGTGGATCCGGCGGTATTACTGAACAACTCAAAAAATACTATCGTGTATGAGCAGGATGAAAGACTGCATCAGCACATCCTGAAAATATTCAGTACCGGCATTTCTACCGATGCGGCTGTAAATGATATGCAGTCGCTGCTTTGCTGCCTGCCACAGGTACAGGCTCCCGGGCTCGACTATACGAACCTGTTCCGCATCGTGATCATGCGCTTCCTGGATGCGTACGATTTTGATGTGCGCGCCATCAAGAAATCCTGTGTGCATATTGTTCATAAAGATGGCCGCATTATTCCGTTTGAAACCATGAACCTGTTTTATCGGGATGACAAAGAATCATATTTAAAGCAACTCAAGGAAGAACGGACATTTACTCCCATTATTTAAATGATGACGTATGAACGAGTTTTTCAAAAGCGTACTGCTATTTACCCTCATTCCGCTTGGCATTTTCCTGTTGATGTGTGTTACGAGCGATGAAGGCATGATCATGGCGGGGCTCCTTGCCCTGGCAGTGGTGGGTGGTTATTTTATAATTGGGCTTATCCTGATCATTGCCAATAAAAACCTTGTTGGGAAGGCAATGCTGCTTTCTTCGGGGATTATTTTATTGGTGGGGCTATCTATGTGCGGACTTGCATTAAGCGGCATAAGTGTTATCAGGTAAGATGTATTTATGAAGAAGATTTTGAAACATGTGGTGTTGGTATCATTGCCTCCGGTAGACTTTGGGCAAGGCTGCAATCACACCCATATTGCCTGGAAATAAAATACGGGTGCTAAATATATAATCTATATCTTATAGATATAGGTTATCAACGACTCAGATAAGGCTTATCTATAGGTAATATATGGGTTAAACCGGGAGTAGCTATACCGCAGTCCGGTTGTTGTCATACAGAAAAGAGGGTGTATTCTACACAGAATGCACCCTCTTTTTCTATCATTTAGCGATGCCTATATCACCACATTGATCATTTTTCCTTTTACAATAATCACTTTTTTAGGCGCTTTCCCTTCCAGCCATTTCTGTACCACCTCGCTGGAGAGCACTTCCTTCTCAATGTCCGGGATAGCCGCATCCAGTGGGAAGCCCATTTCAGAGCGGGTTTTACCGTTGATGGCAATCGGGTAATTGAAGGCGCTTTCCTTGGTATACTGCTCCTCAAATACCGGGTAAGCTGCATTCAGGATGCTTTCATTATTGCCTATATACTGCCACAGCTCTTCGCACAGGTGAGGCGCATAGGGTGTGAGCAGGATCAGCAATGGTTCCAGGATGCTGCGTTTATGACAACGCAGCGTAGCTAGTTCATTTACACAGATCATAAACTGGCTTACCGCTGTATTGTATGAGAAGCTGGAAGTATCATGATCTATTTTCTGAATGGTTTTGTGCAGTATTTTCAGCTCTTCCGGTGTGGCGGGTTGCTCATTTACCAGGATGCCCTTTTGTTCATCGGCAAACAGGCGCCATAGTTTCTTCAGGAAGCGGTGTACGCCCTCAATACCTTTGGTATCCCAGGGTTTGGATTGCTCTACCGGGCCCAGGAACATTTCGTACATGCGGAAAGTATCAGCGCCGTATTTTTCTACCAGGTCATTTGGATTAACGGTATTGAATAAACGCTTGCTCATCTTTTCCAGCTGTACGCCGCAAATGTATTTGCCATCTTCCAGTATGAATGTAGCATCTGCAAAGTCTGGTTTCCATTTTTTAAACGCTTCTGTATCCAGCTCTACACCATCAACTATATTTACGTCCACGTGCAGTTCATCTGTTTCATACTGGTTTTTCAAACCATGCGATACATATTGATGTGTTCCGCGAACACGGTACACTAACCGGGAACTACCGCCAATCATCCCCTGGTTGATCAGCGATTTAAATGGTTCATCAAAACCAATATGTCCCAGGTCGTACAGCACTTTGGTCCACATGCGGGAATAAAGCAGGTGCCCTACAGCGTGTTCGGTACCGCCTACATATACATCCACCTGGTTCCAGTAATCGGTGGCTTTACGGTCCGCAAAGGTTTTACTGTTGTGCGGATCCATATAGCGCAGGAAATACCAGCTGCTGCCGGCATAGCCGGGCATGGTGTTGGTTTCGCGTTTCACGCCGGGAGCTACATTCACCCAGTCGGTGATGTTGGCCAGCGGGCCTTCGCCTTCTTCGCCTGGTTTATAGTTTTCCACATGAGGTAATTCCAGTGGCAGGTCTTTTTCATCCATTGCATATGGAACGCCGTTTTTATAAACGATGGGGAAGGGTTCGCCCCAGTAGCGCTGGCGGCTAAAGCCGGCGTCGCGCATTTTATAATTGATCTGGCGTTTGCCGATGCCCAGTTCTTCCAGTTTGGTGATCACCACGTCCATAGCGGGTTTCATGTCCATGCCATTAAGGAAGCCGCTGTTTTGGAGTTTGGCGTCCTTTGTGGGATTGGCTTCCTGCCCGTCGAAGGCGGCGCCAATGATATTGGTGATGGGAATATTGAAATGTTTGGCAAAGCCATAGTCGCGCTGATCGCCGCAGGGTACCGCCATGATGGCGCCGGTGCCGTAGCCGGCCAGTACATATTCCGCTATCCACACGGGGATTTCACGGCCGTCGAAAGGGTTGATGGCGTAGGCGCCGGTAAAGCAGCCGGTAATTTGTTTTACATCGGCCATACGTTCCCGTTCGGAGCGGCTTTGCACATACCCGAGGTATTTATCGATCTCAGCTTGTTGTTCCGGGGTAGTGATCTGTGCCACCAGGTCGTGCTCTGGCGCCAGTACCATGAAGTCCACACCGAAAATGGTATCGGGACGGGTGGTGTATACTTCTACGTGTTCAGTAGAATTTTTCAGGGCGAACTTAATTTCGGCGCCCTGGCTCCTGCCGATCCAGTTACGTTGCATTTCTTTCATGGCATCGCTGAAGGCTACTGTTTCCAGTCCTTCCAGTAAGCGGTTCGCATATTCGGTGATACGCAGGAACCACTGGCTCATTTTCTTTTTTACCACGGGATACCCGCCGCGTTCACTCACGCCGTTCACTACTTCGTCGTTGGCCAGTACAGTGCCTAATGCTGCGCACCAGTTTACCTCCGCATGCGCCAGGTAGGCCAGGCGGTACTGCATCAGTATATCGCGTTGTTCTTTTTCACTATAGCTTTTCCAGTTGGCGGCCGTGAATTGTATGCTCCTGTCACCGGGGCAGATATGGCCGGCATTGCCATCTTTCTCAAAAATAGCCACCAGGGAAGTAATAGGTTCCGCTTTCTTTGTGCTGCGATTGTACCAGCTTTCAAAGATCTGGAGGAAAATCCACTGGGTCCATTTATAATAGGAAGGATCGCTGGTGGTCACCTGCCGGTCCCAGTCGTAACAAAAGCCGATATTATCCAGCTGTTCACGGAACGCTTTGATATTCTGTTCGGTGGTCACCGCAGGGTGCTGACCTGTTTCAAGGGCATATTGTTCTGTGGGCAAACCAAATGCGTCGTACCCCATTGCGTGGAGCACGTTATAGCCTTTTAGTCTCTTATAGCGCGAATAAATATCCGTTGCAATGTATCCCAGCGGATGGCCTACGTGTAAGCCGGCTCCGGAAGGATAGGGGAACATGTCCAGTACATAACATTTGGGCTTTGGACTGTCATTGCTCACACGGTAAGCATGCGATTGCTCCCATTGTTGTTGCCATTTTTTTTCGATTGCCCTGAAATTGTATTCCATATCGGTTGTAGATGAACCTTAATTGTCCGGATATAAACAATACGTCCGGTCATTAAGGCGTTATCAGTTATAATTTAAAAAGTTGTATAATGCCTGTTCAGCAAAATAATGTTAAATTCATTAATACTCCAATGTCATTCCCTAACATCTCTCTATATTGCTGTTCTATTGTCCGGAAAGGGCGTATTACCTGACCGGGTTGGCAAAATTAAACACATAACTACTAATTTTTATTATTTTCGCCGATAAACTGCAGATTAATGGCGCAATCCGGGAAATCATCAGCAAAGAAGTCGAAACCATCCTACCTGTACTCCATCATTGGTGTAGCACTGGTATTGTTTTTACTGGGCACACTGGGTCTGGTGGTAATACATGCTAATAAGCTGAGTGTGTATTTTAAGGAAAGCATTGAGATACAGGTTATTCTCCGGGATAACGTAAAAGAAGCACAGGCTACAGCCCTGCGCGATTCCATGGCACACAAGCCATATATTAAGTCTATTGAGTATGTGTCGAAAGACATGGCAGCGCAGCGGTTCAGAAAGGATTTCGGGGAAGATTTTATCACCCTTCTGCAATATAACCCGCTGTATAGCAGTATCAACATAAAGGCTAACGCCAATTATGTAAATAACGACAGCCTGAAGATCATTGAAAATAAGCTCTCCCAGCAAAGCATTGTGCGGGAAATATCCTATCAGCGGATGCTGGTGAGTAAACTGAATGAAAACGTAAACAGGATAGGATTAATTATCCTGATCATCAGCGGATTGCTATGCCTGGTGGTGATATTCCTGATAGACAATACCATTCGCCTGGCTATGTTCAGTAACCGATTCCTGATCAAAACCATGCAGATGGTAGGAGCTACCCGCTGGTTTATCGCCAAGCCGTTCGACCTGCGCAGCGTTGCCAACGGCGCCATTGCTGCAGTAATTGCTATCGCCGGCCTGATAGGTATCATGTCCGTAGCGGATAAGTTATTGCCGGAACTGGCAGGATTGCGTGATAACCTGATGATAGCACTGCTTTTCATAGGTATGATCCTGATAGGGATCAGTATTTCATTGGTGAGCACGCATCGCTCGGTAATGAAATACCTGCGCCTGAAACTGGACGATCTGTATTAATTTTAACATCTTTAATGAAGATATAATACCAAACACTATGGCTAAAACAGCTTTAAATAAGGAGGCAGAAAATGCGTTGGCCGACAGCCGCCCTATTTTTCCGAAAGAAAACTACAAATTCATGCTGGCCGGTATTGTGGTGATTGTATTGGGCTTTCTCCTTATGATGGGAGGTGATTCCAGCGATCCTAACAGTTTCAAACCGGAACAGGTATATAGCTTCCGCAGGATCACCCTGGCGCCTATTGTTATTGTACTGGGCCTGGTGATAGAAGTATATGCTATTATGCACCGTCCGAAACCAAAGGCGTAATTGCTTCTATAAAAGTATTTTAACAGCGATGATCCCTCATCGCTTTTTTTTTAAACTTTTAACCATATTAAATTCGATGAATGTTTTTCAGGCTATCATTATTGCCATCGTGGAAGGTTTAACGGAATTTCTGCCGGTTTCCTCCACCGGGCATATGATCATTGTGAGCGCGCTGCTGGGTATCGGCAAAGATGAGTTTACCAAACTATTTGAAGTAGTGATCCAGCTGGGTGCAATCCTGGCAGTAGTGGTATTCTACTGGAGAAAATTCCTGGTATTTGATAAAAACCGTTTCAACTTTTACCTGAAGCTGGCAGTGGCGGTTATCCCTGCACTGATCCTCGGGTTCCTGTTCAGCAAGAAGATCGACGCCATGCTGGAAAGCCCGCTTACAGTAGGTATCACGCTGTTGGTGGGTGGTATTATCCTCCTGTTTGTAGATAACTGGTTTAAAGAACCTACTATTCTCACAGAAGAAAAAATAGATGTTTTCACTGCTTTACGTATAGGATTCTACCAGTGCCTGGCGCTTATTCCGGGTACCAGCCGCAGTGCCGCCTCCATTATTGGCGGTATGCAGCAAAAGCTTTCCCGCAGTGTATCAGCCGAATTTTCCTTTTTCCTGGCAGTGCCTACCATGGCCGCCGCCACAGGCTATAAACTGTTGAAAGGGAAGGAGTTATTAACCGCGCATCCCGAAAACCTGAAGTTGCTGCTCATCGGCAATATCGTGGCATTCCTGGTAGCCCTTGGCGCCATCAAATTCTTTATTGGCGCCGTAAAAAAGTACGGCTTCAAAATGTGGGGCTACTACCGCATAGTGGTGGGCATCATCATCATCGCAGCTATACTGATGGGCTACCAACTCGAAGTTTAAAGCGGAATTTGTCTGACTCTGGATTTTGATGATTTCGCTGATTACGCTGATTTGATTTTGTAATGATTTTATAAAAGATTTGGGGAGATTCAGGCGAAAGTATTCGCTTAAATCTCCCCAAATCATTTTAAATCCAAAGTAATCAAATCAGCGTAATCAGCGAAATCATCAAAATCCAGAGTCAGACAAAATCCGCTTTAGCCTTTCACCGCCAGTAACAACTCCAGGTCGGTGTATTTAAGTTTGAATTTTTCGCTGAGATGATAATTCGTCAGTGCGCCTTTGTACAAATAGATGCCATTACGTACACCCCGCTTGATCCATACCAGGTTTTCAAACCCGCCATCATCGGCTGCTTCCACCAGTAAAGGCATCAGCACGTTGCTGATAGCTTCGGATGCGGTACGGGCAAAGCCTGAAGGAATGTTGGGTACACAATAATGCACCACATCGTACTTTTTAAATACCGGGTTTTCATGCGTGGTGATCTCTGAAGTTTCAAAACAGCCGCCCCGGTCAATGCTCACATCTACAATCACGGAGCCTGCTTTCATATTGCTTACCATCGATTCGCTAACCACAACAGGAGTGCGACCGCTTTGCGACGACAATGCCCCTACCGCCACATCGGCATTACGAAGCTGCTCTGCCAGCACTTTAGGCTGGATAACGGACGTGAATACACGTACCCCGATGTTGTTCTGCAGCCTTTTCAGCTTGTAGATGTTATTATCAAATACTTTTACGGAAGATCCCAATGCCAGTGCCGTCCGGGCTGCAAACTCGCCCACGATGCCGGCGCCTATGATCACTACTTTCGTAGGCGGAATGCCAGTAACACCGCCCAGGAGGATCCCTTTCCCTTTATTATCGTTGCTCAGGTACTGTCCGGCAATCAGCATACAGGCGCCTCCGGCTATTTCGCTCATGGCCCTTACAATAGGGTAAGTGCCTGCATCATCTTTCAGGTTCTCAAAAGATAGCAGCGTGATGCGTTTATCCATCATTTTCTGCACCTGTGGCGCCTTCAGGGCAGCCAGGTGGATAGGAGAAATAACGATCTGGTGCGGGTGCAGCAGTTCTATCTCCTCATCGTTCAGTGGTGCGGATTTTACAATGATCTCCGCTTTAAAGACCTCTTTTTTATCGTATACGATTTCTGCACCGGCTTCCGAATAGTCGGTATCGTAATAATGGGAGCCGTCTCCGGCTTTATGCTCAACTACTATATGATGTCCGTGTGCCGCTAGAATGCTCACTGCATCGGGCGTAAGGGCAATCCGGTTTTCCTGGAAGGATGTTTCTTTCGGGATACCTATAAACAAACGGGAATTTTTCTGTGGAATATCCAGCGTTTCTTCCAGTGGTGAATAGGTAAACCCGGCACTTACTACAGGTTTTTGCCTCTGCTCCATATGCGTGTTCAGTTTTTTTAAATCGAAGTATTCAAAGATACATCATTTGGGAGATGAAGCGATTTCACGCAGTATCCTTTTTTGGTCCGGCTGAACTTCCAGCCGCAGGTGAATGGTATCCGGGGGGAGCATATGGGCTACCAGGTCCGGCCACTCCACAAAACAGATGGCGTCCTGGTAAAGGGTGTCTTCCACGCCGGCGCTGATAGCGTCGTCTTCGTCCCGGAGCCGGTACAGGTCCAGGTGGAAAATACGGCGGGGCTCTCCTTTGGCGTCCGTATAGGCATATTCATTAATGATCGAAAATGTGGGACTGGCAGTAGCGTCCTGCACCCCTTTGGCGGCGCATAAAGCCTTTACCAGTGTGGTTTTACCCGCTCCCATGGGGCCGTCGAGCGTGAATACCTGTTTATCAGCGAATTGATCCCAGAATTGCCGGGCTGTTTCCGGCAATTGATCCAGCGTAAAAGTCCATTGCATTCCCAAAAATAAGGAGAAAGCAACACCGATCGTTACCCGATTTTGTAAAAGTTGCAGCAATGCGTCAAAAATCGGCCAGAGCCTTTGTCCAGCTTGTTTCGGAGCGCCTCTCCGGTTGTTCTGCCGCTTCGTTGCATTAATATTTTATCTGCCTATTTCATCTGCTGCTAACTTTGTAAAAAACGGAGAGATGTCAGATGATAGCCATTAATTGCAAGGTAGAAGGAATGCATTGCACCAGTTGTGCCCTCGGCGTTTCCAAATACCTGGAGAAAAAAGGAATGCAGGACGTTAACGTCAGCTTTGCCACGGAAGAAGTGAGCTTCACCGCACCGGAAGGCGCCAACTCAGCGGAGATCCTCAACGGGATCACCCAAATGGGTTACCGCGTAGTAATGCCGGAAGATAAACCCGCAGAAAAGAAGAGCTATTCCACACTTACATTCAAATTTATTTTTTGTTTCATATTTACATTGCCCCTGTTGTTGCATATGTGGGTCAGCTGGCCCTGGTTACATGAGCCATGGGTACAGTTTGGTCTTACCCTGCCCGTATACCTCGTGGGAATGTGGCATTTCGGCCGCAGTGCGTTACGCTCCCTCATTAACCGTATGGCTAATATGGACGTATTGGTGTCGCTGGGTGCTACGGCCGCTTTTGTTTACAGCTTTGTAGGCACCATGGTGTATGGCAACACGGATTATATGTTTTATGAAACTGCAGCGGCCATTATCACCCTGGTATTCCTGGGCAACCTGCTGGAGGAAAGGTCCGTAAAACAAACTACTACCGCCATTGCCGAACTGGCCCGCATGCAGATCACTACAGCCCGGCTTATTGACACCAGTCACGGTCATGAACACATTCATGAAGTAGACAACCGCACCCTGCGTACAGGCGATTGCGTATTGGTAAATACAGGAGATAAAATACCTATGGACGGCACCATTTATTGGGGTAGCGGCCATGCCAACGAATCCATGATCACCGGCGAAAGCGCGCCTGTGAGCAAAAAAGAAAAAGATAAAGTAATAGGCGGTACCATACTGGAAGACGGGACCATCAAAGTATATATTACGGCCACCGGCAAAGACACCGTGCTGTCGTATATCATTGAGCTGGTAAAGCAGGCGCAGTCCGATAAACCACCCATGCAGAAACTGGCAGACCGTATCAGCGCCATATTTGTTCCCCTGGTATTAGGCATCGCCCTGGTTACCTTCCTGGGCTGGTATTTTATAGGGCACACCACGTTGGCTGTTGCCATGATGCGTAGTGTAGCCGTATTGGTTATTTCCTGCCCCTGTGCCATGGGACTGGCAACCCCGGCTGCCGTGATGGTAGGACTGGGCCGCGCAGCCCGCAACGGTATCCTTATCAAGGGAGGACACACCCTGGAAATGTTTAAAGACATCCGGCAGGTAGTATTCGATAAAACAGGTACCCTTACCACGGGTAAGCTTCAACTGGGCGACTACCGCTTTTTTGATATGCCGGAAGAAGATTTTAAACAAGTGGTATACAGCCTGGAAAAATATTCTTCCCACCCTATTGCACGCTCTATAGCTGCGCTCTGGAAATCTGCGGGGGAAGTTCCCTTGCAGCAGGTCCGGGAACACAAAGGTATGGGAATGCGCGCCGGAGATAAAGCAGGTAACGAATGGCAGCTGGGCTCTTTCCGTATGGCAGGCGGAGTTACGGAAGATGACAGCCATAACCTGTACCTCTTAAAGAACGGGCAACTGGCTGGCTGGATCGATTTTACCGATGAAATAAGGCCGGAAGCTGCCAAGGTGATCACCCAACTGAAGCAATCCGGTATTAACCCCGTTCTGCTAAGTGGCGACACTGCCCGTAAATGCAGGGAATTAGCTACCAAACTGGGCATCACGGAAGTATATGCGGAGCAGTCGCCGGAGCAAAAGCTGCAGAAGATAGACGCCCTCATGAAAGCCGCACCTACCGCTATGGTGGGCGATGGCATCAATGACGCACCTGCACTGGCAAAAGCCACCATTGGTATCTCCCTGAGCGATGCCACACAGGTGGCCATGCAAAGCGCCAACGTAGTACTGCTTAATAATAACCTTGGCTCCCTGCCGCTGGCGCTGGGACTGGGCAAACATACCTATCTCACCATCAAACAGAATCTTTTCTGGGCATTTATCTACAACGTAGTGGCGATACCGGTAGCCGCCCTCGGTTTCCTGAACCCTATTGTGGGCGCCGGCGTAATGGCTATCTCAGATGTAGTGCTGGCAGTAAACTCCATAAGACTACGCTATAAAAACGTGAACTGAGCGAAGGTTGTCTGACTCAGGATTTTGATGATTTCGCTGATTACGCTGATTTGATTACTTTGGATTTAAAATGATTTGGGGAGATTTAAGCGGATACTTTCGCTTAAATCTCCCCAAATCATTTTAAAAATCATTACAAAATCAAATCAGCGTAATCAGCGAAATCATCAAAATCCTGAGTCAGACAAAACTCGCGCTAATCGCGTATCTTCGTAGTAACCATTAGATTTTTATTTGAGCACGCCCGTAGCTATATTACAGCAATATTGGGGATATGAACAGTTTCGCCCCTTACAGGAAGATATCGTGAATGCTGTACTGGAAGGACAGGACACACTGGCTTTGCTTCCAACCGGCGGAGGTAAGTCTATTTGCTTCCAGGTGCCGGCCATGATGAAGCCGGGTTTATGCCTGGTGATCACCCCACTCATTGCACTGATGAAGGACCAGGTGGCTAATCTCAAAAAAAGAGGGATCACTGCTTATGCTATTTATTCCGGGATGCCTTTCCAGGAAGTGGAAAGAGTATTGGAAGCCGCACGGCGCGGAGGTTGCAGGTTCTTGTATGTATCTCCGGAAAGACTGCAAAGCAAACTTTTTCAAACCTATTGCGATGGCCTCCCGGTAAATTTGCTTGCGGTGGATGAAGCGCATTGCATCTCCCAGTGGGGATACGATTTTCGTCCGGCATACCTGCAGATAGCAGATATCCGCAGCTTCTTCCCGGATGCGCCGGTGCTGGCGCTTACAGCTTCTGCAACCCCACGGGTGCAGGCAGATATTTGCGAGAAACTACTGATGAAAGATGCCCAAGTTTTTACTAAAAGCTTTGCCAGGCCCAATCTTTCTTACAGTGTACTGGAAGAACCCACTAAAATTGATAAGGTAAAACATATACTGGACCGCGTACCCGGCAGCGGGATTGTTTATTGCCGAAACCGTAAACGTACCAGGGAAATTGCGTCGCTGCTGGAGTTACAGGGTATCCCTGCCAGTTATTATCATGCAGGTTTGCCACAGGCCGAAAGAGCCGCGCGGCAGGAAGCCTGGATCAATAATGAAACGCGCATCATGGTTTGTACCAACGCTTTTGGTATGGGCATCGACAAACCTGATGTACGCATTGTAGTGCATTACGATATGCCCGATGGTTTGGAAGCCTACTACCAGGAGGCTGGCCGTGCCGGCAGGGATGAGCAGAAAGCATATGCGGTGCTGTTATACAATGAAGAAGAACTCACAGAAATGCATGAACGGATTGCATTGCAGTTCCCTACCCTGGAACAGATCCGCGAGGTATACCAGGGCATTGTTAATTACCTCCAGGTTCCCGTTGGCAGCGCGGAAGGTTTGTACTTCGACTTTGACATCAACGATTTTGCCCGCACTTTTCACCTGAACCTCACCATGGCATACAGCGCTGTACGCCTGCTGGAACAGGAAGGCGTGCTGCAACTCAGCGAAAGTGTGTTCCTCCCGTCGCGTGCGGAATTTGTTACCAACAAGGAATCCCTGTACGAGTTTGAAAATGCTTACCCTGCCCTGGAAGAAATTATTAAAACACTATTGCGTACTTACGAAGGTATTTTCGATAATGCGGTACCGGTGTACGAACGGCAAATAGGCCGTATTATGCTGATGGAAGACGATGAGATCGCGGCTCAGCTGCAGCAGCTGCACCAATATGGCATAATAAATTATCAGCCCCGTCGCGATGAGCCGCAGTTGTGTTTCCTGCAGGAACGGGTATCTGCACAAAACCTGCGTATCAATATGGCAAGGGTAGAAGTGCGTAAAAAAGTGTATGCCGACCGGCTCGATGCGATGTTTGCGTATGCCCGTAACCGTGATATATGCCGCACACAGCAACTGGTAGCTTACTTCGGGGAAAAAGACGCCACCCCCTGCGGTGTATGCGATGTTTGTTTGAAAAAGAAATCACAACCCATAGATGCCGCCGGGTTTAAACGTATATCCGATCACGTTATCACCATGCTGAAAGAACAACCACTGCTGTTTAACGTGCTGCAAACCAAACTGCCCAATGTAAAAAGAAGCGACCTGATGGAAGTACTGCAGTTCCTCAACGAAGAAGGCCTCGTAGTGCGGGACGACGCCGGGCGGCTTTCCTGCCCCTGAGCGGATTTTGTCTGAGTCAGACAAAATCCGCGGCAGGCAAAATTCGCTATAAGTCGATCACCTTTCCTTCCTTGCTGCTTTCAAAAGCGGCTTCGATTACTTTGATCACTTTAATGGCATCCTGCGCTGGTACCGGGTTAGAGGCTTTATTCACCAGTGCTTCGTAAATGCCCTGGTAGTAGTCCATATAATTACCATGCCCGCCGGGAATGTATTTCTTTACTACCTTGCCATCAATTTCTGTGTGGAGCAGTCCCCATTCATGCGGTTGTTCTGCTCCCCAGTCGGGACTGTCGGGGAATAAACCTCTCTGCAGTTGTGCTTCCTGGATATCGGATTTCGTTTTGATAAAGGAACCGGTACGGCCATGCAACTGGTAAGCCGGCAGGGCTTCACGTACCAGGTAGTTGCATTTTACACGGGCACGCAGGTTATCGTAGTAAAGCACCAGTTCAAAGTAATCATCCACAACAGAATCGCGGCGGATGATGCGGATATCAGCCCATACCCGTTTAGGCATACCAAACAGGGTAATGGCCTGGTCAATCAGGTGAGAGCCCAGGTCGTAGAGTGCGCCGGTACCGGGGCCTCCTACTTCTTTATGCTTTTTATAGCTCAGCTCTTCTTTGAAACGGTCGTAATGTATTTCTGCTTCCAATACATCACCCAGTTGCCCGGATTGCAATACCTGCTTTACAACTTTATAGTCGCTGTCGTAGCGGCGGTTGTGATAAACGCTGAGCAGCAGCCCTTTTTCAGCAGCCAGTGCAGCCAGTTTTTCTCCCTCTTCAGTGTGTACGGTGAAAGGCTTTTCTACGATCACATTCTTTCCTGCTTCCAGTGCGGCTTTCACAAAATCGAAGTGCGTGTAGTTGGGGGTATTTACCACAATCAGCTCCAGGTCTTTATCGGCCAGCATATCTTCCACGCTCGTATATACTTTAACGTTAGGATAGCGTTGACGCGCCAGGTTTTTACTTCTTTCTACAACCGCTGTAAATTCAAATCCAGGGTTCACATGCAGGAACGGGGCATGAAATATCTGTCCAGACATGCCGTACGAGCATACGCCCGTTTTAATAATTCTACTCATACTCTTAAATATATTGATGTAAGCTGACAGCGAATCACTGTCGTTGCATAATTAAAACCAGCTTTTACTTTTACTGCTTTTCCCGCCGAGGCCCAA
>JBCNPS010000140.1:0-13956 GCA_039593235.1 Chitinophaga sp. | reverse complement strand
ACCTGGTACAAAGCGGTAAGGTACGTTACATTGCAGCCTCTAACTTTTCCGGCTGGCACCTGATGAAGTCGCAGGCCATTGCAGAAAAGTATGGGTGGAACCGTTATGTGGCGCACCAGGTATATTACTCCCTTGCCAACCGGGAATATGAATGGGAACTGATGCCCCTGGGCCTCGATCAGAAAGTGGGCGCCATTGTATGGTCCCCGCTGGCAGCAGGCAGGCTTGGCGGTAAATACCGGCGTAACAGTCCGCCGCCACAAAATGGCCGGGTAGCGCAGGGAGGCAGCCCCGTTCCCGAAGCAGTGGTAAACAACGAAGTGTTCTACAATATCATTGACGCGCTGGATGAAATAGCAGCTGAAACCGGCAAAACAGTGGCCCAGATCTCCCTGAACTGGCTACTGCAACGGCCTACCGTTTCCAGCATCATTATCGGCGCCCGTAATGAGGAGCAACTGATCCAGAACCTCGGCGCCACCGGCTGGAACCTCACCACCGACCAGGTGAAGAAGCTGGACGCCGCCAGTGAAATCCCCACCATTTACCCATACTGGCATCAGCGGCAAAACCTGACGTTGAATCCACCTCCGACGCGGATTTTGTCTGACTCTGGATTTTGATGATTTCGCTGATTACGCTGATTTGATTATTTTTGATTTTAAATGATTTGGGGAGAAATTAGCGGGTATTTTTCGCTAATTTCTCCCCAAATCATTTAAAATCAAAAGAAAGTTCAAAAATAAAAATCAGCGTAATCAGCGAAATCATCAAAATCCAGAGTCAGACAAAATCCGCGGTAAAGCGCCGAAGGCGCGCTACCGCGAGCAGATGAGCTGGTACGTACCCGGCGTAACTCCTTCTGCACTACGGAACAGGCGGATGAAGTAGTTGGTATCATTAAAACCACACAGGGTGCTTACCTGGCCTACGCTGTTATTCCTGTTGGCCAGCAGCTGTTTGGCCAGCTTTAACCTTTCCCGGTTAATATATTGGAGGGGAGTGATCCCAAACTGGTCTTTAAACCATTTGAAAAACACGTTGCGGCTCAGGTAGGCTTTGCGGCAAAGGGTATCTACAGAAATATTTTCTGTGAGGTGCTCATTGATATAGTGCAGCACAAAATGTAGCCTGCTGTTGTTACTGTTGGTATCTTTTTCATCCGCAATGAGCTGCAGGTGCTGGCCCTGCAAAATCCGGATCAATAGTTCCTTCATACTCAGATCTGCATAAATATCCCTGGAAAGGTCGGTACTGCTGCAAATGCGTACCAGCTTATTGATCAGGTCTGTAAGGTCGGTGTCGTTGTTGAAATGGTACCTGTTAAATTGCAGGCGCCAGTTATTCTTATCGGCGTATTCACTGTTATAGTACTCGTTAAGATATTGCAGGGTGCCGCGGATGTAGGTTTCATCCACGGAAAAGGCGATACATTGGGTAGGGTTATCGGTGGTGGCTTCGGGGAAATCAATAATGATGGTTTCATTGGCCGGCAGGATCACCGTTTCCCCGGGTTGGTATTCAAAAGAAGGTTTATCAAAAAGATGCATGATCTTTTTACCTCTCATCATACTGGTGATCACAAAATCGCCAAAAGTAAGCGGCACGCGGTAATCCTGCTGATAACTTTCGAATATATTCAGCTCACAGTTATTGAGGTTATAAACCCGCCTGTTCTCGACCAGGCGTTGCAGCTGTTTCGGATGTGTCAGGTCTATCGGCTGCACAAAATGTTTTACCGGCATGGCTAATGTTTTTAGCTACAACAAGTTAGTATAATTTAACCGAACTCAGAAAATCAGGTACGAATGTGCTAAAGATAAATACGAAATTTTGCAATGAAGTGCCAAATCTTTACCATATTGGTTTTACATAAACGGAAACCATCCTTTCTTTCAAATAACATCCACCGGTGTAATTACATTTTATGCAGAAAAGGCCCCCTCGGAGAGGATGGCCTTTTTTGTGAAATATGCCTTCTGCGGAATCAGCCGTATTGGAGGCTACCCCACCCGGGGCATAAGGCCAACTTATCCTGTCAAATTAATTACCCGCCCTCCCGGTTTTGTTCCGGAACTACGTTAAATTAGCAGCTACTAATCAAAACCAACAACACATTATGAAGAAACTATTCCTTCTCGCCTTCCTGTTGCCCCTGCTGGCTGTAGCACAGGACAAAGGCATGCATTTCGAACATGGCAGCAGCTGGGCTGAGGTGCAGGCCAAAGCCAAAGCGGAAAACAAGTACATTTTCGTGGATTGCTTCACCACCTGGTGCGGCCCCTGTAAATTTATGTCGGCCAACATTTTCCCGCAGGAAAAAGTAGGCAGCTTTATGAATGAGAAATTCATCAACGTAAAGGTGCAGATGGATCAAACGGACAAAGACAATGAAGAAGTGAAAAGCTGGTATGCATCCGCCAAACAAATTGAAAAGGATTACGCTATCCGCGCCTATCCTACCTTCCTGGTGTTTGCACCCGACGGTCATATTGTAGACCGCCAGGTTGGTGGCGCCGAGGCCGACCAGTTCATTGAAAGATGCGCTGCCTCCCTCAACCCGGCTACACAATACTACACACAGCTGGATCTTTACAAAAAAGGAAAAAAGGATACCGCTTTCCTTCGGCAGATGGCGCTCCTAGCACTGAATAAATACGACCAGGCAAATGCTTCGCTTATTTCAAAAGAATATATCAGCAGGCAGAAAGACCTGTACTCACCCGTAAACCTGGACTTCATTGCTAAATTTACCAACAGCAGCAAAGATCCCGGTTTTGATATGTTCCTTCACAACGCCGATAAGGTAAACAAAGTGCTGGGCCCCGGTAAAGCAGAAGAAAAGGTAATGGGCATTGTAGCACAGGAAGAGGTATACCCCCAGCTGATGAAGAAAGACGGCAGCAAACCCGACTGGGCAACCCTTGAAAGCAGCCTGACCAAAAAATATCCTGCTTTCGCGGAAGAGCTGATCCTGAAAACCAAAGTGCAATACTTCAGCTATGTAAAGGATGCCGATAATGCCGTAGCTAACATTGTTGCCTATATGAAAAAATATGGCCACAAAGCAGATCCGCAATCGCTCAATGAATATGCCTGGACCATCTTCGAAAAATGCAACGATATGCAATGCATAGAACAGGCCCTGGAATGGAGCAAACGCTCTTTCAAAGACAACGAAGTACCTGCATTTATGGATACCTACGCCAACCTGCTGTATAAAGCCGGTAAAAAAGAGGATGCCCTCGCCTGGGAAGAAAAAGCCCTGAACAAAGCGAATGGCGACGAGAAGAAAAACTACGAAACCACCCTGGAGAAAATGAAGAAAGGCGAGAAATATTGGGAATAGAGCGGATTTTGTCAGACTCAGGATTAAACTGATTACGCTGATTTGATCTTGTGATGATTTTTAAAAAGATTTGGGGAGATTTAAGCGGATACTTTCGCTTAAATCTCCCCAAATCTTTTTAAATCCAAAGTAATCAAATCAGCGTAATCAGTTTAATCCTGAGTCTGACAAAATCCGCATCGCCGAAGGCGATCACTTCGCTACAAGGCTGTATACAAAGGCAATACGCGGTTCCTCCAGGTTCCACGTGCGGATCTCCTCCTCCACCAACGCCCGGTGCTTTTTACGGATATCCCGCAACGCATTTCCCACTGATTTACGCAGGTATTCACTCTCTTTTGATTTCAGGTTACTGATCATTCTAACGGCAACATCCGGATGTTCCTTAAAATAAGGACGGCCGGTCCAGATACGGAATCCTTCCACCACCGCCCTGTTCAGGTTAGGCTGCGGATCATTCAGCCATAGCCTGATTTCCGGAAGCGCTTTTTCATAGCCAATGCTGCTGCAATAATGATCAAAGGCTTTTGCCAGCATTTCCTGCACCCGCCAGTTTTCATCCTTCACTACTTTTGTTTTCAGCAGTGTTAACGCCTTCTTGTTTTGGGGCGACAAGAGTCCCAGCAGCCAGGCGCCTAACATACGCTCCTGGTAGCTTTCGCCGGTTATAAGTTTGATGGCCGTTTCCAGGGGATCATGACTCGGGTCTTTCATCAGCTGATCCCCGGCTTCCAGGATGTGCTTAAAACCATGTTCCACTTTTTTAATGGCAGCAATAAGTGTGGAAAGCATATGCGGATAATTTGATTTACCGGGTTAAATATAAAAAAGACCGGCACATTGCCGGTCCTTACCATGTAAAAAATATTGCTTCCTTACGCCGCTGTGATCCACCAGGTATTTCCAAACGGATCTTTTACCCCGCCGGACCTTCCATACGATTGATCCGTGAGCGGCATTACTTCGGTGGCGCCTTCTTCCAGGGCCTTTTTAAAAGTAGCATCCGCATCGTCCACGTAAATGAACAGCCCTGCGTTATCAGTTCCCCAGTCCGCGCTCGACTGGCCAAACATAATAATACTGCCGCCTATACTGATTTCGCCATGCATCAGTTCCTTGTTGCCGTCTTTGTAACTGCGGTGGTGTTCCTTTGCACCAAATACCTTTGCGGTAAAATCAAAAAAGGCTGCTGCATTTTTCAGGATCAGATACGGCATTACCTGTTGATGTCCTGCTGGTAATTTCATAAAAACTTGTTTTAAGGTTAAATGTCTCTTGCACAAAATTGCAACAGTATCCCCTGCTAAAATTGGAAAAACACGACATTTTTGTTAGTCACGCCAATCAGTAGCCCCGGAGCGGCCGGAGAAATACTGTTTGGGATGCATGCCTGAAAACTCGCGGAAGTCGCTGATAAAATGCGACTGGTCATAATACCCGCATTCAAGCGCCAGGCTTCCAAGGCTCGTCACCGGCCGGTTGTAAAAGGCGGTGGCCGACTGGAAACGGACGATCCGTGAAAACAGTTTGGGCGACAATCCCGCATACTGTTTGAACTGGCGCTCAAACTGCCGTTGCGACAAATAATATGCCTGGGAAAGTGATTGTATGTTCAGTGAAGGTTTATGATGAATAATATCTCTTATAGCTGCAAAAACCGGCAGGTTAGCCACCCGGCTGGCCGCCAGCCGTTCTTCTGTAAAACGGCAGAGGATAGCGCATCGCTCTTTATTATTTTTTGCCAGCATGATCTTCTCTTCCAATATGCGGCCTTCTCCTTTCAACAGATCCTTCAGCTCAGCGGTATCATTCGTCATATCAGCAGCAGATATGCCCAACAGCAGCGGAATAGCCTGGGGGTAAAAATACACGCCAAAGATGCTGAACCCTTCTTCAATAGTGTACCTGCGCAAGGTATGTGAAGGCCCGTGGATACCGGAAGTATACGATTGGGTGATGTTGCCCACATTGGTTATTTCATCGAAAAGCCCCCGGTAATGAAACAACATTTCCACGCAGGCGTCTGCCATGTTATAGTGCGTATAGCCCGTATCTCCCTCCAGCACCCAGAAAAACCGGATAACATGTGCAAGATGTGGCGGCGGTGGAATAGTCTGATAATACATCTCTATAAAAATACAAAAACCATCTCAGCTTTTGATATCCCGTTGCAGGCAGGCCATTACCATCAATACCAGTGCGGCAATCCCGGCAATGGTACGTACCAGGTGCCAGTTATTCCAGGGTATGGCAAACGCCTCTCTCATATGGTGCAGCTCCGCAGTAGAGGCGCCTTCTATAGTAAAAGCGGCCAATTGATCGTTAAGGGGAATATTTGCCAGCACCGTTACCCCGAAACTGCCGGCTACAAATATTATTGCCGCCGCCAGGATGTACCCGCTGCGGCGGGTAAAGGCAGGACGTGCATGTAACCATGCCGCCCAGATCAATAACACCGGCGCTCCCAGGAAACTGACCAGGAAAGCGGGGTTCACAATAGCTACATTAATGGCCTGGGTAGCGGTTATATAAGCGGCGTCCGGCAGCGCTGTAAAGGCGATATTGATGGATACGGCAAATGCGTAGAAGAGCCCCGCCACCAGGGCGGTAGTAATGGTGGCGAGCGCCAGTATAATCGTTTTCATCTTGTTTTAAACGGGCATTTTTTCCTGATCCCGTTGCAATATTACCACCCGTTCCTCCCACAGAATAGAACAAAACCGACATCAGTCAATATAATTGCTGGCCGCCTTACCGGATTCCACATGTTTACCCCGCTGGAAAATATCAAAGTAATAGATGTGGTCCTTTTCATACAGCGGCAATTGCGCTTTTAAACGGGTTTTAAAGCCGTTAAAGTCTTTCGACGCAGTCTGAGTCCAGGCAGTTTCCGCCAGCGCCGCAATGCGGGGGAAAAGCAGGAAATCGAGCCGGTTATTGCTATGGATGGTTTCCGACCACAGGCAGGCCTGTACGCCTAGTATATGCGATTCGTGCCCCTTTGCGGCAGGAATAGCCGCAGCAGAAAAATCATATACCGATTGCAGGGGATTAAACTCCCCGTCTTTCCACCTGCGGCCTATTTTATGGGAACTGTCCTGTACAAAATCAAAATAGAACGGCAGGCGGGGACACATCACTACGGAGTAACCTTTCTGAAACGCCATGGCCAGGTTTTCTGGTTTATCATGACGCCACCAGCACACAATGGTGCTGTCGGCCGGCAAGGTAGCAGTAGCAATTTCATCCCAGGCCATCACTTTGTTATGCAGCCTCAGAACAGTATCGGCCATGCGCTGGATAAAATAATCCTCTACCTGTTTGCGGGTGTTCAGGCCATGGGCCTGCTTTAACCGGATAATGCCGGTATCCTGGTCCCAGCCGGCGTTGCCAAAAGTTACCTCGTCACCGCCGAGATGAATAAGCTGTGCAGGAAAAAGTTGAGACGTTTCCGTTAGTATATCCGCCAGGTAAGCATAAGTGCCTTCCCTGCCGGGATTGAAAGTGAACTGCGGATATTTGGCCGTACCGCCGCCATCGAAGGCGGGGTATGCCCTGTTGGCTGCACCGGCATGACCGGGCATATCTATTTCAGGAATAATGTCAATACAACGCACCTTTGCATAGGCCACTATTTCGCGGATGTCGTCCTGCGTGTAATAAGCTGCCGGCGCTTTGGGATCGGCAATATTGCCAATACCGCCTACGGTGGTGAGTAACGGGTATTTCTTTATTTCCAGTCGCCAGCCGGGCATATCCGTCAGGTGCCAGTGGAAGCGGTTCAGTTTATAGAAAGCCATCCAGTCGAGGATGGACTTCACTTTCTCTTTCCCGAAAAAGTAGCGCGACTCATCCAGCATCACGCCTCTCCACGCATATTGGGGAGCGTCTGTAATATTCCAGCAGGGCACCTGCAAAGTTTTGCCGGATGCAGGCGCCGCCACAGCCAGTTGCAATAAACTTACAATACCATTGAACACGCCTTCCTTCGCAGCAGCGGAGATAATAGCCGTTTGTTTATTCATGCCAAGCGTGTATGCCTCTGCGTTAGTACCGGCTGTTTTCTTCAGTAAAATAACTGTATTGCCGGCCTTACGCTGCAACGGCACCTTTATATGGCAACGGCGCAACAGCTCTTCCTGCAGCCAGGTGGCCAGCGGTAACAGCGAAGTATCTTCCGGGCTGATGGTGGATTGTGCGGTGATCTTAAAAGTACCGCTCCCCTTTTGTGCTTTTACCGGCATAGGAATTACCGGGCAGTTTTGCTGTGCAACTGCGGGTATAATGGCAAACACAATGGCAACAGCCAGCAGGTATTTTTTCATGTTCAATGCAGATGATTTTAAACGGGTATACCGGCTGCCTTCCTGCAGCCGGCGAACAAAATAGTAAAATATTCCCGGTACTTCTTCATAAAATAATATATAAATATTTTTCTATCATTCATACCGGCGGTTTAATAACAGGTCAACGGCTTATTCCTACAGTTCAGCAGTTAATCGATGGCGGGCCGGTATACCCTCGGCATATTTGCAGTAAATTATGATGTATGCAACACCTACCTGTTTTACTGATCAGCAGCATTATGTTCGTCCGGTCGTTATATGCGGACACCAGTGAGTTTAAGCTGGTGAAGCAGGATAACGCCATTTCATTATATGAAAGATGGATTCCCGGCGCCGGTGGAGAAAATGTGCGGGAGATCAAGGCCGTTTTCATAGTAAAATCTGCCGTGCCGGCGGTGATAGGGCTTTTCAAAGACCAGGCCCACGGCCGCGAATGGAATACCAACGCCAGCGAATACCGGGTAGCCGCTGCCCCGGAGCCCAATCACTGGATCACCTATATTAAGTACAACATTCCCTGGCCGGTAGACGACCAGGACTGCTGCCTGCTATACCGCTACCTGGAAACTCCCGGCGATGCGGCGGAAGTGGTGTTTGAAAGCATCACGGATAGCCGCTTCCCGTTATACAATAAAACAACACGGATCACCGGCACGCGGGGGAAATGGATCATGGCGCCGATGGCGGACGGCCAGCTGCGGATCACTTATATGGTAACCACCGACCGCAGCAAAAAGATCCCCCGCTGGGTATCCGATCCCATTATTCACGATAACCTGTTCAGGACCATGACTAAATTCAGAAGCCTGCTCGAAAATAAAACGTATGCCAAACAATAATAAATACACGCTCATCACCGGGGCCAGCTCCGGGTTGGGCAAAGAATTTGCCATCCAATGCGCCAGGCAAGGCAGGAACATCATCCTCATTGCATTGCCGGGAAGCCGCCTGCAGTCGGTGGCGGAAAGCCTGGAACTGGAATACCGCGTAAGCGTTAAAGTGTTTGAATTTGACCTGTCGGATAGCAATACGCTGAAGCAACAGCTGCAATTGATCACCCGTGATCATGATATTGATTTCCTGATCAATAATGCCGGTATTGGCGGCACCTCCGCTATTACGGATACCTCACTGGAACGCATAGACGATATTATCATGCTCAATGTAAGAGGCACTGTATTACTTACGCACCTGCTGATCCCTCACCTGCTGAAACATCCGCAGGGTTATATCATGAACATAGCCAGCATGGCGGCTTTCACGCCCATTGCTTATAAAACGGTGTATCCCGCATCAAAGGCGTTTATCTCCTCATTCTTTCTTGGGTTAAAAGAAGAACTGGCAGATACCGGCCTGTCTGTAAGCGTAGTATATCCCGGGCCTATTATGACCAATTCCCATACCTCCCGGCGCATCATCAGCCAGGGACTCAAAGGAAAAATGGGATTGCTGTCCACCCCCGATATTGCGGGCATTGCCCTGAAAGGCACACTGGCAGGCCACCCGGTCATCATCCCCGGGCTGATGAATAAGATCAATCATATACTGATGCAGTTACTGCCATTGTCGTTCCGGATGAAGATCGTATCCAGGGAAGTAAAAAAAGAAATCCCTTATAGTTTATCTATCTAAAAAAAATTAATGAAAAAAATATTGATCACAGGCGCCAATGGCTTCCTGGGCTCCAACTTAACACGGGAGCTTTACCGCATGGGGTTTGATATAAAAATTTTAATCAGGCCTTCGGCCGATGTGAAAGGCATTGAAGACATTCCCTGTGAAATCTTTTACGGGAGCATCAGTAATAACGATGATGTACATGAAGCCGTAAAAGGTTGCGATATAGTGATCCACGCCGCCTGTATTACAGAACAGTGGGGCGTTTCCTTTGCTGAGTATGAACAGGCCAACTTCACGGCCACCAAATATATTACAGCGGCCTGCCTGGCGCATAAGGTGCAGAAATTTATTTACGTAAGCACCGCCAATACCATTGGCCCCGGCCATAAAAGCAACCCCGGTAATGAACTGAACGGGTTCACCCTGTTCAATGCCAACTCCGGTTATATCAACAGTAAATACCTCGCGCAGCAGTATGTGCTGGAACAGGTGGCCAGCAAGCATCTTCCGGCTATTGTAGTGAACCCCACCTTTATGATAGGCCCGCATGACGTGAAGCCCAGTTCGGGGAAACTGATCCTGTACGGACTGAAACGCCGGCTGTTGTTCTATCCGCCCGGGGGCAAAAACTTTGTGCATATCAAGGATGTATGCCGGGGCATTATCAATGCCATTGAAAAAGGTAAAACAGGCGATTGCTATCTCCTCGCCGGCCAGAACCTGAGCTATGCCGAATTTTTTCGGCTGCTGAAAAAAGTGTCCGGCAGGCGGCAACTGCTGATCCCTATCCCTGCCTTTATCCTGAAAGCAGCCGGTATCATAGGTTCCCTGCCGGGCATCTCCGGAAAATTAAATTATACCACCGCCTATATGCTATGCCTGGATAATTACTATTCCGGCAAAAAATCAGAACGGGAACTGCAACTCAGCTACACGCCGGTGGAAGCCGCCGTTACAGGAGCATTTACCTGGTTTAAAGAAAATAACTACATTTAGTAACAGACAAAACAGCAGATGAACTTCCAGGAAAATGAAAAATTATTCTCCAGCAAACTGTTTCTGTATCTTTCAAGGATACTGATACTGTATACCTTCAGTGTCATCTTCAAATCCTTTGACCATACGTTCACAACAGGATTGCAGATCATGGACTTCAGAAGCCAGATGTTCAGCCTGTTCTACATACTGTTTGGCCTGGCCGCCTGGGAAGGCGCTTCCTGGCTGGCCCGTACCGTGGAAAGGAAAACAATGAACAAACACACCTCCGGTAAACTGGTGTTCCTTTGCGCCGCACTCCTGGTATATGGCATGCTGGTGGCTTATCTCTTCGGCCTCTTCTATTCGGTGACGGACATCGTATTGTTTAACCGCTATGAAGCATGGGAAAGCTTCCGGCATTTCAGCTACGATCTGAACTTCGGCGCCTTCATGTTTTACCTGCTGATCTTAACCTTCAACGGCATCATCTTTTATTATTCCGGCTGGAAAGAATACCAGCTGCAAACAGAACGCCTGATGCGGGAAAATATCCAGGCAAGATATGATGCATTGCGCAACCAGATAGATCCGCATTTCTTTTTCAACTCACTCAGCGTACTCACCAACCTGGTATATAAAAGCCCGGATCTTTCCGCCGATTATATTACCCAACTGGCCAAAACATACCGCTACATTCTTGATAAGAAATTTGAGAACCTGGTGCCGGTACAAACAGAACTGGACTTCCTCGACGCTTACCTGTTCCTGATCCATATCCGCCACCAGCAAAGCATACAGTTCAGCGCCGACATACCGGAAAAGATCAGGCTTAAAGGCATGATACCGCCAGTAACCCTGCAAATGCTGATAGAAAACGCAATTAAGCATAACCGATTCTCCGCACAGGATCCGCTGCTGATCACCATTAAAAGCGACGATCATTTCCTGGTGGTATCCAATCACAGAAGACCTAAAGTACATCCTGAAATATCTTCCGGTATAGGACTTGAAAATATTCAGAAAAGATATGCGCTGATCAGCAACAGTAACATCGAGATCAGCGAAACAGAAAACATGTTTATTGTAAAATTACCCATTATCAACGCTTCATGAGAATAGTTATTTTTGAAGATGAAATGCATAATGCTGAACGCCTGATCCAGCTACTGCAAAAATGTGATGCCGGTATACAGGTGGTGGCCGTAATTACCTCCGTAGCAGAAGGGATCCGCTGGCTGGAGCAACAGCAGCCGGTAGACCTTATGCTGATGGACATACAATTATCCGATGGCAACTGCTTTGAAATATTCAGCAAAACAAAAGTACGCACCCCCATCATCTTTACCACCGCATATGACGGCTTCGCCTTACAGGCGTTCAAGGTAAACAGCATCGACTACCTGCTGAAACCCATCGACCTCGATGACCTGAAAAATGCACTGAAAAAATACGAACAGTTCAGACCCGCCAATAATTATACGGTAGACATCAGCCGTATTGCAGAAGAGTTCCTGCGCCGCGACAGCGCCCGTTTCATCGGCAGGATCAACAACCAGCTGATCTATGTAAAAGCCAAAGACATTGCCTGGCTGCAATTTGCAAGAGGTACCACCTGGGCCACCACCAGCGCTAACCAACGCGTACCGCTCGATTATTCACTGGATCAGATGGAACAGGTGCTGGACAAACACCAGTTTTTCCGCATTAACCGGCAGTTCATTATCCAGATAGACGCCATCAAAAAAATCACCACTTACTACAATAGCAGATTAATTCTTCAATTAGCACCCGATGTTGATACTGATGTTATTATTAGCCGTGAAAGGGTTACTGAGTTCAAAAACTGGCTCGAAGGGAAAAGCGAAACCTCCTAGCGGATTTTGTCTGACTCAGGATTTTAATGATTTCGCTGATTACACTGATTTGATTTTGTAATGATTTTATAAATGATTTGGGGAGATTTAAGCGGATACTTTCGCTTAAATCTCCCCAAATCATTTTAAATCCAAAGTAATCAAATCAGCGTAATCAGCGAAATCATTAAAATCCTGAGTCAGACAAAATCCGCGCGTTTACATTCGCAGGTAGCCGTTGATAAGTGCACCCAGTTTTTCGTAGCCTGTTTCCTTGGGATGCAGGCCATCTGAGAACAGTTGTTCATCAATTTTTTTGTCCGGTTGCAGGAATAGTTTTCCGGCATCTACGAATTGGATCTTTTTGTTGGATGCTTGTTTTGCTATCAGTTTGTTGATGGCCACTACCCTGCTTTCCATATTGCGGCGGGGAAGGATGCCCATGAGAATGATATTGGCGGAAGGTTGCCGGGCCTGTATCTCCTGCAGGAGGTATTGAATGCCTGAAGCAATTTCCTCATCAGTGTTTACCTGGAGATTATTGGTGCCTATCATTAATACAATGTACCGCGGTGAGATGCCGTCCAGTTCACCGTGTTGTACACGCCATAACACATTCTCTACCCGGTCCCATCCAAAGCCCATATTGATGGCCTGCTTCGGCTCAAAGTATTTATCCCATGAGCTGGTGCCCCTGCGTACTTTGGCTACGGGATTACCGCCCCAGAAATGCGTGATGGAATTACCCATGAACACTACTTTAGGTGAATGGGCTTTGTTCCATGCCAGTACTTCTTCGTGCCGGGTTTCCCAGTCGTAGGTGGCCGCATCGCGGCGTTGGGTGATGGGGGTGGTGGTAACGGTATTGCCGGCTTCCTCGTGAAAAATGCTGCGGATCTTTTTCGCATAGGCGTTGGCGTAGTGCATCATACCAATATCGTTGGGATGTGTGCCATCCACCATGCTTTCTATGTCCTGGCCTATTTCATCTTTTGTTAGCAGGCTGATGTTCTTTACGCCTGCTTTCAGGAGAGAGTCCATTACTTCCCGCAGGGTGATATTTACATTGGTATAAGAGGCTTTGCGGGTAGAGTCCATTTCACCATCCGAATAGCCGTCGTGTTCCGTTAACAAAATGGGAATACCCGGTTTTTGCTTTTGCAGGAATGTAACGGCATTGGTGATACGTCTTTTTAGTTCTGCACCGGCGTATTCTGCGCGGGTGAGGTTAGGCAGGCAATCCAGTACAAACAGGCGGGCGTCCAGCTCCGCTACCCGGTCCAGTACTTCCTGTTCCAGGCGGCCATTGCCGGAGAAGGCCAGGTTAATGACCGGCGTTTCCAGTTTACGCGAAAGGATGTTGGTCCATGCCATGCCCGGGCGTGACGCACATGCACCCTGTGCAATGGAGGTGCCGTAAATCACTATGGGCGCCTCTTTACGTACAGGCAACGGTTTGAGCATACTTTCCTCCGGCACGGAAACGGTGAACCATTTTACCGTGTTATACAAAGGCAGGTAAAGTGTATAGTCGATGTTTTTTACATGATGATCATACTTTTTCAGGTGTGTAAACCGGTAGGTGATGGTATCGCCGAAATTGTATTTCCCGGCGCACCACATCCATTGCCCGTCGATGCCCTTGGCGTAGAGATCTACCCCGCTCACGCCGGTGGCCGCCATGTGGGGCATGGCAGTAGCGCCTGCCACGGTATACTTCACCACTATTTCATCAGCGTCTGTTCTGAAGCGGAGGCTAAGCCCCGCGCTGTTATTCGACAAATTCCATACAGGCGGCCGTACTTCCTTC
>JBCNPS010000014.1:0-28576 GCA_039593235.1 Chitinophaga sp. | reverse complement strand
CATCCGTGGAGGGATGCAAAAAAGTCTGTATGTTATCGAAAAAAACGCAATACGCATTTCACGCATTAGTACACCTGGCAGAGAATGTAGATAAGGGGCCCATCCTTATATCCGAGATCGCACAGGAAAAAAATATTTCTATCAAATTCCTGGAAAATATTTTGCTGGAATTGAAGAATGCCGGCATCCTCGGCAGTAAAAAAGGAAAAGGCGGGGGATATTACCTCATGCGGCCTCCAAAAGAGATCGCCCTGGCCAAGATCATCCGCCTGCTCGATGGTCCTATTGCGCTGCTCCCATGCGTAAGCCTCAACTACTACGAACGCTGCGAAAACTGCCGCGACGAAGCGGTATGCGGCCTTAACGAAGTAATGGGCCGTGTAAGGGACTCCGCCCTTAAGATCCTTGAAAATAAAACATTGAAAGATATTCTGACCCGGAGCGCCTGATCAGGGTTAAAATACTAAAGCCGGCCTAATGCCGGCTTTCCTTTTACAGTAAAGGGTTTCATGATCAAGTCCACCTTCCCTCCGCTTGCGCAGCACGGATACTCCCAGTGTAAAGCATGCGCTATACTATTGCGAGATAAGCGCTATACTATTGCAAAGCAGGCCCGGTGCCGCCTCTAGTCATTCCAGCTAGGGCAGTATCCGCTAATTTATCGCTTAAAATTCCGCTGATCCATATTGCTCATGGTATCCATCTATTTACCGCTTAAAACAACTCCAACAGGGAAAATTAAAGCCCTCTTCCACCCGGTAAAGCCCTATTCCACCCGGTAATGTCCTCCCTCCGGCAGTAAGCAATTCCAACGGAAAAATTCTAGTCCATTTTCACCTGGCAATATCCTTTCTCCGGCATTAAAATGACTGCAACCCGAAGATTCCCCTTATCCTGTTGGCAATATCTGCCTCTCCCCCTTAAAACCATGCGCCTCAGTAAATATCGCTCCAATCCCTTCTTTTTTATAGAACCGCCCCCATAGCCCATCTTCCCAAAAGAAATAATTTTTTACATTATTAGTCTATCTTTTTTATAGGTTTTATGTATTTTTGTTACAGGAACGACCGTAATCGCTCCGCTGGCACTAGACATATCAATTCAATAAGGAAGATCTACATGACAGACATTACCACCGCGCTGGTCAACAAACCCGTGGAGGAGGCCATACAGTACCTGCTGGAACAATATCCCGGCGCTGTAGCATTCTCTACCTCATTTGGCCAGGAAGACCAGGTAATATCAGATATTATCTGGCGTAACCAATTGCCGGTTAGAGTTTTTACCCTGGACACGGGCCGCCTCTTTCAGGAAACATACGACGTAATGGACCTCACCATGGCCCGTTATAAACAGCCTGTAGAAGTGTATTACCCTGATACCAAAGCAGTAGAAAAACTGATTTCCGCCAAAGGACCCAACAGCTTTTATGAATCCGTGGAAAACCGCAAGGAATGTTGCGGCATCCGCAAAATTGTTCCTCTCAACAGGGCGCTGGAAGGCGTAAAAGTATGGATCACCGGCCTCCGGGCTGAACAGTCCGAAAACAGGCAGGGCATGGAAATCCTCGAATGGGACGAACACCGCCACCTCTACAAATTCAACCCGCTGATCCACTGGGGCTACGACGAAGTACTGGCCTACCTGGAACAACATAAAGTGCCTTACAATAAGCTGCACGACAAAGGTTTTATCAGCATCGGTTGCGCTCCCTGTACACGCGCCATTGAACCGGGAGAAAATCCACGCGCCGGCCGCTGGTGGTGGGAACAGTCGCAGAAAGAATGCGGATTGCACGGATAATAAATATTAGCTTTTTGAATAAATTATTATAGTCCATGACTAATCAAATAAATTGGGAATTTCCTCAGGCACTGGAAGATGAAGCCATTTACATACTTCGTGAAACAGTAGCACAGTTCGAAAAACCGGTGCTCCTGTTCTCCGGCGGTAAGGATTCAATTACACTCGTACGACTGGCACAGAAAGCATTTTACCCCGGTAAAATACCTTTCTCCCTGCTGCATGTGGATACCGGCCACAACTTCCCGGAAACCATCCAGTTCCGCGACTGGCTCGTGAATACCCTCGGACTGGACATTATCATCCGTAATGTACAGGACAGCATCGACCAGGGCAAAGCCCAGGAAGAAACCGGTAAATACGCCAGCAGGAACGCCCTGCAAACCGTTACCCTCCTCGATGCCATCGAAGAAGGCAAGTTCGACGCCTGCATAGGCGGCGCCCGCAGGGATGAAGAAAAAGCCCGCGCCAAAGAAAGGATCTTCTCGGTAAGAGATGAATTTGGTCAATGGAACGCCAAAATGCAACGTCCCGAACTGTTCGATATCCTCAACGGTAAAATCAATATTGGCGAAAACGTTCGCGTATTCCCTATCTCCAACTGGACAGAACTGGACGTATGGAACTATATCGTCCGCGAAAAGCTGGAGATCCCGTCTATCTACTTCTCCCATGAAAGAGAAATCATAGAACGCGATGGTCTTTACTGGCCTTACTCCTCTTTCCTCAATACCACTGCCGACGAAGTGCCGTTCCGCCAGAAAGTACGTTTCCGTACCGTAGGCGATATGACCTGTACTGCCGCCGTATTATCTGAAGCAGATAAACTGGAAGACATCATTGCCGAAATCATGGAAGCAAAGATCTCCGAACGTGGCGCACGTATAGACGACAAACGCTCTGAAGCCGCCATGGAAAAGAGAAAACAGGCAGGATACTTCTAACAGCATTTCCTGTTACACACACACTTAACTAAATTGAACACGGCTTTCAACGCCCGGCGCTGAGAGCAAAAAAATAAAAATAATGGAGGTTTTACGTATAGCCACTTCCGGTAGTGTAGACGATGGTAAAAGTACCTTAATAGGCCGTTTATTATACGATACCAATTCTATTCCGCAAGATAAAATGGAAGCGCTCCACGCTGCCAGCAAACGCAAAGGACTGGACTTTACCGACCTGTCGCTGCTCACCGACGGACTGGTAGCAGAACGCGAACAGGGAATTACGATAGATGTAGCCCACATCTATTTCTCCACGCCTACCCGCAAATACATCATTGCCGATACCCCCGGGCATATTGAATATACCCGCAACATGGTTACCGGCGCCTCCAATGCACAGGTATCCCTGATCCTTATCGATGCCCGCAGGGGTATCGTGGAACAAACACACCGTCACTTCTTTATCGCCAACCTCCTGCGTATTCCTTACCTGGTGGTTTGCGTCAATAAAATGGACCTGGTTGATTACAGCGAAGCCCGCTTTAACCAGATAGTGGAAGATTTCCAGCAAATGCTCGACAACGCAGGATTCAAAGGACAGGAAGTGAAGTTCATTCCCATCTCCTCGCTGTATGGTGAAAATGTGGCCAGTCGCACCGGCGCTATCAACTGGTACAATGGCAGCACCCTGCTGGAATACCTGGAGCAGGTGTCTTTTGATCATGAAGACAACAGCCACCCGGCCCGCTTCCCCATTCAAAGCGTGATCCGTCCAAGAACCACTGAGTACCACGATTTCCGCGGCTTTGCAGGCAAAGTGGCCAGCGGGCACTTCTCTGTGGGCGATGAAGTGATTTCCCTGCCCTCCGGGCAAAAGAGCCGCATCAAAACCATCGAACAGTTTGAGAAACAACTAACGGTAGCGCATGCACGTGAAAGCGTAGTGATCACCCTGGAAGGCGAAATAGACAGCAGTCGCGGTAACATGCTCGTGAAAACAAACGAAACGCCGCAGCAACTGAAAGAAATAAGCGCCAACATCTGCTGGATGGACCAGCAACCGCTTGCTTCCGGTAAAACCTACCTGTTGCAGCACGGGGTGAACCGCGTGAAAGCCAAAGTACAGCAGATCAACTACGTAACAGACGTTACCAATCACGTACAGGTAACAGATAAACACTCCATGTCACTGAACGATATCGGCCGCATCACGCTGAAAACAGCTGCACCGGTATTCGCAGACCCGTATGAGAAGAACCCCGCCAATGGCGCCTTCATTCTCATCGACGAGTTCAACAACACCACGGTGGCGGTAGGATTTATCGAATAGTGTGTGCGGAGGGGGATCGCCTTCGGCGATTGTCTTGGAACACTGATTACGCCGAAGGCGGTAAAGCTATATATGCGTGAGCATATCTTTTGTCATGGCTTCGAGGTTGAACTCGGGTTTCCAGCCCCAATCAGCGCGCGCCTCGCTGTCGTCGATGCTGTTGGGCCAGCCGTCTGCGATCTGCTGGCGGTAATCCGGTTCATAGGCCATGGTGAAGGCAGGAATGTGTTTCTTTATTTCAGCGCCGATCTCTTTCGGGGAGAAGCTCATGGCGCCTAAATTATAGGCGGAACGTACCGTGATCTTCGATGCGTCTGCTTCCATCAGTTCAATGGTAGCGCGGATAGCGTCCGGCATATACATCATGGGCAGGTAAGTGTTTTCAGACAGGAAGCTGGTGTATTTCTGGTGTTCTTTCGCCTCATGGAATATTTCGATGGCGTAATCAGTGGTACCTCCGCCTGGCGCTGATTTGTAGCTGATCAGCCCGGGATAACGCAGGCTTCTCACATCCACGCCGAAACGGTGATTGTAATATTCGCACCAGCGCTCGCCGGCAAATTTGCTGATCCCGTAAATAGTGGTAGGCTCAATTACTGTATGCTGCGGTGTTTCTTGTGCCGGTGAATTAGGCCCGAATACGGCAATAGAGCTGGGCCAGTATACTTTATCCAGGTTTTCTTCTTTGGCAATATCCAGTACATTCAGCAGGCTTTGCATATTGATATGCCAGGCCAGTAACGGGTTCTTTTCACCGGTGGCCGACAGGATCGCCGCCAGCAGATAGATCTGGGTGATATTATGACGGATCACCAGCACATGCAGCATCTCCTTATTCATCACATCCAGCGACACATACGGACCGCTTCCCTTCAGCAGGTCGTGTTCCTCCCGCAGATCCGAGGCCACCACATTGGTATCCCCGTACATCTTTCTCAGGGCCAGCGTCAGTTCCACGCCAATTTGTCCGCAGGCGCCTATAACCAGTATCTTATCTTTCTTCATACAAAAATATAATTGTAAGCATTTTTAATTCGAACCGTAATATTAAAGGGTTCACCGGTATTTCCACACACCACTCCCCAGCGCATGACAATGCTATAACAATAAAATTAACAGCAGGTTATGCACATGGTTTTCGGATTACAATATCATGACAATCAGTGCCAGTACGATGGCATCATCACCTCCCTTTGCCGGAGAATGCCTATCTTTGCACCTTCAATTAAATGAGCCAATTTTTTCAAGATATGAAGCATTTAAAATCTCTGTTTAAAGAGCAGTACAACCCCGAAAATTTCTTCCTGATTGCGGGTCCGTGTGTGATAGAAGAAGAGTCAATACTGATGGAAGTAGCGGAAAAAGTGACTACCATCTGTAAACGTTTAGCCATCCCGTATATTTTCAAAGCATCTTACCGTAAAGCCAACCGCACCAGCGTACATTCCTTCACCGGAATTGGCGATGTAGAAGGACTGGAATTATTACAGAAAATAGGCAAAACTTTTAACGTTCCTGTTACCTCAGATATCCACTCTGCCGCAGAAGCCGCCATGGCAGCTGCTTACGTAGATGTGCTGCAGATCCCTGCTTTCCTTTGCCGCCAAACCGATATTTTGCTGGCCGCTGCCGAAACAGGTAAAGTAGTAAATGTAAAGAAAGGACAGTTCCTCAGCGGTGAATCCATGAAATTTGCCGTGGAAAAGATCAAAGGAGCTGGCAATGATCATATTATCCTTACCGAACGTGGTACCACCTTCGGCTACCAGGATCTTGTGGTAGATTACCGCAACATCCCCATCATGAAGCACCTGGGCGAACCGGTGGTAATGGACTGCACCCATTCCCTGCAACAGCCCAATCAAACCAGCGGCGTAACCGGCGGTAACCCTCAAATGATCAGCACCATTGCCAAAGCAGCCATTGCCACCGGCGCTGATGGCCTGTTCATTGAAACACACCCCGATCCTTCCTGTGCAAAATCCGACGGCGCCAATATGCTCCGCCTGGATCTGCTGGAACCATTGCTGGAACAACTGGTGGAACTCCGCCAGGTAGTAAGGAAGTTTTAAAATAACGGAAATATACCATCGAAAAGCTATTATCTCCTTCCGGGGATAATAGCTTTTTCTTTACATGATGCTTTGCACTTTTTTCAGTAAATTCATGAAACACATAAAACCCAGTTCACTATGATTAATATCCACGAATTAAAATCAGGTGATACCATTATCACAAATTATGGCGGGACAGAAAAGGAAGGGAAGATCCTGCAGGTAGATCATGAAGACAAAAAAGTGCTGGTGGCTACAGATGAAAATGAGTTCTGGTATGATCTCGACAACCTGGAGCCCATCCATCTGACCGAAGCCACCCTGCTGAAACTACAGTTTCATAAAGAGGAATCGGCATCCTCGCCGGCAGGTGGAACGTTGTATGTGAGAGGACCTTTTTCGGTCCGCTGGTTTGAGGAAGGACACAATCCGCTTATGCAGCTGCATTACCGCGATGAAACCCGTAACCTCACGGCGCCCATCACGCTAAATGAGTTACAGAATCATTATCATGGTATGACGCTGTTTCATCTTGAATAAACAAACAACAATATACCCAAAACAAAAGAGGTGGTTCACGGACAACGCGAACCACCTCTTTTGTTTATATCAGTTATTTATAAATACCGTAATGGATTTCTCCGGGCATTCTGGATGTAATTTTTCATATTTACCCAAAAAGCAAGGATCATATATACAATGAGCGGGGAACCCATTGTCAGGAAAGTAGCATAGATGAAAAAGATGCGTATACGGTATGTAGCTACCCCAAGTTTTTCTCCTATAGCGGCACATACACCGAACGCCTTCCATTCCACAAAGTCTTTTATCCGGTTCATAGTTCAAATTTATCAAATTCCGGCTGGAAAAACAAGGGAAAAAGGCCCGCTAAGGCAGGTTTCTGTACCCGGCTGAATATCAGCATCTTTGCCGTGGGACTGCTTTTTCACCGCATCAGGAAGGTAACGGTATGCCTTTTCCTTACGCTGCCTGGATTTTAAGGAACTGTTAAAGTACAGGAAGTTTATACACCATTGGCTATATGTTAACTATTTAATTTAAAAACTTGCTGATTTTAGTTAATTTTGCGAGCAATTTTTAACCGCTCTTAAATAATTTTTTTCCCATGGTGTTTGATATTGACATGATTAAAAAAGTGTATGCGGCACTCCCGGGTAAGGTGGAAGCTACCCGTAAAATGCTGGGTCGCCCGCTGACACTGGCTGAGAAGATTTTGTACGCACACTTGTATGCACCGACTACCACGCCCTACGAAAGAGGCAAATCCTACGTTGAATTTGCACCGGATCGCGTAGCTATGCAGGATGCAACCGCCCAGATGGCATTGCTCCAGTTTATGACCTGCGGTCGCGATAAAGTTGCGGTTCCCTCTACTGTTCACTGTGATCACCTCATTCAGGCAAAAGTAGGCGCTACAGAAGATCTGGCCACTGCTATTGACACCAATAAAGAAGTTTACGATTTCCTTTCCTCTATTTCTGATAAATACGGCATCGGTTTCTGGAAACCAGGCGCTGGTATCATTCACCAGGTAGTACTGGAAAACTATGCGTTTCCCGGTGGTATGATGATCGGTACCGACTCCCACACCCCTAATGCCGGCGGTTTAGGCATGGTGGCTATTGGTGTTGGCGGCGCCGACGCAGTAGACGTAATGGCCGGTTTACCCTGGGAGCTGAAAATGCCGAAACTGATCGGTGTGAAGCTGACAGGTAAAATGAGCGGCTGGACTTCCGCCAAAGATATTATCCTCAGAGTGGCAGGTATCCTCACCGTAAAAGGTGGTACCGGCGCTATCGTGGAATACTTCGGCGAAGGTGCGGACAGCTTCAGCGCTACCGGTAAGGCAACCATCTGTAACATGGGTGCGGAGATCGGCGCTACCTGCTCCCTCTTTGCATACGACAGCAAAATGGCGGAATACCTGAAAATCACCGGCCGTACAGAAGTGGCTGCCCTGGCTGATGAAGTAAGGGACCATCTCCGCCCGGATGCAGACGTATACGCTGATCCTGCCAAATACTACGACCAGGTGATCGAGATCAACCTCGACGAACTGGAACCTTATGTAAACGGTCCGTTCACACCGGATCTGGCATGGCCTATCTCCAAATTTGCACAGGCAGTAAAAGAAAACAACTGGCCTGAAAAACTGGAAGTAGCCCTCATCGGTTCCTGCACCAACTCTTCCTACGAAGACATTTCCCGCTCTGCGTCCCTGGCCCAACAGGCTATCGACAAACAGCTGGAAATGAAATCTGAATATACCATCACTCCCGGATCTGAACTGGTACGTTATACCATCGAAAGAGACGGTTTACTGAATACCTTCGACCAGGTAGGCGGTGTAGTACTGGCAAACGCCTGCGGTCCGTGTATCGGTCAGTGGGCCCGTCATATCGACGATCCTAGCCGTAAGAACTCTATCATCACTTCCTTCAACCGTAACTTCGCGAAAAGAAATGATGGTAACGCTTCTACCCACGCATTTGTGGCTTCCCCTGAAATTGTAACCGCACTGGCCATTGCAGGTGATCTTACCTTCAACCCGCTCACCGATAAGCTGAAAAACAAAAACGGCGAAGAAGTAATGCTGGATGAACCGGTAGGTTATGAACTGCCTCCGAAAGGCTTTGCAGTAGAAGATGCCGGTTACCAGGCCCCTGCGGTTGACGGTAGCGGCGTTCAGGTAAAAGTATCTCCTACCTCCGACCGTTTACAACTCCTGGAACCATTTGCTGCATGGGAAGGCACCGATCTGAAAGGATTGAAACTCCTCATCAAGGCAAAAGGTAAATGTACCACGGATCATATCTCCATGGCTGGTCCATGGCTGAAATACCGCGGTCACCTGGATAACATCTCCAATAACATGCTTATTGGCGCTATCAACGCATTCAACGATAAAAGCGATACCGTTAAGAACTCCCTCACCGGCGCATACGGTGCGGTACCGGCTACCATGCGCGACTACAAAGCACACGGCTTTGGCGCAGTAGTAGTAGGTGATGAAAACTATGGTGAAGGCTCCAGCCGCGAACACGCTGCCATGGAACCCCGCCACCTCGGCGTTCGTGCCATCCTGGTGAAATCTTTCGCCCGTATCCACGAAACCAACCTGAAAAAACAAGGTATGCTGGGTCTGACCTTCGCTAACAAAGAAGATTATGACCTGATCCAGGAAGATGATACCATCGATATCCTGGGTCTCACTACCTTCGCTCCGGGTAAACAACTCACTGTTGTGCTTCATCACAAAGATGGCAGCACCAATGAGTTCCCTGTAAACCACACGTACAACGAACAACAGATCGAGTGGTTTAAAGCCGGTGGCGCCCTGAACGTGATCCGTGCAGAAGCTGCCAAAAAAGCTTAATCCAAAGCTTTCACATACCAGGAACGGGCAGGAATTTTTTCTGCCCGTTTCCTTTTACAGTAAACCCAAAAAGTACCATATGCAATTAAGTGCCATCTGGTCCTCCCTTCATCCAAACACTGGTGCTGCGCTGGTAAACAGCTCCTATGCGGCATTGTTGGAAGCCCATCAGTCGCCCGGCCGGTATTACCACAACTGGTCGCATATACAGCAGCTGGTAAGCCTGCAACAGGCTTATGCGCATCAGCTTACAGACCCGGAAGCGGTACTCTTTGCCATCTTCTTCCACGATATTATTTACAACCCGCTGCAACCCGATAATGAGGAGCAAAGCGCTGCCGCCGCGGTGGCCCATCTGCATAAAATCAATTATCCGGCGGAAAAAACAGGCAAAATCAGCGATTTCATCATCGCCACCAAAACACATATCAATACCCACCGGGACCCCGACCTGGATCATTTCCTGGATTTCGACCTGCAGATCCTGGGCGCCCCACCGGAAACATACCAGGCATATGCCGGGCAAATCAGGCAGGAATACCAGGTGTACCCGGATAATGTGTATATACCGGGACGCAAAAAAGTATTGCAGCATTTTCTGGATATGCCCGTAATTTATGTAACGCAGGCGTTCCGGGAGTTGTATGAAACAGCCGCCCGGGCTAACATCCAGGCAGAATTGAACACTTTATAACCAGAAGATATGAATCGAATTGTTGTTTATTGCGGTTCCAGCGCCGGACATGACCCCATCTATATGGAACAGGCCACCCGGCTGGGTGCAGCGCTCGCACAGCGCGGCCTCACACTGGTATATGGCGGTGCAAAAGTAGGACTCATGGGCGCGGTAGCCGATGGCGCCTTAAATGCAGGCGGAAAAGCGATTGGCGTACTGCCGCATTTCCTGCAGCAGAAAGAGCTGGCCCATAATGGCCTCACAGAGCTGATCCTGGTAGATACCATGCACGAACGCAAAACCAAAATGAATGAATTGTGCGATGGTGCTATTGCATTGCCGGGAGGCTTCGGCACTATGGAGGAACTGTTTGAAATGCTTACCTGGGGACAACTGGGCCTTCATAAAAAACCCATTGGCCTGCTCAATGTAAACGGCTTCTACGACGCCCTTACCGCCCTTTCGCAAAACATGTTTGAAAAAGGTTTCCTTTCAGCGGAAAACCGCGATATGCTGTTATGCAGTAATGATATCGGCGACCTGTTATTGCAAATGGAACAATACCAGCCGCCCGCCAGGTCGAAATGGATTTCACCGGCCCAAAGCTAGATCGTTTTTGTTTTCCACAACGGCTTTTGCAGGGTGAAACGGCGCACCAGGCTCACCCTGAAGTTGCCGGTACCAAAGGTTTGGTAAGTATGTGGTATAGACATGCCGCTGCGGGTGTTCATGCCTACATAGTGGATACCCGCAAAATAACGGCTGGAGTTATATCCCAGCGAGGCGCGCACGGTGTTGCTGAATTGCAGCCCTACCTTACGGCTCACATCCCCGTTTTCAAGGAACAGGGAAGTGATGTTTCCTCCTAATCCACCGGTAACCGATAACGACAAAAAGAAATGTTCCTTCAGCACAAATGTATAGGCGTAGCCTACATTGGCTGCCACGGAATAAATACCGGTCTTATAATAATGCTCCTCCCGCAAAAAGGCGGTATCCGCCATATTGGTGGGGATCAGGGAAGAATCGCCCTTAATACCTGCCAGGAACATTTCCCCGCCCACGATCAGTGAACCGGCGCTTTTTTTCTGGTATTCATTCTGCAGATTGGGAGCGCGGTAAGAAAAACGTTTATCGTTGAAAATATACCCCACGTTCAGCCCGAAATCGATATTCCTGATATCCGGCCGCCGTGGATAAGGGTTCTGAGCAGTATATGCTTTGCCAAATACTTCTTCCGGGTTGGCTACATAGTAGCCTTTATAATACTGCCCGTAAAAGTCGACCACAATTTTGCGGAGGTACACATGCGATTGCAGATCAATGTATTTGGTTTTGCCGTACCTGTCGTTGCTGTTAATAAACGGCAGGTTAAATCCGATGTTAAGACCCACGAAGCGGTAGTTGGCGCCAAATCCAACGTTAAATGGGGTATTGGGCCGGTACAGGATATCGGTTTTTGTTTTCCGGTCCATGATATCGTACTTGGTGTACTTACGCGAGCCGTACAGCCGGAAGGTAATATCTTCCGTATGATCTTCGATATACGCGGTATCATTTTCTGTTTTCAGCCATTTCAGGAATCGTCCCTGCGCCTTTGCCTGCGCAGCTCCCAATCCCAGTATTACCAGCCATGCTAAAATTCGTAGGTTCATAAACGTTGCAGGTTATAACAATGTGGTTGATCAGGGAAGCTCTATCACTTCCAGTTGTTGAATATTACCAGCCTCCAGTTGAAAACGCAGCAGCGTTTTTACCTTATGCCATCCTTGTTGTCCGCATGCTCCGGGGTTCATATGTAACAAATGAAGTGCCGCATCCGGCATTACTTTCAGGATGTGGGAATGCCCGCAGATAAAGAGTTTGGGAGGATGCTGTTTCAGTTGCTCTTTCACACCGGGGGCATATTTCCCCGGATACCCGCCAATATGTGTCATCATAACCTCTACTCCTTCCAGGTTGAAACGCAGGATTTCGGGATAACGGATACGGATATCCGCCCCATCTATATTGCCAAAAACAGCCCGGAAAGGCTTGAAATTTTCCAGTTTATCGGCTAATTCCACATTACCGATATCCCCGGCATGCCATATTTCATCTACTTCTTCAAAATATTTGAATACCTGCGGATGCAAATAGCTATGGGTATCCGACATCAGTCCTATCTTTTTCAACGGAAAATTGTATTAATATTTATATTTTGGCAGTATATGTTAACACAAGAAATCCCTCATATCACCGCCTGTTTGCTTATTTGCTGTCCCGACCGGCCAGGCATTGTAGCCGGCGTTTCGCAGTTCCTGTACCTGTTGGATGCAAATATACTGGATGCAAGTCAACACAGTACCGATCCCCGGGAAGGATTATTTTTCATGCGCATGGAATTTCAGGTGCCCAACCTCAATAAAGCGGCGCTGGAAGCAGCCTTCCGGGAGCAGGTGGCTATTCCCCGGCAAATGGAATGGAAAATAGATTACAGCGATCGCCGTAAGCGTATGGCTATCATGGTATCGGCATATGATCATTGTTTGCTGGAATTATTATGGAGATGGAAAAGCGGTGAGCTGCCGGTAGATATCCCGGTCGTGATCTCGAATCACACCGCCCTGGAAAAAGAGTGCACCGGCCTGGGCATTCCCTTCCATTATCTTCCTGTGAGCAATGCCACCAAAGAACTGCAGGAACGGGTTGCCATCCGGCTGCTTGAGGAACACCGCGTTGACTTCACTGTACTGGCCAGGTATATGCAGATCCTGTCGCCACAGTTTGTAAGCCGGTATCCCCAGCGGATCATCAATATCCACCACTCTTTCCTGCCCGCTTTTGCCGGCGCAAGACCTTACCTCAACGCCTATACGAGGGGTGTGAAGCTCATTGGTGCTACCGCCCACTACGTTACCAACGAACTGGATGAAGGTCCCATCATTGAACAGGACGTGGCCAGGGTAAGCCATAAACACACCGTGGAAGACCTGGTAATGCTGGGCCGCGATATTGAACGGCAGGTGCTCACCCGCGCAGTAAAGGCGCATGTCGATAACCGGGTGATCCTTCACGGGAACAAAACCATCGTATTCTGATCCCGTCGGGAAATTTTTTGTTACCTTGAAGGTATGCTACAAACTGCCTTATATCAGTATCTCCGTAAGGAGTGCGATACCGTAACAGCCGCATACCATACCCTGCGGGAGGCGCCCGGTGATGCCGACGCTATTCACGCCATGCGGGTAGCCGTAAAAAAACTGCGGGCATTTTTTTCGCTGGCCAAACAACTGCCGGACTATTCGTTCGGAGCCGGTAAACACCTGCGCACCGCCAGGCTGATACAGGCTGTAGGCGGTGCTTCCAGGGACACGCATCTTCAGGAGAAAAACCTGCGCAGCTATGAAAAAAAGGTATCATGGCGCTTTTCATTTGCGCACCTGTTATTGCAAAATAAAGCCGCCACCGCCAGTGAAATGTTGCAGGCCACCGTGAAATTCTCCTCCCTGAAAAAACTGGACTCCCTGCCGGAAAGATTTAAGGAAGCAACAGCGGATACAGACGCCAAAGCCGCTACCGCTGCACTGATCAGCTACCTGCAGGAACAACATAAAAAGATCACCGTACCCGCCAGCAGGGCCCATCATACGGTATGGCACGAAGTACGGAAAGAAGTGAAAACGCTATACTACCAGCTGGGCATACTGGAACAGGTGCTCCCCGCCGTGTTCACAGAAAACCTGGCCACTCCCACCCGCAAAGCAGGGGAACTGCTGGGGCAATGGCATGATACCAGCGAATTATTATTGTTTGTAAAAGCAACGGTAGCCCAGCTGAAGAAAGAAAAAACCACGCTGCCCGTAAATGCGCAACAACTGGTACAGCTGCTGCAAATGGATATGAAGGAACAACTGGCGCAATGCGCCTGGCAGGTGAAGGCGCTGAAAGCAGTAAGCGGCTTTTAGCGTACTTCCGTTAAAGTAAACGGCTACACGCTAAAATGCTTCTTCCCCGCTATACGCCATCACTATCTCAAAAATCAGGGCTGCCGCCAGTTTCGCCGTACGATTATCTATATCCAGCGAAGGATTTAGCTCTGCAATATCGGCCCCCGCCACTTTCCCGCTCTGCAATATTTTACGGAAACACTGAAGGAACAATCCTCCCGGCAGGATGCCATTATAAGCGGTGGCGCTTACTCCCGGTGCAAACGGCGCGGCAAATACATCCAGGCAGGTAGTTAAATACACTTTATCCACCTGGCTGAGAAAATGCTGTATGGCGGCAAACAGCGTGTCTTTATCCTGTAAATGAAAAGCGTCGGCGCTTACATAGGTCGCCTCTTCTTCGCCGGCGGTATTAAACAACTGGCGGGTGTTGCCATTCTTTTGTATGCCCAGGGCCAGGTAATGAAAAGGGGTACCGGCCTGTTTGGCATCCTGCGCCAGTTGCCAGAAGCCGGTGCCGGAGCTGGCGCCTTCCGGTCCGGGTACACGGATATCAAAATGCGCATCAAAATTAATAAAGCCTGTTTGTTGTTTACCGGCATAGCGGCGTATACCACTGGCATGACCATACGTAATTTCATGACCACCGCCCAGCAATAGCGGCAGGTATCCGGCAGTGAGAATGGCGTTCACCGCTTCGCTGAGCACCAGTTGCGCGTTTTCCAGCTCACCATTGGTACAAATAATATCGCCCGCATCCAGTAACACCGTTTGTGCGTTAAAGTGAACCGGGAAATTGGCAATAGCCTTGCGCAAGGCAGCAGGTCCTTCTGCGGCGCCCGTGCGGCCTTTGTTACGGCGCACGCCTTCATCGCAGGCAAAGCCCAGTAATACAATACCTTTTTGTCCGGGCTTCAGTACCGGTAGCGGCGCCTGCAGGAGGTCCGTTACGGTAATCACCTGGTGCCAGCGCAGCAGGTCGGGGTCCGTACCATCGGTACGTCCGCTCCAGGAGGCAGCAGTGGCAGGCAGGTAGCTTTCTTTTGTTATCATACTACAATTCCTTTCTTCCATACCAGGGAGGGCTTCATTTTACCCTGGTAATAAAGTATATCACGGTAATCGGCGGTGGGATACGCCTGCATGTCTGCCGCATAACCTGCCAGCAGTTGGCCGGCATCCTTCAGTTGCAGCGCGGGCGCTGCCCTTATGGTCATTGCGGCCAGCACTTCTGCGGTAGATAATTTCTCCGCAGCGCTCATAACGGCTGCCTGTACCAGCAGGTCGCCCATAGGCGCCGATCCCGGGTTCCAGTCGCTCGCAATGGCCACGCATGCACCTGCATTCAACAACCTGCGTGCGGGTGCGTACGCCATTCCAAGTCCCAGTGAAGCACCCGGCAAAACTACTGCAACCGTACCAGAATCTGCAAGCAAAGCGATTTCTTTTTCACTACTGGCTTCCAGGTGATCGGCAGACAATGCGCTGGTGTTCACTGCTACTTCGGCGCCGCCGACGCTGAACTGATCGGCATGCACGGTAGCTGCAAACCCTTGCTGCATGGCCTGTTGCAGGAACCCCGTAGCAGCCTTTGCAGAAAACGCGGTTTCTTCTATAAAAATATCCACCCGGTTGCTTAACTGCTCCTGTTGTATTACCGGCAGCAGTTCCGTTAGGATCCATTGCAGGTAATCATCTTCACTACCTTCGTAATCACGCGGTTTCATGTGCGCCGCCAGGCAGGTAGGAATCAGGGTGGCAGTTGTATGTAACGCCGCCTGCTGTATGGCGCGCAGCATCTTTAATTCCCCTTCCAGGTTCAGGCCGTAGCCGCTTTTCACTTCTATAGTAGTTACACCTTCCGCCAGGTGGCGGTTGGCGCGGGCCACCGTATTTTCCGCCAGGGTAACAGGATCGGCTATACGTGTTTTGGTAACGGAATCCCATATACCGCCGCCTGCACGGGCTATTTCCAGGTAACTTTTACCGGCAATACGCATGGCATAGTCGCGGTTGCGGGTACCATCATAACAAATGTGCGTATGACAATCAATAAAACCAGGCAATAAAACCAGCGGTGTATCCTGGAAAGCAATTTCGCTGTCGGGGTATTTCTGCAGCAGCGATTTGTAATCCGCTATGGCCACTATCTCACCGTTTTCCACTACTACCCCGCCTTTCTCTATCACGGCTAACTGTTCATCATGCAGGGCGCCTTTGAGCGGCAGGCCCGTCATTGGCAGGATCTGGGCAAAAGGTCCGATTAATGTTTTCATGGGCAATTGATTAAAGGCTATACGCGGATGTTGTCTGACTCAGGATTAAACGGATTACGCTGATTACGCTGATTTTATTTTTTAGGATTTTAGGATTAAAAAAGATTTGGAAGAAATAAGCTAAAGTATCCGCTTAAATCTCCCCAAATCTTTTTTAATCCAAAGTAATCAAATCAGGGTAATCAGCGTAATCCGTTTAATCCTGAGTCAGACAACCTTCGCGTTAAATGCTGATATTAAATTTCTGTCCCCATTCCTGTGCCTTTTCGTAACCGGCGTCCGCATGACGGAAAATGCCCAGTGCAGGGTCATTGAAAAGCACGCGGCGTAAACACTCCGCTGCACGGTCGGTGCCATCTGCCAACACTACCATGCCGGCATGTTGTGAATAGCCCATGCCCACGCCACCGCCGTGATGGAAGGATACCCAGGTGGCGCCGCCACCGGTATTGGCCATCAGGTTCAGCAGGGTCCAGTCGCTTACTGCATCAGAGCCATCTTTCATGGATTCCGTTTCCCGGTTGGGAGATGCCACGGAGCCACAGTCGAGGTGATCACGGCCAATTACGATCGGCGCTTTCACTTTTCCTGTTCTCACCAGTTCATTAAAAATCAGGCCGGCTTTCTCCCGTTCGCCCAATCCCAGCCAGCAGATACGTGCAGGCAGGCCCTGGAAGGCTACTTTTTCCTGCGCTTGTTTCAGCCAGTTGACCAGGTGGGTATTTTCCGGGAATGCTTCCATCAGTGCACGGTCTGTGGTGTAAATATCTTCCGGGTCGCCGGAAAGCGCTACCCAGCGGAAGGGTCCTTTCCCTTCGCAGAATAGCGGGCGGATATATGCAGGCGTAAAGCCGGGGAAGTTGAAAGCATTGGGTTCGCCGCCTTCGCGTGCAAATTCGCGGAGGTTATTGCCGTAGTCGAAAGTGATGGCGCCTTTCTGCTGCATTTGCAACATAAAGCCTACGTGGCGCGCCATGCTTTTGAGCGACAGCTCCCTGTATTTTGCCGCATCGTTCTTACGCAGCTCCAGTGCGGCTTCCAGGGTAAGGCCGTTGGGGATATAGCCGTTCAGCGGGTCATGCGCGGAGGTTTGATCCGTGAGGATGTCGGGTATGAGATTATCTTTCCCCATTCTTTCCAGCATATCGCCTGCATCGCTTACCAGGCCGATAGACAAGGCTTCTCCTTTAGCCTGTGCCTCCTTTGCCCATTGAATGGCTTCTTCGTAGGAGTAAGTCATCCGGTCGATGTAGCGGGTATCCAGTCTTTTTTGAATGCGTGTGGGATCAATATCCGCGCCTATGAACACGGCGCCCGCCATAGTGGCCGCCAGTGGCTGTGCGCCGCCCATACCGCCAATACCGGCGGTTACCAGCAGTTTACCCGCCAGGTTACCGTTAAAATGCTGGCGACCGCATTCCATAAAGGTTTCATAGGTTCCCTGCAGGATGCCCTGTGTACCGATATAGATCCAGCTACCGGCGGTCATTTGCCCGTACATCATCAGTCCTTTGGATCGCAGTTCGTTGAAATGCTCCCAGGTAGCCCATTTTGGCACCAGGTTACTGTTGGCCAGCATTACCCTTGGCGCCTGCGGATGCGTGCGTACAATACCTACGGGTTTACCGGATTGTACCAGCAGGGAATGCTCGTCGTCCAGTGTTAGTAATATGTCGATGATCTTCTGTAAAGATTCGCGGTTACGCGCTGCCTGCCCGATGCCGCCGTATACCACCAGTTCATCCGGGTTTTCGGCTACTTCTGCATCGAGGTTATTGAGCAACATGCGCAGGGGCGCTTCGGTTTGCCATGATCTGGCGTGCAGCTGTGCACCACGCGGCGCTTTATAATGCGGGTGAGCTGCATATGTTTTAATAAAGTCCAAACTGGTCATTATAAAGTCCGTTTAAGTTAAGGTGATGATTAGCAGCCGCTTCATTGGCGGTGCGTACCAGCGACTGATCAGTGATAATATGATGCAAAGCGGCGATATCGTTAGCGAAGATGCGGTCCTTATCCGCGAAGGCCACATGCTTACGGGTGTATTGATGCACGGCTTCCAGCACCGGGCCCGATTTCAGCGGCCGGCGGAAATCCACTGCCTGTGCGGCGTACAGCAGTTCAATAGCAAGGATGTATTCCAGGTTGCTGATCACCTGGTTTAATTTGCGCCCGCTGATGGAGCCCATGGATACATGGTCTTCCTGGCCAAGGGAAGTAGGCACACTGTCCGCACTGGCGGGGAAACACAGGGTTTTATTTTCTGTAACCAGGGCAGCGGTGGTATATTGTGGTATCATGAAACCGGAGTTGAGACCGGCGTCCTGTATCAGTAATTTCGGCAGCCCGTATCTTCCTTCAATCATCATATAACAACGCCTGTCGGAAATATTGCCCAGCTCCGCAGCGGCCACAGTAGCGTAATCCAGGGGCAATGCCATCGGCTGCCCGTGGAAGTTGCCACCGCTGATGGTATCCTCTGCACTGAAAATGATGGGATTGTCTGTAACGGCATTCAGCTCTATGGTAGTAAGTTCCCGCAAATGCTGCCATGCGGTGCGCGATGCGCCATGTACCTGTGGCATACAGCGCAGGGAATAAGGGTCCTGCACGCGGCCGCAGTCCACATGCGACGACATGATCTCCGAATGATCCAGCATCGTTTTCAAACGGTGCGCTACCAGCTGGTTGCCGGGGTATGGCCGGATCACATGCAAACGCGGATCAAAAGGTTTGGCGGTGCCCATCAGTCCTTCCAGTGATAAGGCGCCGATGATATCCGCCGCTTCCAGCGCGTTATGCAGCCGTTGCACGGCTTTCACGGCAAACGACAGGATGAACTGCGTGCCGTTGATAAGCGCCAGTCCCTCTTTAGGGCCCAGTACTACCGGTTGTATGCCTTCCTGCTGCATCATGGCAGCGGTATCCGTTTTCGCGCCACGGTATATCACCTGTCCCAATCCTATCAGCGGCAGGAACAGATGCGATAACGGCGCCAGGTCGCCGGAAGCGCCCACAGAACCCTTTTCAGGCACCAGCGGCGTAATGCCGTGCTCAATATGCCAGATGATCCTTTCAAGGGTAGACAATGCCACGCCTGAGTAACCCTGGGCCAGCGCCTGCACTTTCGTGATGAGCATAATACGGGCAATTTCTTCCGGGATATTTTCTCCAACGCCTACACTATGACTTTGCAGGATGTTGTATTGCAGCGCGCGGGTATCTTCCTCGGAGATCTTGGTATCGCAAAGGGGGCCGAAACCGGTGTTGATACCATATACCGTGGTATGTTGCGCCACAATGGTTTGTACATAGCCGAAGCTGGTTTGTACACGCGTAATCACTTCCGGTACCAGTATGCCTTTCACCCTGCCGGCGGCAATATCTATGGCGCTGGCAACCGTGAGCTGGTCAATACCGTACTTAAAAATATCACTCATGTGGTTCGATTTTTCTGGTGTATGATGTGTTATAATTGTTGCCTGATCCTTTCTGACAAAGGCTTTTGCTGTACTGATTGTTCAATCTGCGCGATGGCGGTAAGTAGCTGCTGGCTCTGTTTATGCTCTGTTACCAATGCTTCCATAGCCGTAGTAATGGCTTCCCACACAGGTTGTATCTGTTGCAGCAGTTCTTCCCCTTTTTTGGAGAAAGCCACCAGCTGCCTGCGCCCGTCTTCCTTGCAGGGCGTTGTTTTGAGGAGTCCTTTCTTTTTCAGGTTGGTTACCATCTGGCTTACTGCGGAGTGGGATATTTCCAGTTGTTCGGCAATATCTATCATAGGTACCGGCTGCTGTTTCGATAAGAGATAAAACACCGGGAACCAGCTGGCGTCGAAGGGAATGCCCGCCTGTTCGTATACTTTGTTCACCTCCATGAGGAAGTATTCGCTCAGCCGGCGCAGGCGGCTGCCAAAAACGAGGTAGCCAAGTGATGGATAGAATGACATATAGAAGGTTGACGTTAAAATTATATAAGCACTTATACAATATTACGAAAGAAATACGAATAATAGCGTTGCCAGGCAGGAATTGTTGTTCACTGCTATCTGCCCGCAACAATACTATCCGTACTGCCGGTTACTTTTTTACCGCCTGTTTCTTTTTGGTATCAAACCAGAGGGGGGAATCGTCTGTTACATCACCGTTGTAATTGATAAAGAGCTCTTCTCCTTTTTTAATTTCACGGCGGGTAATGATACTCATGGTTTCTTCCTTAAAATCCATCTCATACTCACAATTGGGATCGTAATCGTGGTTATAGATAGAACAGAAGCCCAGCGCCACGCAGGAGCGGGTTTCCTTTGCGCCCCAGAGAAAGATGTAATTATGGAGTCTTGTTTTATCCACAATTTCGGTATCGTCGTAAGTAAGAACAAGCACAGGTGAAGTTTCTATCCTTGTTCCGGCAGGGATCCTTTCTTTGGTATAAACTCCCCGGCCCCTTCCTTTCGACTTATCAATGTACAAATACGGCTTTATCATAGCGCAATTTCAAAAATAAAAGAAGACGTAAAGTAAAGTTAAAGCAGGAAGTTATCAAAATCATGTTTAAAAAATTTAGGTTTGCCGCCCGGAAAATATTTTTTTTGCCTTTCATTAACCGCTGTATATGATCAATTATAACCCGAAGGACTGGTTTACATTCATTTTCCGTATTCATAAAGCGGATACGGTAAGGAAGCTGTTTCCCATGTTCATTGCCCTTTCCATTTATTCTGCTATCGTTGCCTGGCTGGAGCTGGAGGTATGGAAGCTGTCTGAAAAGAGTGAGTTAAAGAATATAACGCTGATGTACGGCCTGTTGGGGTTCGTGATCTCCCTGTTACTGGTATTCCGTACCAACACGGCGTACGACCGCTGGTGGGAAGGCCGCCGGTTATGGGGCTCCCTGGTGAACAGCAGCCGCAACCTGGCCCTTAAGATCCAGGCCATGCTGCCGGCGGAAAACAAGGCGGACAGGGAGTTCTTTAAAGTAATGATCCCCAATTTCGCCTACAGCCTGAAAAACCATCTCCGTAAAACTTATATACATGCCGAGATGGAAGCCATACCCGGGCAGGAACCCCTGCATACCGATATCAGCAAACATGTGCCTAACCAGTTGTCGCAGCTCATTGTTTCCAAAACAATGGAACTGTACCGTAACGGGCAGCTAACCGGCGATCAGCTGATCCTGCTGAACACGGAGCTACAGTCCTTTGCCGACATATGCGGGGGCTGCGAGCGGATCAGAAACACGCCTATCCCTTTCTCTTACAGCGTGTTTATCAAGAAATTCATCTTCTTCTATGTAATGTCCATGCCGTTTGGATATGTGTTCAGCCTGGGTTATCTCATTATACCCATGATCGTATTCGTATTCTTTGTACTGGCAAGCCTGGAGCTTATTGCAGAAGAAATTGAAGATCCTTTCGGCAACGACGCCAATGATCTGCCACTGGATAACATTTGCGGCAACATCCGCCTGCATGTGTCAGAATTATTATAACGGCTGCCCGGCAGCGTGCCTATTTTAACTTAATTTCGCAGATAGAGGCAATTGTACATGGAAAATGAAGCTTTACTGGAAAAATTCCAGACACTGACAAATGAGAAAAGTTACCGCGAATTGTCAGTTTACCTGGATGACCAGCTGATTACGGATATAGCCGAATTGATTCACGAGGTCCCTGAAGATGCCGGAACAATCATCAATCACCTGTCGATCGGAAGAGCGGCAGCGGCTTTCCGTATCCTGGACTTTCCTCTCCAGGAAGATGTAATGCACACCTTGTCGCCCGCGAAAATAGCAGAGCTCATGAACGAGCTGCCTGCGGATGACCGTACCGCCTTCCTGGAAGAGCTTCCCAGCGAAGCGGTAAAAGAACTGATCAAACTGCTGGATCCCGAAGAACGGCGGATCACCCTTTCCCTCCTGGGTTACAAGGAGAACAGCGTGGGTCGTATCATGACGCCCGAATACATTGCCGTGAGGGAAGAATGGACCGTAAAGGAAGTGCTGGAGTATATCCGGGAACACGGCAAAGACAGTGAAACCATTGATGTGATCTATGTGATCGATGAAAAGGGACAGCTGCTGGACGACTTCCGGATACGCGAGTTCCTGCTGGTATCGCCGGATACGGTGGTACATACCCTGATGGACGACCGCTTTGTATCGCTCCATGCCAACGACGACCAGGAAGAAGCCATACAGGTATTCCGGATGGAAAACAGGGTAGCCCTTCCCGTGGTAGACGACCAGGGCATACTGCTGGGCATTGTGACCATCGATGATATGTTGTGGATCGCCAACGAAGAACATACGGAAGATATCCAGAAAATTGGTGGTACCGAAGCCCTGGATGAGCCATACCTTGATATGCCCCTGCTGCGCCTCGTAAAAAAACGCGTAGGCTGGCTGGTAGTATTGTTTATCGGTGAAATGCTGACCGCTACCGCCATGGGATTTTTTGAAGATGAAATTGCAAAAGCCGTAGTACTGGCGCTGTTTGTACCGCTCATTATTTCCAGCGGGGGTAACAGTGGCTCACAGGCTTCGACCCTCATCATCCAGGCCATGGCCCTGGGCGAGATCAGCGTGGGCGACTGGTGGCGGGTAATGCGCCGGGAAATCATTTCCGGCCTGCTGCTGGGCGGTGTGTTGGGCGCTATCGGCTTCCTGCGCATCCTGCTCTGGAACTCCCTGTTCCATACCTATGGCGATCATACCGTGCTGATAGGAGCTACTGTAGGCATTTCCCTGGTAGGCGTGGTGTTATGGGGAACCCTCTCCGGCTCTATGCTGCCTTTGCTGCTGAAGAAATGCGGGGCCGATCCCGCCACGTCTTCCGCCCCGTTTGTGGCCACCCTGGTAGATGTAACGGGACTGCTCATTTATTTCACCGTGGCGTATACACTGATGAAAGGCATATTGCTCTGATCTTAGCGGGGGAACATTCTTCCTCCGCTAGTAACACACCTCTTTAAGCTCAGTGCCCTCCCTGGTTTTCCGCACTATAAACAACCGGTCGTATTCATTTTCCCCTATAACATCCATATGTGGATTGGCTTTCAGGCTGCGCAGGATAGGCACTACCGTATTGGAATGTCCTATCACCAGGAGACGCTTGCCCCAGTCGCCATGCCGGGTAACCTGGTAAATAAAAGATTCCCCGCTGGTATCCGCCGCATAAAAACAGGTATCGAGGTGTAAACGGATACGCACACTATCTGCCGTGGCAACGGTTCTTCTGTAAGGTGTAAAGTAAATTTTATTTACGCCTGAATCTTTCAGCAGCCGGTATAAAGCCCCTGCCCTTTCCCGGCCGGCTACCGTTAAAGTAGAATCCGGGCCCGGGTTTCTTTCTGCATGCCGGATCACATAAAAGGTGCCTGTTAAAAAAGTAGTATCCTCGGATACCGGTACCGGCTGGCGCACGGGCCGTTTGGGCTTACAGGCGGCAAAGGAAAGAAAGGAAAGTAATAGTGGCAATATACGCATAGAACGGATTTAAGGCAGATGACCGCGTTACGTCCATCCAAAACTTACGGCAATTTATGATTAAACCGTTACATTTATTCCCCAACAAAATAATGAACCGCTATGAGAAAATGGGTACTGCCCGCCATTATTTTTTTATCAGCCAACCGCCTCTGCGCCCAACAGGCCACGCCACTTACGGTAGAAAAGATCATGCGCGATCCCAAATGGATGGGAACTTCTCCTGATAACGTTTTCTGGAGTCCCGACAACCAAACGGTTTACTTCAGCTGGAACCCCGACAAACAACTGAGTGATTCCCTTTACTATGCCGGCGTGAAAAACAATGCACCAAGGAAAACCGCTGCGGAAGAACGTTCGCTGATTAATGCCAGAGCCGCCGGCGTATGGAATACCAACCGGTCGTTACTGGCTTATTCCTATGAAGGCGATATTTATTTACTGGAGATAAAAACCGGGAAAACCACGCGTATCACCAATACCAAAGCCGTTGAATTTGATCCGGCATTCAGCTTCAGTGATAAACAGGTGGTGTTCCGGCAAAACCGCGACCTGTACGGATGGGACAAAGCCTCCGGCCTTATCAGCCAGCTCACCAGCTTTGAAACCGGTAGCAAACCCGCAGATAAAGACGACAGCAAATCCGGCAACGAAGAAGAGCAATTCCTGAAAGCCCAACAGTTGGAACTGATGCAAATAGTGCGCGATAAGAAAACAAAAAGAGACGCCGCGGAAGCCTTCGATAAAGCACATGATCCCAAACCACTGAGATCACTGTACCTGCAAAACAAAAGACTAAGGGACGTACAGATCAGTCCGGACGGGCGTTTCATCACATACAACCTGTTCACTGCACCTGCCGACGCCCGTAATACCATTGTACCCGAGTTTGTAACGGCTTCCGGCTTCACCACCGATATTGCTGCACGTGATAAAGTAGGCGCGCCGCAGGGCAGCTTTAACGCCTTTATCTACGACCGGCAACGCGACACCATACTCCCCATTAAAACAACAGACCTCCCCGGCATCAAAGACCAGCCCGATTACGTAAAAGACTACACGAAAAAAGATACGCCCAAAATCCGGGAAGTGATCGTGAACGGCCCTTACTGGTCGGATAAGGGCACACATGCCATTGTAGACATCCGGTCGCAGGACAATAAAGACCGCTGGATCGCCCTGCTGGACGGAGCTACCGGCACACTGAAAACCATCAACCGCCAACGCGATGAAGCATGGATAGCCGGCCCCGGTATTGGCTGGAGCATGGGCGGCGGTAACCTCGGCTGGATAGATGAAAACACCTGCTGGTTCCAGTCCGAAGCCAGCGGCTACTCGCACCTGTATACCGCCAATGTGAATAACGGCGAGGTAAAACCACTCACCAGCGGCAATTATGAAGTACAAACCGCACAATTATCTCCCGATAAAAAATATTTCTATATCACCACCAACGAGGTACATCCCGGTGAACAGCAGTATTATCGTTTAGCCGTTGCCGGTGGAAAGGCGGAAAGGATCACCACCATGCCCGGCGCCAATGAAGTAAGCATATCGCCCGATGGCAAATGGATCGCCTTCCGTTACTCCTATTCCAACAAACCCTGGGAATTATACCTGCAACCAAATACACCGGGCTCAAAACCCGTACAGGTAACCAACCTGGCACAGTCGGATGAATTTAAATCATACGCCTGGCGCGACCCGCAGGTGATTACATTTACCGCCCGCGACAATCAACCCGTATATGCCCGCCTCTATACGCCCGACCCTGCAAAGAACAACGGCGCAGCTGTGATCTTCGTTCATGGCGCCGGCTATTTACAAAATGCGCATAAATGGTGGAGTTCCTATTTCAGGGAATATATGTTCCATAACCTGCTTACGGATAAAGGATATACCGTACTGGACATGGATTACCGCGGCAGCGCCGGCTACGGCCGCAACTGGCGTACCGGCATTTACCGCCACATGGGAGGCAAGGACCTCGACGATGAAGTGGACGGTGCAAAATATCTGGCAGAAAAATTGCAGGTGGACGCGCGTCGTATTGGTATCTACGGAGGTAGTTATGGCGGCTTTATGACGCTGATGGCCCTTTTCACCCAGCCAGATGTATTCGCATCCGGCGCCGCATTGCGGTCGGTAACGGACTGGGCCCATTACAATCATGGCTATACGAGCAATATATTGAATGAGCCATTCACCGATAGTATTGCCTACCGCAGGTCTTCGCCCATTTATTTTGCGGAGGGACTGAAAGGTAAACTGCTGATGTGTCATGGCATGGTAGATACCAATGTGCATTTCCAGGATATTGTGCGCCTGTCGCAACGACTGATAGAATTAGGAAAGAATAACTGGGAACTGGCAGTATATCCCGTGGAAGATCACGGATTTACTACGCCCAGTAGCTGGACAGATGAATATAAAAGAATACTTTTGCTCTTCGAGCGTACGCTCTTGAAGAGATGATTGCATTTTAATTTTTTTTATTTAGTTCCGGCTTAATAAAAAAAATATAAAAGGGGATACGGTGAATGATGCAGGCGAATGTTAAGGAATCTTAATTTTCGTCAGGATCGTTTCCGTATTCCCTTTTTCATTTTACATTCGACGGTGTAGAATACTATGTGGACCATATCTTTAATTAAACAATATTCACATTTCCTGATGTGATCTTAACATTTTAATGCGATATTGCAATGATAAAACCTAGCACAAATCCAAAAACCTTATGTGTGGAATAGTAGCTTATATCGGGCAGAGAGAAGCCTACCCGGTAGTATTAAAAGGCCTCAAAAGACTGGAATACCGCGGATACGACAGCGCGGGTGTAGCCCTGATCAACAACGGGCTTCAGGTATACAAGAAAAAAGACAAAGTAGCCGCTCTCGAAGCATTTGTTGAGGGAAAAGACCTGCGGAGTCATGTTGCCATCGGGCATACCCGCTGGGCTACGCATGGTGAGCCCTGCGACCGTAATGCGCACCCGCATTTATCCGGCGATGGTAAACTGGCCATGATCCACAATGGCATTATTGAAAACTATGTACAGCTGAAACAGGAGCTCATTAACCAGGGCCATGTTTTTCATAGTGATACCGACACCGAAGTACTGCTTCATTTTATCGAGGAAATCAAAAAACAAAACCAGTGTTCACTGGAAGAAGCCCTGCGCATCGCTTTAAAAAGAGTAGTAGGCGCTTACGTGATTGTATTGATCGATGAAGAAAACCCGGATACGCTGATCGCCGCCCGTAAGGGAAGTCCGCTCGTAATCGGCGTGGGCAAGGGCGAGCACTTCCTCGCTTCCGATGCTTCTCCCATCATTGAATACACCAAAGAAGTAGTGTATGTAAATGATTACGAAATTGCCATCATCAAAGCAGATGAACTGATCCTGAAAAACATTTCCAATGAAAGGCAAACGCCTTACATTCAAAAGCTGGATATTGAGCTGGCCGCCATTGAAAAAGGAGGCTATGCCCACTTCATGCTGAAGGAAATATTTGAACAGCCCCAAACCATCTTCGATAGTTTACGCGGCCGTTTGGATGCAAAGAAAGGCACCCTCACCATGGGCGGTATGCGCGAATATGCAGATGTACTGAGCGGCGCCAAACGTATCATCATAGTAGCCTGCGGTACCTCCTGGCACGCCGGCCTGGTAGCCGAATACATGATAGAAGAACTGTGCCGCATCCCTGTGGAAGTGGAATACGCCTCCGAGTTCCGCTACCGCAACCCGGTAGTTGGCCCCGGCGATGTGATCATAGCCGTATCCCAATCCGGCGAAACGGCCGATACACTGGTGGCCATGGAAAGCGCCAAAGAAAAAGGAGCTATCATCCTCGGCGTTTGTAACGTAGTAGGTTCTTCTATTGCACGCTTATCTCACGCAGGCGCCTATACGCACGCGGGCCCTGAAATAGGCGTGGCCAGTACCAAAGCCTTCACCGCCCAGCTGGCAGTGCTTTGCCTCGTTGGCCTCAAGCTGGCCGCCGATAAAGGTACCATCACTCCGCAAAGGTTCCAGCACCTGCTCGATGAACTGGACCAGGTTTCTGAAAAAGTAGCTACCACCCTTAAACTGGATGACCAGATCAAACAGGTGGCCGCTAAATATAAAGATGCACGTGATTTCCTCTACCTGGGCCGCGGATACAATTTCCCGGTAGCCCTGGAAGGAGCGCTTAAACTGAAAGAAATTTCCTACATCCACGCGGAGGGCTATCCCGCTGCGGAAATGAAGCACGGCCCCATTGCACTGGTAGATGAAAACCTGCCGGTAGTAATTGTGGCTACGAAAGACAGCTACTACGAAAAAGTAGTGTCTAACATCCAGGAAATTAAAGCCCGTAAAGGCAAAGTAATTGCCGTTGTAACAGAAGGCGACAACACCATTCCCCCCATGGCGGATGATGTGATTTTTGTGCCTGCGGCAGATGAACTGGTGGCTCCCATCATCTCTGTAGTACCGTTACAACTGCTCGCTTATCATATAGGCGTGCTCAAAGGCCTGGACGTTGATAAACCCAGGAACCTTGCAAAATCAGTTACAGTAGAATAAAGAAAACGGAAATACCTTCTCTGGTTATTTTATTATCTGCACGCATAATAAAATAACCAGATGGTCATTTCCCTAAATGATGTATCCTCATGAATAATATCCAAAAAAG
>JBCNPS010000139.1:0-14007 GCA_039593235.1 Chitinophaga sp. | reverse complement strand
GGAACATGGCCCCCTCTACTATTACCTTAACACCGGTTCACCACATTTTGTAAAGTACGTGGAAGATGTACAGGCCGTGGATGTGTTCAACGAAGGCCGTGGTATCCGCTACAACGACCGCTTCGCAGCAGAAGGCACCAATGTGAACTTCGTACAGAAATATGAAAGCGGCATCTTTGTACGCACCTATGAAAGAGGTGTGGAAGATGAAACCTATTCCTGCGGCACCGGTGTAACCGCCGCAGCACTCACCTTTGCAGGCGCCGAAGAAAAAGAATACACCGTACCCGTGCAAACCCTGGGCGGACAACTGGAAGTACGCTTCACCAAAACCGGTGAACGCACCTTTGAGAACATCTGGCTCTGTGGCCCCGCGACGTTGGTGTTTGAAGGGGAGATAGCGAAATAACTGAAATTAAATTGGGGCTGACTAAAAAGTAAAATGAAGACGCTGAGAATCGCGTAAACGTGGTTTTGTTTCCATCACCTACCCGAGAGGAGATACCCTTTTTAGTCAGCCCCATCCGTGACCTTATTTCCTTTTGAATACCTTGTTGCTCACCTTCCGTACCGTAGCCGCTACAGTATGGTTAATATCTTCCGAAACCTGCATTAACAAAATAGCCCCGCCGAACAACAACAGGTACAACAGTCCATGTACCGCAATACTGATAAAAGGATGGCCTGTGGAAGGCAGCAGCCTGCACACATAATAAATAACCACACTGGCTGCCAGTGCTTTCAGTGTATTAATGGAAAATGGCTGTAGCCCGAAACGCTTCCGGATAAACAATAAACGGATCCCGTTAAATACAAACTGTGAGATCATCAGAGAATAACCCGAACCTACCATTCCGTACCTTTTTATCAGGAAATAGTTCAGCGGGATAGACAGGATCACCAATACTGTAGCCGATGTAAGATCAAAACGCCAGAAACGGGATGTAGCCAGCAACTGCTGATTCACCCCGGTACCCATATCAATGATCTTGGCAATACCCATAAAAAATACAAGGTACTTGGCCGATGAATAGGCGGCCGGCATAATCCGGTATATATCATCAATATTCAGCCATATCTCCCAGAAAATGAAAAGCGCCGCCACCAGCTGCAAAATAGACGACTTCTTATAAATTTCATCAATCTTGGCCATGTTCTTATCCTTCCACGACTGTGCAATAATAGGCGTGGCAATGGCCGAAATGCTCCTTTGAGGCACCTGGATCAGCTGGGCCATATAAGTGGCAATGGTCATATACGCCGCCTCGTCCAATCCCCCGATACTGGCAATGATCAACGCCCCGATGTTTTGTGACAGGAGGTTAAAGATAGTAGCCGATGTGAGGGAAAATGCATAGATCATCATCCGCTTATACAACCGCGAGGTTACACTGCTCACCTTTACCGTGAAATACAACAGGTTTTTGCGCCACAAATAAAAGAGAAGCAGTACCAGGGCAATGATATACAGCAGGCTGAAAAGCCACATGAAAACAATAAAACTGATCAGCTTCAGCGCATATAAGCCAATAATGGCCATAGTCATGATCCTGATCAGCAGCTCCTTCAGAAAGTTGGGCACCACCGTTTCGTGCCGCGACCAGCTATAGCTTTCAAATACAGAAAACAGTACAATGCCCGTTACAAACGGATAAATGAAATAAAAGTATTCTATAAGCAGGGGCGACTTCCCCACGTATTTCCGGACAATCAGGTCTTTAAACACTACGGTGCCGGCAAAAAACAATGCCAGCCCTATCAGCGTGGCCATCACCACCCACCCCATCAGGTCGTTCTTCTTCTCTTCCAGGTGGTACGCATAATAAGGATAAAACCGGTTGATCATCAACCCGGTACTAAAGGTGCAAAATGGCACCACAATCACCCCTATATCTCCTATGATCCGGGTTAACCCGAATTGATGACCGCTGAAAAATATGGGAAACAGTAGCAACGTATTGATCCCGCCTATCGCAAAGCCCAGATAAATCAGTACTGACGAGCGCAGACTCTGATGTTTTACAACTCCCATTTTATATATAAAATATTTTAACTGTTTCCTGTTGCACAATATTACGTCAAATGGAAACAGGATTCAACATTTTAACTACCTTTGCGCCCGATGATCCAGTATTTTACAAATATAGATTCCAAAACTGTTGAAATACGCCAGCCTGAGAACGGCGCCTGGGTAAATATTACCCCGCCGCTTAAACAGGCCGAGTTTGAACAGCTATCAGAGGAACTCGATATTCCCCTGGACTTCCTCACAGACTCCCTTGATATTGACGAAAAAGCCAGGTTTGAGCTGGAAGACAATGTAAAGCTCATTGTACTGAAAACGCCTACCGAAAACAATTCGATCAACGAAAGTGAAGCCTATTACATCACCATTCCCATCGTAATTATTCTGACCCACCACCAGATCATTACGGTAAACTCTTTCGACAATACCGCCATCAAAAAATTCCTGAATACTTTTCATAACCGTTCCCCGGAAAAAAGGAACATGATGGTGCTGAAAATATTTGAGAAAGTAGTTATCAATTTCCTCGATTACCTGAAGGAAATTAACCAGCGCAGGAACATGCTGGAAGCCAAATTATACGATTCCAACCGGAACGAGGAACTGCTGGGTATTATGCGTATCCAGAAAAGCCTGGTATACTTTGTTACCGCCCTGCGCAGCAATGAGCTGTTACTGATGAAGCTGGAACGTACCAATTTCCTGGGACTTAACGAAGATGAGAAGGAATTTCTGCAGGATCTGATCGTAGACACTTCCCAGGCGCTGGAAATGGCCAATGTATACACCAACATCCTCAGCAGTACCATGGATGCTTTTGCCAGCATCATTTCCAATAACCTGAACGTGGTAATGAAGCGTCTTACCTCCATTACCATTATCCTTACATTTCCCATGCTGGTGGCCAGTATCTATGGCATGAACGTGGATATCCCCTACCAGCACACCCTTCACGCCTTCTATATACCTGTTATCCTGTCTATTGCCATTTCGGTGGTTATCAGCTGGTATTTTATGAAGAAGAAGTGGTTCTAGCCTTTATTAAACAAGCATATGCAAACTGGATTTAACGTAAGAGTATACGGCATCATGATCAACGATCAGAAGCAGGTGCTGGTAAGCGATGAGTATATCCGTGGGGGTTATTACACCAAATTTCCCGGCGGCGGCCTCGAGTTCGGGGAGGGCACCCTGGAATGCATCGTTCGTGAATGGCAGGAAGAACTGGGCCAGGACGTAAAAGTAGTGGAGCATATTTATACCACCGATTTCTTCCAGATCTCTGCGTTCGACAACGTTACCCAGATCATCTCTATTTATTATCTCGTAACACCGCTGTCGGCTTTCACCGCCAATGTAAGCACTCAACCATTCGATTTTACAGTACCCGAAGGCGTGGAAGAAGTGGAGCGTGCCCGCTGGATCAGCTGGGACGAGTTTTCATCGGAAGCGGTTACCCTGCCTATTGACAAAGTGGTAGCGGATATGGTAAAAGCAAAATATTAAAAGCAGAGGGCTGCTCTACGGAACAGCCCTCTGCTTTTATCAGTTATTGGTAACCGGTTCTTCAAACGGTTGCTCCTTCCCCATTGCCGCCGCTTTCATTTTCTTCGCAGTATCATGCCCCAGGTAACGCTCTATGCGGTGTTCCAGCAAATAGATCAGCGGCGTAAGCAATACCGCCACTACAAATTTATAGCTGTAGTTCACCAGGCAAATGGCCAGCACCCGTTGCCAGCTCCAGTCGTTCCCCAGCTTAAAGGCAATGTACAACACGATGAAGCTGTCTACCAGCTGCGATACAATGGTAGATCCCGTAGCCCTCAGCCACACATGCTTTTCGCCGGTACGTTTTTTAATTTTATGGAACACGGTCACATCCACGATCTGGCTCACCAGGAAAGCGGTGAGGCTGCCCAGGATGATCCACATGCCCTGGCCGAAAATGCTGGTAAAGGCATTTTGCATGTCGGGGATGCCTGCCTCTGCGCGGCTACCTTTCCACCAGCCATCAGCGGGCACGCTCATGGCTACCCAGAACATAATGAATGCGTAGGAGATCAGTGCTACCGCGATGTAAGAAATACGGCGCACCGCTTTAGGACCGAAGTATTCATTCACAATGTCGGTCATCACAAACTCCAGTGGCCATAATAATACACCCGCTGTTAGGGTATACGACAACCCGCTCTGGCCAAAAAGTGTGAAGGTATGTACAGGTAATCCCAGCAGCTTCTCCAGGGAAAATAATTTACCGCCAATACATTCGGCAATGAGTGCGTTCGCCACAAAGAAGCTGGTGAATATCACGAACAGTTTGGTGGGCTTATCGTTTAACAAATTCCTGAGCATCAGTAATTAACTATAAGTTGAAATATAAGGATAGCAATATTGAACAAATATAACCAGGGCGGTAATGTTTTCCATTGTATTTTTTTTAACAATAATAACACACCGGTGAGCACACACAAAAGGGCATTCAGCGGAAAGGCAATCCCTACACCCAATACCAGTATATGATTCACTATATTATCGAAAGAATGATCATATGCCGTAATGCGCAGAATTTCACTGATTATAAAGCACAGATTGCATATAAATGCAAATTTTAAGAGGAACCGGATCCAGCGCATATTGAAATTTCGGATAAATTACAGTTATTTTTGTTTCTTTAAAACTAAATCCAAAATATCCGATGAAGCAAAACTGGCTAAAAGCCATTCTTCCACATGTTGCAGCAATAGGGCTCTTCCTCCTGCTGGCATTTGTGTATTGCGCTCCCGTTCTCGAAGGCAAAGTAGTGAACCAGAGCGACATGAAGAATGTAAAAGGAATGGCGAAAGAGGCAAAGGACTTTTATGAAGCAACCGGTGAACGTCCGTTATGGACCAACAGCATGTTTGCCGGTATGCCCTCCTACGTGATATATACGGGTCCGGGCGCCAATAAAATAGCCTATATGAACAGGATTATAACGCTGTATACGCCGGATCCTGTAAATATGCTGTTCCTGGCTATGATATCCATGTACCTGCTTCTCTGTATTCTGGACTTTAAATACTGGATCCGGGTGATGGGCGCCATTGCTTTTGCATTCTGCTCCTATAATGTGATCCTCATTGATGTAGGCCACGTTACAAAGATGTACGACATTGCCCTGATGCCCGCGGTACTTGCCGGTATTGTGCTCACTTACCGGGGCCGCCTTATCACCGGCGCCGCATTAACAGCCCTGGCCACCGCCATGCTGATCTATAACAACCACCTGCAAATTATCTACTACACATTGATCATGGTACTGTGCCTGGCCGTGTGTGCATTTATACATTTTTTCCGGGAGAAGCAACTGGTACAGTTCTTTAAAGCATCCGCCCTGTTGGCCGTGGCCGGTGTGCTGGCGGTGCTTACTTCTATGGACAGCCTCATGATCCTGCGTGAGTACACCAATTACACGATGCGCGGGAGTCAGTCCGAGCTTACACTCGATAAAGACGATGTGAACCAGAAGAAATCCACCGGCCTGGATATCGACTATGCGTACGACTGGAGCTATGGCAAAGCAGAATCAGGCACCCTCCTGATCCCGGGTTATGTAGGTAATTCCTCCGGGCAGAAACTGAAAGTAAGCTCCAATTTCGGCCAGCAGATGATCAGTCTCGGCGCCAATGAGGCCCAGGTAGAACAATTCCTCGGCCAGCAAAAACTACCGCTCTACTACGGCGCACAATCAAAAGGCACTTCCGGCCCAGTGTATGTAGGCGCTATTATCTGCTTCCTTTTCGTATTATCGTTACTGTTAGTGAAGAGCTGGCATAAGTGGTGGCTGATTGCCATTACCGTTATCGGCTTTATACTGGCCTGGGGTAAAAACATGTCGTTTATCAACGATCCGTTGTTTTACCACCTGCCCCTCTATAATAAGTTCCGCGCCCCCGCACAGGCGCTGGTATTGCCATCGCTCACCTTTGTGGTGCTGGCCTGCTGGGGCCTGCAGGAAATTGCCAATGGTAAGCATACTACCCAGGAACTGCTGAAGAAACTGAAGGAGTCTGCCATCATCACCGGTGCATGTATCCTTGGCTTTATTCTCATCAGCTACTTCTTTGTAGGCTTCAAATCTGCCAGCGACGATAGCATGCTGCAATATTTCTCCCAGATGATGGGAGGCGAGGAAAATGGGAAGCTCCTTATCCGCGCGCTGGAGAAAGACCGCGCCAGCCTGTTGCTTACGGATGGATTACGCTCCGCTGTCTTCATACTTATCGCCGCAGGCGCTATCTGGGCTTTCCTTACCAATAAAATGAAATGGCAGATCTCCGCTATCATTATCACCGCAGCAGTCACCATCGACCTTTGGGCGGTAGATAAAAATTACCTGGGCAGCGAAAGTTTTGTGGACGACATGAGTTATATGCAGGATCTGCAGCCTTCCGCTGCTGATCAGCAAATTAAGCAGGACCCGGATCCATATTACCGTGTATTCAATCTTACTACTGCTCCGTTTGATGACGCCTCCCCTTCCTATTTCCACAAAAACATAGGCGGCTACAGCCCCGCTAAATTGTGGGTTTACCAGGATCTCATCTCACACCAGATTGCCAAAAACAACATGCATGTGCTGAACATGCTTAACACGAAATATTTTATTGTTCCGGATCAGAAAACCGGGCAGCCAGTTGCACAACGCAACCCGGATGCTTACGGTAACGCATGGTTTGTTCGTGATATCGTATGGGCGCCTGATGCCAATACGGAAATGAAAACACTGGATGCACTGAATACACGCGACTCTGCAGTGATCGATAAACGCTTTGAAAAACAGCTGGGTAGCTTCAAACCGGGCGCGGACAGTACTGCTTCCATCAAGCTCACCAAATACGGACTGAATAAACTGGAATACGCATCCCGCAACAGCCAGGAAGGTTTTGGTGTATTCTCTGAAATTTACTATCCTGCCGGATGGAACGCATTTATTGATGGTAAACCAGCAGATATTATCCGCACAGATTATGCTTTACGCGGGCTGAAAATACCTGCCGGGGAGCATAAAATAGAAATGAAGTTTGAACCGCAAACGTTCCTGAAAGGACTGAAGATCGCCAACATCACCTCTATACTCCTGCTGCTGCTGGTAGCGGCGTCCCTGGTGTTTGAGGTGATCAGGCAAAATAAAACAGGCCTAGCTGCTGAACCTGCGGCTACTCAAAAACCTAAAAAGTAAATGTTATTATAGTTAAAAGATGAAGGGCAGAGATTTTATCTCTGCCCTTCATCTTTTTAAAACAGTTTGTTCATTGTTCGCTTCTTCCTTTTTTCACCACCGGGTAAAGTGATATCAAACTGAAGTAGGTTTGTATGATCTTCCACGCATTGCCCCATTTCAAACCGGCTACTGCCTGCAGGAGTGGTTTTCCCAAATCTTTCAATGCCTTTAGGTAAGCCACAAAAAGAGACTGTCTTCGTATATCCATTAAGGTTACCAATCCATGCACCTTGTAGGATTTAATGATCATTTCATCCGTTTCCTTTCGGGCGTGCCGGTCATGACAAATGGTTACAGCGGGGCATACCCCTATTTTAAATCCGTAATGAAGTATCCGCTGGGCCAGGTTACTATCTTCTCCGTAATGAAAAAAAACAGGGTGAAACAAACCTGCTTTCTCCAGGCAGGCTTTACTCATCATCCAGGCGGCGGCATTTACAAACTCCACCGGGTAAATATCTTTCAGGGGCTCTCCGGGCGCCGGCTGGCTTGCCTTGTAGTACTGTGCAAACCCGGCATCCATGCCGCTATAATCGCCACTCAGGTGAATGGGACTAACCACTCCGTATTCCGGATGCCGCTCCATCACATTGATCAGCACCTCAATAGTGTTTTTCTCTGTCCAGGCATCCTGGTTAAGCAGGAAAACGTAATCTGCTCCTTGTTGTAAAGCCTGTTTAATAGCCATGTTATTCGCCTGGCCAAATCCCAGGTTTGTAGCGGAACGGATCAGTGTTACTTCCGGATAATCCGCTTCCAGCAAAGGAATGGTAGTATCAGTAGAGCCGTTATCCACCACAATGGTTTGTACGGGATAACTGCCCGACCGTAGGCTGTTAAAGCATTTATGTACCCATTTTGCCCCGTTATAGGTGACAATAACAACAAATACTTTTTTCATCCCGGCTATTTTCTGTATTTCTCCTGCAGAAATTCAAAGAAGTAATGGGAAGGTTTCAGGTTAATCAGTTCGTACCGGTTCTTTGCAAGATCATCGTAACTCATTGCTTCAATAGCAGGCAGGCTCAGGTTGAGCACCGTTTCCGGAGTTCCTTTGGTGATAATGCCAATGCCCCAGTCGCTATCGATGGTAAACACCTGCAGATCTTTTCGTGTCCGCAGCATGGCAATCGACTTCCACACGTCGCCGGTCCAGGCTCCGGTCCAGTCGGGGATCTCCCCTTTAGCAGCTTTTTCCAGCACTTCCTGCTGGGCGGCGCCTACCGGCGATTCACAGGCAGCATTAGGCGGGTTTACATCATGCACCACAATAAAACCGCCATCATTCAGGTATTCCAGGCAGTTCACAATATCCTGGTAACATTGTTTGTAAGTATGTAAACCATCTACAAATGCCACATCAATACCATCCTGGCGAAGCATTGCTTTCTGATCTGCAAAAAACTGGTCGCTGGTTACCTGGAAATACTTTGCGTTACCCGGCTTCAGCTTTGTACGTAACCAGGCTCTGAAAGGAAACCTGAACTCAGGATCTACCGCAATTTTTGCTTTTACCGGCGCATCCAGTGAAAAGAAAACATACCCGGTATCTACTCCTATTTCAACGTAAACTTTAGCCTTTGTTCTCTGCAACAGAGATTTAATGACAGCAATGCGATTCATTATAATGGTTTAATTTTTTAAATCATTCGGTTTCTCAGAAAAAACGCCCCTCACAAGATAGACATCATTTCCAATATACGATATTCGTTACGGTTCATTTACCGGAGCGCTAATACTTTTTGCGAACCAGGTACCTGCCGGCAATAAACAGGTGATTCACCAGGTTGGCCAGCTTGCCATAGTAATGATTCAATATCCTGTACCGCTCCTTCCACGCCAACTGCTGATGCTGCTTTGAAGTACCACCCACCCTGAACCTCGCTACCACCTGGTGCGTATTACATATCTTATCCGACGCTTTCAATGTACGGATCATCCAGTCGATATCCGCACATACACGGTATTGCAGATCATATAACGGGCTCAGACTACGGCGGATCACATAAGCCTGGTGCGATACCACCATGCCGTGTTTCAAACTCTTCCAGGTTAATTGCTCTGGCACGCGATGCGGTGTTTGTTCAGACCTCAGCCCGATATCCTGCCCGTTCTCATCCATAAACATCGCCTCGCCATAATATACGTCGGCGTCGTTGCAGGTGGCCAGCATTTTGCTGATCACATCTGGCCCTGCCAGTACATCATCGGCATTCAGGAACAACAGGTATTCGCCTGTAGCAAGTTGCATGCCTTTATTCATGGCATCGTATAAACCTTTATCTTTTTCAGAGATCACAGTAGCGATGCGGGAGCGGTATTTTTCAATCACCCCCATGGTATTATCGCGCGAACCGCCATCCACAATGATGTATTCGATATGCGGATAGGTTTGCTCCAATACGCTTTGGATGGTGCTTTCAATAAATTTCTCAGCATTGAAACATACAGTGATAATACTCAATACCGGGGAAGAGGCTTTGTTCATGTGTTTGTTGATTGCAGGTTCCTTGCCACTGACTGAAACAGGTGATAGTACTGTGCGGCTACTACTTTCATTCCGAAATATTGTTCTATATATGCCCTGGCGGCTTTGCCAAACTGCCGGCAGGCATCAGGGTGCTGCAGGAGCCTGAGCGTTTGCTGCGCAAACTGCTGCTGGTCGCCGGGTGGGATCACATATCCCGTTACGCCGTTCTGCACTATTTCTTTACAGCCGCCCACATCAAAGGTGATGCAGGCCGTTTCACAGCTCCCTGCCTCTATCAGCACATTGGGCAGATTATCTGCCTTAGTGGGATAAAAGAAGATATCGCTGGCGCTGTAGCATTGCATCATTTTCTCCGTATCCTTCACGTAACCGGTATACACGCATTCCAGGTGTTTAAAGGTTCCGGGCAACTGATCCCTGCCTATCATGAGCAGGTATACTTTCCGGTCCAGCTGTGCATCCAGCAGGTGTAAAATATGGAGCAGTTCGGCGCCTCCTTTAAACTCGCTGGCGAAAAGCCGTTCGGATACAAACGTGATCACCGGGGCATCTGCCGGGAGGCCCAGCGCCTGGCGGGATACCGTTTTATCCTGAGGACGGAAATAATTAGTATCGATAGGATTGGGAATATGGTACAGCGGTTTGCTTTTTGTAAGCGGGCTTTCCGCAGTCATGTTATACAACCAACGGGAAGGCGATACGATATGCAGGTCGCTGCCGGCATACAGTTTTTGTTTTCTTTTGATGAGATAATTGCCGGTAGGCAATCCCATGGCGGGAGAGCGCCGGTGTTCTCCTTTGCCGGCCCTGCCGTTTTTCCAGGAGTTGTCTCCAAAGGTATGCGCTGCGTTGCCGGTAATAGCCCACATATCATGCAGGGTCCATACAACAGGTGCAATGGCAGATAAGCGTGGCAGTAGCGTGGCATCAAAATAGCCGCCATGAATATTATGCAGGCTGATCACATCCGGCTGATAAGCCTGTGCATGCCGCATGATAGCGGAAGTGGAGAACGGGAAATATAAATATTGCAATCCGGCCCGGTTACTCAGTACGTTGAGCCCTCTTTCAATAACGTTACGCAGGGTACCCGGACGGGTAGGCGTTGCGCGGGAGGAAGCGGTATGGGTGCCCACCAGGAACTTGTCGGAGATATGATAATATTCCTCCAGCCCGGCTGCGATCCTTTGCGCCGCTATGGCAGCGCCTCCGCTGTTCTCATATTTATTGATAAAAAGTACTTTCACCGGCTAGTATTTAAAGAACTGTTGCATTTGCTGCCGGAATATCTCCGGCGTCCAGTTACGTACCAGGATACGTGGAAGCGCATACGGGTTACTCCAGCTATGTACCTGCCCGTGGTAGTTGGCGCATACCATTTGCAGGCCCAGCGCCTTACATGCTTTGATACTGTTGCCATTGTAATAGCGTTTGGTACCCAGGAACTTTCTGCCTCCGAAAGGATAGGAAAAGTGTACCTGCGGGGCGCCCAGCACGCCTTCCAGGATCTCTTTAGACATACCGATCTCCGTATACTGCTCCTCATAGCTCAGCATCCCCACAGCCGGGTGGCGATGGGTATGACAACCAATGGCAGCGTAAGCGCTGTTGCCCATGGCTTTCACTTCTTCCCAGGTCATCAACCGGTGGGAAGCACGACCTGTGGCGGTTTGGCCAGCCCATTCATACAACTGCTGCATAGCTGATTCTATTTCCGCGGGTTTGCAGAAACGGAGTACCTGCTGCAGCGCGTAGTAGGTTTCACGTATAGCCGTTAGCGTGCCGGTGGCATATTGTATGGCCTGCCCGTTGATGGTAATTTGCAGTACCGGCGGCAGGTTGGCCGGGGTGAGCAATACCCGTTCCAGGTCGTCCCACCACAATTCACAGGCAGTATTGATCTTCGAAGTGGTGATATAGAACAGGGCCGGCGCCTTATGCTTTGTAAGCAAAGGCAATGCCTCATGGTAATTATCTGCGTAGCCATCGTCGAATGTCACAAATACGGAGCGTTGCGGGAAGGCTTTTTTGTTCTTTACATGATAGAGGAACTGGTCTGCATCCAGCAGGTTATAATCAGTGACCAGGTGTGCGAGATGTGAGTCGAAATAACCCGGCGTAACAGAAAGGTCCTGGGGATCCTGCTGCAGGGTGGTTACCCGGTGGTACAATAAAATCACCGCCGGTTGCTGCACTTTGTTGGCCACATAGTGCATCACTGAAAATATTTTTTTACTCAGGTCTCCCATCAGGTACTACTACATTTTATAGGCGTATACATTCAGCTGCATATCCATAATATCGTTTGCCGCTTTATTAACAAAGGGGGAAGATCTTTCTGTTGCAGATTCAATAAAATACCTGAAGCCGTTCCGCTGGAGGATTTCCAGGATATCTCCCAATCCCTGTGGTGTTTTGTTAAAAGAATGATATTCTATGAAGATGTTTTTTACGGCAGCCAATGCTCCGTCACAATCTTTTATCACCGCTACTTCGGCGCCTTCGATATCCATTTTGAGAAAATCGACGGTTCCTGCCTGTTCCAGCATGCTTCTCAACCGCACGGTGGGCACTGTTACTTTAGTACCGGTTCCTTCTCCGAATACGCTGCCTCCATCGGCATTATCAGTATAAAAAGTAATGCCTTCCTCATTGGTCCATACAGCCCTGTCCACCACCGTAACACCTGTAAGGTTATTTTTTTGGAGATTATCACTGAGAACGCTTGCTATAAAAGGGTCTGCTTCAAAGGCGGTGATCCGTGCACCGGGAAACAGCGACTTAAAATAAATACAACTCAGGCCCACATTGGCGCCGCAGTCAAAGATCACCGGGGTTTTATTGCTGCTTTCGAACTTGTATACCCCGGTAAAAAATATCTCTTTATACTGGAATACAAAGGAGGGTCCGTCTACAATATTTATATGATAGTGCAGGAAGTCAGCAGGGGCCTGTTTCTCTATCCGCTGTTGGTAATGCTTACGGTGTAAACGTAAAAACTCCCGGTAATACCTGTTGCTGACAACCTGTTTAATCTTCTGCAGATTTTCACTGATCAATCCCATGTAGTCTTTTTTTTGCTTTAATGGTAATTATTACCGGGTATACCGGGTCATTAAAATCCAATTCTGCTGTTGTCAGCTCCTCTGTTACTATGCCCTGCAAAATAGCCGTGCAGGTAAGCACATTCCCGGAGGAAGATACTTCAATATTCTCTTCTCCAAAAACCTCACCGAATGCTTTGGCGGCCGACTGGGTAGTAAATCGCCAGTAATCTCCCCACTGTTTCATGTCGGTAGCGGATAATTGCGTAATACCCGCCAGGGTAGCCAGTAATACGCCTCCCGGTTTCAGCAGGTAATAAGCCCCGGCTATGGCCAACTTAAAGTCATATATAAAATTGAAGGTTTGTGTGCAGATGAAACAGTCGATACGGTTTTCAGGCAAAGTACCCGGGTTGGTGAGATCTCCCACAATGGTTACCTGGGGTTCCTGCTTCATATGCAACACCTCGTAAGTATGTACTTTCTGGCCAAACTGCCTGGAATACTTACTTTCGGCTATTTCCAATACGCTCCCGGAAATATGGCTGGTGTTGGCTTTCAGGAACTGTTCTATATAATATCGATCCACCGGCGTACCGCGGTCGAAGCCAAAGGTAGTGGAGAGCGGCTGCAGGTTTCTCAAGCTGGTCCACGACAGCGGCGAAACTATATTCCTTTTAAGGCGCTTTAATATCTTCCTGAGCAACTTAACCATTCTTAGCGATTTTTCTCCAGAATTTAATGATCCGTTGCTTCACCTTTGCTTTAATGGTCATTCCCGCATTACGTCTTAAAAAAGTACCGAATTTTTTCTCTATCAGCAGGTAATTGCTCACGGGAATATCTTCTACAGGAATCCTTTCCTGGTAAATCTCCGTGTAAGTGTAATCGTGCTCCATAAAATGATGGGTAGCGCTGGCTACGTTGCCATCATGCCTTACCAGGGATTTTACCGGGTAAAGGGTTAGCATGTCATTCAGGTAAGCCGTGGCTCTCCAGCGGATAGCCCAGGAGCTTACCTTTCCGTTCTTCTGCTGGTGCAGCATCCTGAAAAAAGGATAACCTCCCCAGAAATCAAAAGCGCTTTTCAGGCCGCTTTTTTTTATCTTTTCAATAACCGTTTCGGTATCTCTTTCAAACTTGTTCCACGCCCTTGACCAGGTGCCCCAGCCCAAACAGCCGG
>JBCNPS010000138.1:0-14009 GCA_039593235.1 Chitinophaga sp. | reverse complement strand
ACGGCCGCCCAGCGCTTCGGTGACCGCCTTGGCTATAACCAGGCGCATTTCGCTGTGTTCCAGGGCCAGCGACGCCATGAAGACGAAGACATCCTCAAAGCGCAAACGTACATAGAGCAACACTATGATCAGCAGATCTCCATAGAGCAGATTGCCGGTATCGCCAATATGAGCAAACGTAATTTTGTACGCCGTTTCAAAATCGCCACACACAATACCCCGCTGGAATATCTCCAGCGTGTGAAAATTGAATCTGCCAAAAAAGAACTCGAAAACAGCGCGCTCAATATCAATACCCTGATGTATAACGCAGGCTATAACGACCAGAAAACATTCCGCCAGGTGTTTAAACGGTATACCGGCTTAACCCCGCAGGAATACCGGAGGAAGTACAGTCGCGCAGGCGCGGAGCTGAATTAATTACTCGGTCCGCAGGCTCTTTACCGGGTTCATCAGGGCGGCTTTGGCGGATTGGTAACCGACTGTGAGCAAGGTAATAAGAATAGTGCCCGCACCGGTGGCAATAAACAGCCATATCGATACGGGGGTATGATATGCATAATGATTCAGCCACATCTGCATAAAATACCAGGTAAGCGGTGTTGCCACCAGTAAGGCAATCACCACCAGCTTCACAAAATCTTTTGATAATAGCAGCAGGATGCCGGATACCGTAGCGCCCATCACTTTGCGGATACCGATTTCTTTTGTGCGCTGTTCCGCCATAAATGCCGCCAGGCCCAGGATGCCCAGGCAGGAAATAAAAACAGCCAGCACGGCAAATACAGTGGTCAGCCGCGCAATGCGCTCTTCATCGGAAAACTTCTTCGCATACAATTCATCTGTAAAAGTAAAATCAAAAGGCCCCTCGGGGTTAAACTTTTTGAATACGCCGGCAATTCCCGCAAGCGCCGTTCTTAATGGCATGGCCGGGTTCACCCTTACGGTAAGCGCATTATACACGCCATATTGAAGAGAGAATATCACCGGTTGAACAGGTGTATAGGGAGATGCCATTACCATGTCTTTCACTACGCCAACAATCATATGCGGTTCGCCGCCGGCCTGTATAATTTTCCCGATGGGATGTTTTAACCCGGTGAGTTTTACCGCTGCTTCATTTAAAATGAGCGCGCCGGTATCGGTAGGAAAGCTCCGGGAAAAGTCGCGCCCCTCTTTTATCTGCCAGCCGATGGTATTCCCATAATCATGTGAAACGGTTACAAACCCTATAGCCGCCGCTACGCCGGGTACCTTGCCTTCCCAGCTGAGATCATCGCTGTTGCCCGGGTTTTCCGTAGTAGGGTGCGAAGCCTTTGCCATATCTGCTACAGCCCCGCTTTCCAGCAACGCCGCGCGTAATTCATTGTAAGGCGCGCCAAACATTTCAGGGGTATTCATGGTAAGGTTGATCAACCCTTCCCGGGTGTAACCCACGGGGCGGTTCTTTGCATACCGGATTTGCTGGTATACAACCGCCGTTCCGATGATCAGCGCAATAGATACGCTGAACTGTACTACCATGAGGGCATTGCGGGGAAGCAGGGAAAAACGGCCTGTGGTAAAGCCGCCCTTTAATATTTTCACCGGCCGGAAAGAGGATAAATAAAATGCAGGATAGCTGCCGGCCAGCAAACCGGTAAGCAGCGTAAACCCCATACCGGTGATCCATAACCCCGGCGCCCCGAAAGGAATAACGATCTCCTTTTCCGTGATCCGGTTAAACAACGGCAGTAGCCACCACACCAAACCTACCGCCAATGCAAACGATAAAAAGGAGAGGAGCAGCGATTCGCTGAGGAACTGCCGGATCAACTGCATCCGTGTAGCGCCAATGGCTTTGCGGATGCCGGTTTCCTTAGCGCGCTTTGCGCTCCTGGCAGTAGAAAGGTTCATGAAGTTGATACAGGCCAGCAACAGTACCAGCCCTCCTATGGCGCCAAACAGCCATACCAGGCGGATACGTCCTCCGCTTACCTGGCCGTTCTTAAACTCATTGTATAAATGCCACTTGTTCATGGGATGCAGCAGCAGCGTTTCTTTGCCTGCTTGCACATGTTGCTGTACTACGCCACTGATCTTTGCGCTGGCCTTTTCCACGTCAATACCTTCATTCAGTTCCACGAACAGCTTCCAATAGTGCGTGTCCCATTTGGATACTTCCTCTTTCAGCCAGGGAATGGTACTCACGGCCCGGTCCCAGGGCAGGAACAGCTGCGTACCGTAAAACGTGGTACTTTGCGGAAGATCTTCATACACGCCGCCTACCTGCAGATCGGTACGGTTATCCATACGGATAGCCTTTCCCATAGGATCGGCGCTGCCGAATAAAGCCGTGGCCAGCGATTGGTTAATGATCACGGCAGTAGGGTCTTTCAGCGCATCCCTTTTACCATGCGTCATCTTCAGGGTCAGCATCTCAGGGAAATCAGGGCTGGCCCATACACCGGACTGCGACAACTTCTTATCGCCCACCGCAATAGTATGTGTGAAGTTGGGATACACAATGGCTACCCGTTTAAAATCGCCTGCATAGTTGTTGCGCAGTTCTTCCGCCAGAGGAATGGCAACGGCGTCGCCGGTGGTGCTTTCGCCGCTGATTTCCTGCACATCCATCACCTGCGCCAGCCGGTTATGACGCTCATGCCAATAGTTAAAGGTCACTTCGTCCCGGATCCATAAGCCAATCAGTAAGGTAACGGCCATGCCGGTAGCAAGACCAACGATGTTGATGGCCGTATAACTTTTATTTTTTAAGAGATGACGGAGCGTAATTTTTAACTGCATGCAGATGGTATTTTACACAGGCGCCGGGAAAATGGTGCCGGAACCGGAAGTTTTTAATAATAACAAATTTATAGTTTGGTAGATGTTTTAATGTGTTCGTTTTTGATACAGGCAACGACCGGTTTTAAAAAACCGCCGTTTACATAAATCCCGCAACATGTTTCCCCATACTTCCCTAATTTTAGCGTTTGTAACCAGCAATTGCTTATGAACAAACTTATTTACAGCCTGCTGCTCTTATTGGGTGCAAACACCGTCGCATCAGCACAGGAATTGTATATGCCCCGTAATATTAAACAGGCATATGCAAACGGCACCCGCGACAAAAGCGGCGCACCAGGAAAGAACTACTGGCAGAACAAGGGGACTTACAATATCCACCTGTCGGTAAATCCGCCGGACCGCAAAGTGACCGGCAGCGAAACGATCAGCTATGTGAACAACAGCCCCAATGCGTTGAAAAGTTTCCTGCTCCGCATGATTGTGAATTTGCATAAGCCGCAATCGCCCCGTTCCGGGTACACCAGCAAAAACTTCTTAACGGATGGCGTTACCATCGATACGCTCATCGCCAACGGGGTGGCATTGAAGATCAATAACGATGTAGGTACGGTAACGAATATAGTGCTGCCAACGCCGCTGCAGCCGAAAGACAGTGTGCAGCTGCAGATCAGCTGGCACTACGACCTCTCCATACAAAGCGGCCGGGAAGGCATGCTGGACAGCACTTCCGTGTTTATGGCCTATGCCTATCCCCGTGTATCGGTATACGACGACTACAACGGCTGGGACGGACTGGATCATACCGACCGCGTGGAGTTTTACAGCGACTTCAATGATTACAACGTATCGGTAACCGTACCCAAAAACTTCGTGGTATGGGGCACCGGCAACCTGCTCAATGCCTCCGAAGTATTGCAGCCTGAGTTTGCAAAACGCCTGGAACAATCCTATACTGCGGATAACGTGATGCATATTGCCACCCTCGATGAAATGCAACGCAAAGTAGTAACGCGCCAACAGGAAAGGAACACCTGGAAGTTCAGGGCCATCCACATTGCGGATGTTACCTTCGCCGCCAGCAACCATTACGTATGGGATGCCTCCAGCGTGGTGGTAGACAGCAGCACTATGCGCCGCGCCAGCGTACAGGCGGCCTATAACGATACGGCAACAGACTTCCGTCATTCGGTAGCGTTTTCACAAAATGCCTTGAGCTGGTTCTCCCGTCACTGGCCGGGCGTACCATATCCCTTCCCGGTAATGACCGCTGTACAGGGCTTTGCAGATATGGAGTTCCCCATGATGGTGAACGACGGTTCTGTTGGGGACGATCTCAGCTTCGCCCAACTGGTGCAGGACCATGAAATAGCGCATACCTATTTCCCTTTCTACATGGGCATCAACGAAAGCCGCTATGCCTTTATGGATGAAGGCTGGGCCACCACCTTTGAATACCTCATCGGCATTGCTGAAAAAGGAAAGGAAACAGCGGATAACTTCTACAAAAAGTTCAGGGTTACCAAGTATATTTTTGATCCTTCCACAGAAGAAGACCAGCCTATCATTTCCATGTCCAACCAGGTAAGCGGAATGGGCTACAGCAATAACTCCTATGGCAAGGCGTCATTGTCCTATCTGGCGGTGAAAGACCTGCTCGGTGATGCGCGCTTCAAAAAATGCCTGCATGCCTATATGGACAGCTGGCATGGCAAACATCCCATCCCCTGGGATTATTTTTATTCCTTCAATACAGCCGCCGGTGAAAACCTCGACTGGTTCTGGAACAACTGGTTTTTCAGCTATAACTACATCGATCTTACATTATCTGAAGTAATACAAAACAAGAAACATGTATCGGTGAAAATTACCAATACCGGTGGGTTTGCAATCCCCTTTGACGTGATCGTTACCTTTGCGGATGGCAGCGAAGCGGCTTACCACCAAACGCCTGCGGTATGGAAAGCCAATACCAAAGCTGCCACGCTGGAGCTGGCAGTGAAAAAAGAAGTAGCCGCTGTACGGCTGGATGGCAACCTGTTTATGGATGCCAATGCAAAAGATAACACCTGGAAAAAATAAATTCATGCAGGGAGCCGCGGCAAGCGGTTCCCTTATTCCTCTTTCAGTAACCCATTCATTTTACAATACTCCACGGCTTCTTCTATACTGTTTACCTGGAACTTGCGCAGGATGTTCATACGATGCGCTTCAATAGTGCGGATGCTGATGTTCAGCGATTCGGCAATGTCTTTATTATTCAACCCCTGGCTGATCATGCGCATGATCTGTTCTTCCCGCCGGGAAAGCGAAATGTCGGAAGCGCCGCCATTGCCGGGCGTTTGCCGGGCATCCAGGTATTTCTTCACCAGTACATCGCTCACCTCCCCAATGAAATAATACCTGCCCTGGTGGATGGTGCGGATAGCGCTGAGGAATATTTTGTTGCTGGTATCTTTCAGGATATAACCACTGGCGCCCATTTCAAGGGCGGCAGCTACGTAGTCGGGTTCGTCAAATAAACTAAAGAAGAGGATCCTGCCACGGGGATCTTTTTCCAGCAGGCGGATACTGGTTTCCAGGCCGTTCATCCCCGGCATGCGGATGTCCATAATGATCACATCGGGGTGGATGCCTGCTAATTGTTGTATGGCATCTTCGCCGCTGCTGGCTTCTCCGATCACTTCCATATCTGCCTCGCTGTTGATAAGCTGTTTAAGACCGTTGCGGAATATTTCATGATCATCTACCAAAAAAACGCCTGTTTTTTTCATTGCTAAAAAGTTAATGCCAACTGTACAATTGTTCCGGTGCCGGGCTGCGAATTGATCTGAAGCGTACCGCCCAGCAATTCCGCCCTTTCTTTCATATTGCGGATGCCATTTACTTTTTTAACCTCCTCGCCGGAGTACAGCTGCCGGCTGTCGAAATGAAAGCCCTTGCCATTGTCGCTCACGCTTAGCTGCAGGAAATTGGCGGTACCGTCAATATCTATTTCAATCGTATCTGCATCCGCATGTTTAATGGCATTGTTCAATGCCTCCTGCAAGATACGGTAAACCCCCGTTTTAACTTCCTTTGGCAAGGGTGCGGCCGATAAAGTTTCTTCCAGCTGGAACCGGGTACCCGGCGCCGTTTGCCTGCATAGTTTGATCAGCTCCTCGATGGCGGCGCGTAGCCCGAAGTCCTCCAGCACGCTGGGCAACAGGTCGGCGCATATGCGTTTGGTTTCATGGATGATGCTGTACATCATGGTATTCACCATAGCTATTTCGGGACCATGTTGTATGCTGCTGTCTTCTATTTGCTCCAGCTTCATACGCAGGCTGGTAAGCATTTGCCCGATACCGTCGTGTATTTCTGCGGCAATGCGCTTCCGTTCTTTCTCCTGCCCGTTGATGATGGAATAGGAGCGGATGCGTTGCTCCATTTCCTGGCGCAGTAATTTCTCCTGGTTTGCCAGCTGCACTTCTTCGGTTAACTTACGGGCCCGCTCTTCTGCATCTACCAACCCACGGATAATTTTCCGGATCCGGGTAGAAAGGGGATAGAAGATCACGCCGGCTTCCAGCATTAGTGTAAACAGCACAAGGCCCAGTACAATGTATTCAATCTCTTTCAGGTTGCGGATGCGTTCTTTGGAGAAGCGGTCGTAGTCGAACACGATCAGCTCCATGCCCAGCAGGTACGATTTCTCATATGCCAGGATGGTTTGCACATAAGGGCGTATATGCGCCGCGTTAAAGGTAGTATCCCTATACAGCACTGTGATCATTTTACTGGCGGCGTCCCATATTTCCTGGTGAGGTGTGCGGATAATGTCAAACATCTGCTTCAGCTCATCCTGGTCGTTGGCGGGCAGGTTAAGGAAATTGCTGCCTGCCTGTAAGCCTTCGTGGGATTTCTGCCACTGCTTCAGCGTATTGATAAACTCTTTCCGGTTGTCCTCTATATCGCGGCCCGATTCCAGCAGCAGCGCCAGTTTGCTCAGGGTTTGACTGTAAGTGCGCAGTCTCGCTGCAAAGTTGATCACATGCGAATCATTCATCTGGTGGTTCAGCGCCTGCTGGATCTTGATCTGGCTGAACACCGACAATAAGGCAATAGTGGTGAGCGCCACCGCGTAGAGGATGGTGAAGATCTTAAAAATACTTCTGTCTTCAGATACAGGATGCATAATGCTAAAGATAATGCTATACGGCAATATGTTTTTCCAGTTCCGCGTGTTTCAGCTCTTCTGCGGTGCCATCCATCACCATGCGGCCACGGTCCATAAAATAGTAATGGTCGGTTACCTGGTTGGCGAAATCTATCTTTTGTTCCACCAGTAAAACAGACAATCCTTTTTCCTGCACCAGCCGTTGCAGGATACCCCCTATTTCCTGTGCAATGGAAGGCTGTATCCCTTCGGTAGGTTCATCGAGCAGCAGTAGAGAAGGGTTGCTCACCAGTGCCCGGGCAATAGACAGTTGTTGTTGCTGCCCCCCGGAGAGATTACCCCCGGCGCGTTTGCGGAAGTCTTTCAGGATAGGAAACAGGTGATAGATCTCCTCTTCTGGGATCTTTGCTTTCCTGTCGGGATGCGCTTCCAGCCCCAGTTGCAGGTTTTCATAAACAGATAACTTCGGGATAATTTCCCTGCCCTGGGGTACATAGGCGATGCCTGCTTTTGCTTTTTTATGCGGTGCCAGGGTGGTAATGTTTTCATTGTTGAAAACAATGCTGCCTTCCTGTGCAGGAAGCAGGCCCATAATGGTTTTCAGTAGCGTGGTTTTCCCAACGCCGTTGCGGCCCATTACCGTAGTAACGGCGCCTTTCTTTACTTCGAGCGTAGTGCCCCGCAAAATGATACTCTGCCCGTATGCGGCGGAGATATTGTTTACGGCTAATACCGGTGTGTTCATCATAATGTTTCCAATTGAGCGTTAGTACGGCCTAAATAACAATCTATTACGCGCTGGTCGTTCTTTACTTCCGCGAAAGTGCCTTCCATCAATCGTTTGCCACGAACCAGCACGGTCACCAGTTCATTGGCTATCTGTTCTACAAATTTCATATCGTGTTCAATCACAATAATGCTGTGGGCTTTAGACAGCTCCAGCAGCAGCGCGCCGGTTTTTTCCGTTTCTTCATCGCTCATACCGGCAGCGGGTTCATCTATCAGCATCAGGGTTGGGTCCTGCAGCACTACGATGGCAATTTCCAGCCATTGCTTCTGCCCGTGGGAAAGATCCCCGGCCAGTTTGTACATCACGTTGATGAGCGACAGCTTCACGGCTACACTATGTATCCTGTCGGCCAGCGCTGGCGTGGATTTGAAGAAGAGGGAAGAAAAGATATCTTTCTTCATTTTGGCAGCCAGTAGCAGGTTATCGTATACGGATAGCCCGGGAAATACAGACGGCTTCTGGAACTTGCGCCCGATGCCGCTTTCAGCGATCTGTACTTCCGTTTTACCTAGAAGGGATTTACCGTTAAAGGTGATGTCTCCTTTGTCTGCTTTTGTTTTTCCGCAGATGATATCCAGGAAAGTGGACTTACCGGCGCCGTTGGGGCCGATGATCACCCGGAGTTCTTTATCGCGCAGGCTGAAACGATCCAGGTCCAGTGCATGCACACCGCCAAATGATACCGCCAGGTTATTTACGTTCAGTAGCATATCAGTGGATAGTTTGAGGTGTTTTAAACCGGGTGGTGGAAAATCTTTGTTTGATGCTATCTATCAATCCCATAAATCCTTTATCAAAATATAATACCGTAATTACAAACAGGAAGCCCAGTATAAACAACCATGAATCAGGGAATAAACTGGTGCAGATACTATACAGGAAATTCACCAGCAAAGCGCCTATCACGGCGCCTTTCAGGTTGCCCCTGCCGCCGAGCGCTACCCACATCACCATTTCTACCGATGCTTTTACATCCATACGCCCCGGTGTAATAATACCGGTTTGGGGCAGGTACAACATCCCGCCCACGGCGGCTAACAGTGCCGCCACTACGAAAACGGCCAGCTTATAATCCACTACCTTGTAAGCTGTGTAACTGATGCGCGATTCACTGTCGCGGATGGCCTGCAATACTTTCCCGAACTTTGAATGCGTAATGCGGTAGCAGCAAAAGTAAGCCCCGCATAATACGGCAAAGGAGATCATATATAGTCCCAGTTTTACGGAAGATGAAGAGAGCGGGAAACCCAGTATGGTGCTGAAATCGGTAAGACCGTTGGTACCGCCTAAATTTGTTTCATTCCGCAGGAAAATGAGCCACATCGCCAGGGTAAGGGCCTGCGTAATAATGGCCATGTACACGCCTTTGATTCGGCTTCTAAATAATACAAAGCCAACAATAAAGGCAAACACCGCGGGAATGAGCAGGCATAACACCAGTGACCAGCCGAACGATTGAAACGGTTGCCAGAAAAAGGGGAGGGTATCTATTTTATTCCAGGCCATAAAATCAGGCAGCACAGCGCCGGCGGCGGCGGTTTTCTTCAGTAGTAAATGCATGGCAATACCATAGCTGCCCAGGCAAAAGAAGAAGGCCTGGCACATGGAAAGGATGCCGGTATAACCCCATATGAGGTCAATGCCCAGCGCGGCAATGGCAAAGCAGAAATAACGCCCCCATACGGAAATAGTGTTCACAGAAAGGAGCCCCGACAGGTAACCTGCCGGCAGCAGGATCGCAAATACAGCGATGAATAAAATATATAGCAGTGTATTGTTGTTCGTTTTCATATGCCCGGTTTTTAATCTTCCGCAATGCGGCCTTTGTCTGGAAATAAGCCTTTGGGTTTATATTGCATGAACAGCATTATAAACACCAGGATAAACACTTTACCATATACTGCCTGGAAAAAGGACTCTGATATTTTTGTGAAGAAACCAATGCCCAAACCGGAAAAGATAGTGCCGGCCAGCTTGCCTACGCCTCCTGTAACTACCACCAGGAAAGAGTCTACAATATAAGTTTGTCCCATATCAGGCACCACGTTGCCAATCAGTGTAATGGCGCAACCCGCCAGCCCGGCCAGTCCTGAGCCAATAAAGAAGGTGATGGATGCCACGCGCCGGGTTTCTATGCCCAGGCAGGCGCTCATTTGCCGGTTCTGTGTAACGGCCCTGATCTGTAAACCCAGCCTGGTACGGAACAGCATCAGGTAGGTGAACAGCACCATGATCAGTGTGAGCACTATAATAAAGATGCGGTTATAAGGTAAGGTAAGATGCGGGGATACCTGCCAGCCGCCAGACAGTAGCTGCGGCGTTTTCACCGCCGTAAGATCACCGAATAACAAACGGGCGCTTTGGATCAGGATAAGACTTACGCCCCAGGTAGCCAGCAGGCTTTCCAGCGGTTTGGCGTACAGGTGACGGATCACCAGCCGCTCCAAAACCCAGCCCATGGCGCCTGCCACGATGAACGACAGCGGCAGTGCACAGAGAAAGAAAATATCTGTTTGTGGAATACCCAGTGTGTGGGTGAAAAATATTTGTGTGCAATAAGTGGTGTAGGCGCCTATCATCATAAATTCCCCATGCGCCATGTTAATGATACCGGCTAAGCCATACACAATAGAAAGCCCGAGGGCAATGAGAATAAGGATGCTGCCAAGACTTAACCCGCTAAAAAAATTCTGGATGCGCTGCAGGCTGTCGTACCGTTTCTCCAGGCTGATAGCCTTTGCCGCGGCATAGTGGGCGGTTTCCTGGTTAAGGAATCCTGCTTTGGCGTAGTTCCTTAACAACACAGGCGCATTATCGCTCCAGTTATCACCGATGCTGTCAATATAGGCGTTGGCGTTAGCCGTGGTGGTAGCCTTGTATAATTGGGCGGCATAGAGCACATCTTTGCCGGTGCGGCGTGCATCGGCGTTGGTTTCCTTTGCCAGCGCGGCCTGCAGGAGAGGAAGTGTGGCACTGTCTGCCTTCAGTTGTGAGTAAGCCAGGGTACGTTTCTGCGCATCGTTGCTGAAAAGGTTCAGCAGCGGTGCAATACCTGCCAGCCGTAGGCGGTCGCCCCGCGGGATGTCTATCGTTTTGAGGGCGGACAATGGCAACAGCAGCGGTTGCCCGCTGCTGTTGGTAAGGGGTGTGTTATCGGGATAAAGGGAGTAAAGCCGGTAGATTCCTTCGCTGGTAGGTTTACTGTCCACCGTAACCGCTTTATTATCCAGCAGGTACAGCTTTTTATCATTGATCGCCATCAGCAAAGGAAAGGTGGCCGGTATACGAAGGGCGGCCAGCCTGTCAATAGCCTGTGTGCGCACGGAGTCGGCGGGTGGTTGCAGCAGCTGTGCGGTGTAGATGGAGGCGCTGTCCTGCCCCGCTGAAAACAGCGGCAGCAGCAATAAGCAGCACATCAGCATCCGTAAGCAAGTATTCATCGCGTCGTTTTTGATAGGTTGGAAATAGCCTGTCTTCAGTAAAAAAAGCATCACTTATTTTTTTGCGTAGGTACCATTGTGGTTCACCCAGTCGCAATCCTTATCAGGCGATGTCAATGGCGACCAGGGTTGCGGATCTACCAGTCCTTCAGATTTCCAGATGATATCAAATTGCCCGTCGGGTTTTATTTCGCCGATCACTACCGGTTTAGCCAGGTGATGATTACGCGGGTCCATTTTTACCAGCCCGTCGGGAGAAGGGAAGTCCAGTCCGTATAAAGCGTTGCGTACTTTTGAAACCTCGAAGGAGCCTGCCTTTTCAGCGGCTTTGGCCCAGAGGTACACGCCGGTGTAAGCCCAGCAGATTGGATCGTCCGTTACTCTTTTATCGCCGCCGGGGAGTCCTTTCTTCGCGCAGAAGGCTTTAAAGTCGGCCACAAATTTTTTATTCTCCGGCAAGTCGTTCGACTGGAAGTAGTTCCATGCAGCCAGGTGGCCTACCAGGAACTCCGTGTCCATAGAGCGGAGTTCGTCTTCCGCCACAGAAAACGCCATGATAGGGCAGGTAGCTGAAGACAGGCCCTGGTTGGCAAATTCCTTATAGAAAGGCACATTGGAATCGCCGTTAATAGTAGAGAGGATGCAGGCTTTGCCATCTGCTGCAAAGCGTTTCACTTTGGAGATGATGGTTTGATAATCCTGGTGGTGGAACGGCGTATATTCTTCAATGATGTTTTCTTTCGGGATGCCTTTGGAAAGCAGGTAGGCTTTCAGGATCTTATTAGCCGTGCGGGGAAACACATAGTCTGTTCCCAGCAGGTAAAACTTTTTGTAGCCGCCGCCTTTTTCGCTCATGAGGTATTCCGCGGCTGGAATCAGTTGCTGGTTGGGCGTAGCACCGGTATAGATCACGCTGTTGGAGCATTCTTCTCCTTCGTATTGCACCGGGTAAAAGAGCAGGCCGTTGTTCTGTTCAAATACAGGCAGTACTGATTTACGGGATACGGAAGTCCAGCAGCCGAATACGGCAGATACTTTTTTATCGATGAGCAGTTCCTTGGCTTTTTCTGCAAACAGGTCCCAGTCGGACGCCGGGTCTACGATCACCGGTTCTATCTGTTTGCCGAGTACGCCGCCTTTGGCGTTGATTTCGTCCACCGCCATTTGTACCGCGTCTTTTAAGGATACTTCAGAGATGGCCATGGTACCGCTGAGGGAGTGGAGTACGCCTATTTTCACGGTTTCTTTGGTAGCGGAAGAGTCGCTGCCGCCGCTTTTCCCGGCGCTGTTGTTACAGGAAGAAAAGAGTGCCGAAGCGCCCAGGAGCAGGATGGGTAGTTGTTTCAGGGAAGCGTTTCTCATGTTGACTTATATTTTATAAAGAAGATGAATGAATGTTTGTGTGTTAGAAAATGAAGAACTGAGCCTGGAGCCATACCTGTCCGAATGTTTTTTTCGTATAGTCGTCCGGTATAGTGGTGGCCACATTATAGGTACGGGTAGTGTAGGAGAGGCGCAGGTTAGTACCGGTGCCGTTGAAAAAGTAGTTGAGTCCTCCGCCCATTACGGTGCTGGAGTTTATTTTATCGAAGTTGGCGGGCTTTACAGCGCCGGCTTGTGCGGCATCCGCGCTAACGTCCTGGTTTTCGTAGCGGATCCAGGGTTGGAGCTTCGACTTTTTAAAGTAGTAGCCGAGCTCCAGGAACTGAACGGTTTGTTTGGGAATGAGGGTAGCAAAGGAGTATTTGGAATCCAGGTTAGTGCCGCCGGTCATGTACTGGAAGGCTGCGTTGAGTGTAACGGAGCCGGCATTGCCGAGCGGGTGATCAAAAAATACATCCGTGCTGAGGTTGTAATAGGAAGCCTGCGTGTCGAAGCCGGCGCCCCATGCCAGGGTTTTGCCGTTACCCAGTTTAGTACCTGCGTAGTAGAAGTCTTTTTCCGCATCCAGGAAGTTGTAGGCAACACGGCCTACCGTACGGAGGGGGGCGCCGCCATCTACATTACGGCCTGTGAAAACACCGAGCCGGTATTCCAGTTTATCGTTTGCGAGAAATCCGCGGGCGTTGATCCCGAGGTCACGTCCGAAATTTCCCTGCAGCGGACTGTTGGCAAACAGGTTATAAGGGTACTGGAAGTAGGTGAAGTCGTTGGCCATTAATCCGGCGGCGCCCTGTAAGCCGTTACGGTTGTTGGATACCAGCTGCATACCTGCTATGAGCTGGAATGCGTTGGTGAAAGTATATTCAAGTTGTGCATCCAGGATGATAGGCGATACCTTCACGTTCTTTTCCCCGTTGGATTGGATACCGATGGGAGAAGGGATTTCCGTTTCCATAAAGAAGCTGGCTTTTTTTGTAAGCTGCCCGCCTACCAGCACCCTGGCGCGGTAAATGGAAAAGCCCTTGTTCCAGTCTTTCGCCGTTTTATCATTGCCGGGAGCGCCAAACCCTGTTTGTTCCCCGGAGGCGAACATGTGTACAATGGCGCCTACCTGGATAGATGGTTTAAAGGGCAGGTCCGACGCCTGGAAAAGGGTGATGGCCTTAGCACTGTCGTTGCTGGTATTTAAAGAGGCCGGGAGTTCTATTAAATAACTGCCTCTCTTTTTCTTTTTCGGGGGATCGTTGTTTTCGGCTTTGGCAATAAAGGGAGCGATGGTAAGTATGAAGACAAAGGTGACTGACAATTTCATAAAATAAGTAATTAAAAATTGAATAATGTACTTAAGTACTTTTTTGGTTGATCGATCAGTATACTTAAGTATAAAAGTAGAAGATTAATTTACTTAATTCATAAAATTTTTAAAGAATAGACTAAAATTCGTGTTAGT
>JBCNPS010000137.1:0-14032 GCA_039593235.1 Chitinophaga sp. | reverse complement strand
GACTCAGGATTAAACTGATTACGCTGATTACGCTGATTTGATTTTGTAATGATAAAAAAAGATTCGGGGAGATATAAGCGGGTATAATGTAGTGCACCCTAAAGTTTAGACGCTTTTAGGGGGCACTACATAATCATTCGCATATATCTTCCAAAATCCTTTAAAATCCAAAAAATAAAATCAGCGTAATCAGCGTAATCAGTTTAATCCTGAGTCAGACAAAATCCGCGGGAATCATAACTTGAGGTAATGCACCCCCGGCTCGTACTCCTTTTCAAGCGCCTGTAACAGGTGGTCGAAGTCTTCCGGTTGCCGGAGAAAGTCCACTCTGGTGGTATCCACCACCAGTGTGCGTACAGGATGCTGCTTGATATATTGCATATACATGTCGTGCACATTCAGCAGGTATTCGTCGGGGATCTGTTGTTCGTAGGAACGGTTGCGGTGACGGATATTCTCCTGCAGTTTTGTGACCGGTGCATTCAGGAAAATAAGCAGCTCGGGTTGTACCAGCTGTGGATTGATGATATCGAAAAGCTTCTGGTAAAGAGCATATTCTTCTTCCGGCAAATTAATTTTTGCAAACAGCAGGCTTTTTATAAACAGGTAATCGGAAATGATCACGTCGCTGAAAAGGTCCTGCGACTGCAGCATTTCCTTCAGTTGTTTATACCGTTCCGCCATAAAGAACAGCTCCAGCGGAAAGGCGTACTGCTGCGGACGTTCGTAAAAAAGGGGGAGAAAAGGATTGTCTGCAAATTCTTCCAGTATCAGTTTTGCAGAAAAATGAGTAGCGAGCATATTGGCCAGTGTGGTTTTACCGGCGCCGATATTTCCCTCTACCGTAATGAATTTATAACGCATGAAGATATGTTTAGTATTTAATCCTGGTAACGGTTTACCGGTAATGTATCCGGGCAGGCAGCTGCCAGCTCCCGCACCGTTTTATGTAACACCGGGTGCATATAACCTGGTATGATCTCCATCAGGGGCACCAGCACAAATTGCCGCAGATGCATCCGGGGATGCGGCACCTTCAGTTCCGGCAGGGAATGAATGCTGTCGTTAAAAAAGATCAGGTCGATATCAATTACTCTCGCCCCCCATTTTTCCTGGCGGATACGGCCTATCTTTCTTTCTATTTCTAATAGTGTATGCAACAACGTTAGTGCATCCAATGATGTGCGGATCTCAACCCCCTGGTTAAGGTAATCCGGTTGATCCACGGCTCCCCAGGGAGCGGTCTGGTATAAGGCGGAGGTTTGTACTATCTCCCCGGCAGTTTCAGCGATGAGTTGTACCGCTTTTTGCAGGTTCCCGGTACGATCACCCAAATTGCCACCTATAAGTAATATTGCTGTATTCATGTATATTTCAAGTCTCAAAAGTAGCCATATTCCTTATTTTTGAAAAAATGTATCTTTCCACCTCAGTTTCATCTTAACCAAAAAGTATGCGTTTCTTTAAAGTTTTCCTGGCCGCATTCCTTGCATTCGTGGCATTTACAGTAATATGCTTCTTTATATTGCTGGTAATGATAGGTAAGGCCATTACCCCTGAAAAGGTAACAATTTCCCCCAATAGCGTACTCGTGCTCGAAACCGGGCAGTCGTACAACGAACAGAAAGTAGTTAACCCATTGGGCGCACTGATGAATGATGAATCAGCGGAAACTCCGGGGTTGTACCAGGTGGTAAGACTAATAGAGAATGCCGCAGGTGATGATAACATCAAGGGCATTTACCTGAAAGTAAACGGAAACGCCAATGGCTTTGCCAGCACGGAAGAATTGCGCAACGCCATTCTCCGTTTCCGGAAGTCCAGGAAGTTTGTGTATGCTTACGGCGAAGTAATGGACCAGAATGCATATTACCTGGCCAGCGCGGCAGATAAAGTATACCTGAACCCCAAAGGCGGGGTGGATTTTACGGGCTTTGCCAGCCAGATCATGTTTCTTAAAGGAACGCTGGATAAACTGGAAATCAAACCCGAGATCTTTTACTGTGGAAAATTCAAAAGCGCTACAGAACCGCTGCGCGAAACACAGATGACGGAGGCCAACCGGGTTCAAACCACCCAGTTCCTGGGCGAACTGTATGGCACCTTCCTGAAAGGCATCGGCGCTACACGCAATATTGATACGGCTACTTTGCACGGCTACGCCAATGAAAACCTGATCCAGGAGGCCGGCGATGCACTGAAATATAAGCTGGTAGACGGCTTGAAATATGATGATGAAGTAACTGCAGAACTGAAAACCAAAACGGGTATCAAGCAGGATGAAAAGGTGAACCTGGTGACCCTTGGAAAATATAACAGTGGTACCGACCTTTCCTCCGGCAGCGGAGATGCGCGGCTGGCCCTGATTTATGCGGAGGGTGATATTATTGGCGGCGAGTCGGAACGTGATAAAACCATTGCAAGTGACGACTACATCCGCGAAATCCGCAAAGCCCGTGAAGATAAAAATGTAAAGGCCATCGTGTTCCGGGTGAACTCGGGCGGAGGCAGCGCACTGGCATCTGAAGTGATCTGGCGCGAACTTTCACTGGCGAAGAAAGTAAAACCGGTAGTGGTATCCATGGGTGATTATGCGGCATCCGGCGGGTACTATATTTCCTGCATGGCCGACAGTATTTTCGCGGAACCCAATACCTTAACGGGTTCTATCGGTGTATTCGGTGTGATGTTCAATATGCAGGACTTCTTCAAAAATAAAGTAGGCGTTACCTTCGATGGCGTTAAAACCGCTCCCTATGCCGATCTTGGTTCTATTGGCCGGCCGCTTACCGATGTAGAAAGACGTTTTATACAGAACAGTGTAGACAGTACCTATGCATCCTTTAAATCGCGTGTGGTAGCGGGCCGGAAGCTGGATCCCGCTATCGTGGACAGTATTGCCCAGGGGCATGTATGGAGTGGTTTGCAGGCTAAAGAGCTGGGTCTGGTAGACCGTATTGGCGGCATCAACGAAGCGCTGGCGTGTGCGGCAAAGCTGGCCAAACTGTCGGAGTACCGTTTAAGAGAGTTCCCTGAAGCTAAAAATCCCCTTAGCAAGCTGGCGAAAACCTTTGGAGGGAACATGCGTACGCAGATGGTGAAGAAGGAGCTGGGCGCCAATTATGAAATATACCAGCAGGTGAAAGACGTAGAGCAACTGCACGGCGATATACAGGCAAGAATGCCTTTTAAGTATAACTTTTAGTATCGCCTTTGCGGATTTTGTCTGACTCCGGATTACGCTGATTTTACTGATTATCCTGATTTTGTTTTTTAGATTTTATAAATGATTTTAAAAGATTTGGGGAGATATGAGCGAAAATATCCGCTTATATCTCCCCAGATCTTTATAAAATCCCTAAAAGTAAAATCAGGATAATCAGTAAAATATCCGCTTATATCTCCCCAAATCTTTTAAAATCCCCAAAAGTAAAATCAGAATAATCATTAAAATCAGCGTAATCAGTGTTCCAAGACAATTTCCGGCGCCGAAGGCGCCCCAGCATTTTTTCCTAAAAGAAGGGAAAAACGTTGTAGTTTTACCGCCGGTTTTTAAAATAGCAGAATCAGATGAATGGAGCGAAGTACAGCCAGTTGAGGGCCATGCTGGCCATTACCAAAGGAAGTTTGAGAGGTATTTTCCGCAGTCCTTCCGCAGTAGTGTTCAGTTTGGGGTTCCCGCTGGTATTTATCCTGGTGTTTGGGTTTATTGGTAAAAGTACTGTTTCCGTTAAAGTGGGTGTTGACCGGCGCACTGATATCAACAGCAGGTATTACCAGGAGCTTTCGCACGCCGGCACACTGAAACTGGTTACCGACCAGCCGGAAGCGGAAATGGAAGATGACCTGAAGAAAGGCCGCCTGGTGGCTATCCTGAATATTGTGCCAAAAGAAGGGGCCGGCCATGTAACTGCATACGATATTAATATCCGGACCTCTACCGCCTCCGATGCCGCAAAAAAAATAACCCTGGTATCCATTCTCAAAAGTATTGCTGGCAAACTGGACGACGAAACTTATAAACGCCCTACAGTAGCCACTTTTACACAAACAGAGGTGCCGGGGCGTGAATTTAAGACCATCGACTTCATTTTGCCCGGGCAGCTGGGCTTTGCGCTGATGAGCGCTGCCGTTTTCGGTACCGCCTTCCTGTTTTATAATATGCGCCAAACGCTGGTACTCAAGCGTTTCTTCGCTACGCCGATCAAACGTACCTACATTGTACTGGCGGAGGCATTGAGCCGGATGATCTTCCAGCTCATCAGTTCCGTGGTGATCATTGCCCTGGGGCACTTTGCTTTTGGCTTTACACTGGTGAATGGCTTTGCCACTTTTATGGAAATGCTGGTATTGTCTGTATTCGGCCTGCTGGTATTCATGGGTTTTGGCTTCGTGGTGAGCAGCCTGGCAAAGAACGAAAGCACTATTCCACCGCTGGCTAATATCGTTACCCTGCCGCAGTTCCTGCTGGCGGGTACCTTTTTCCCTATAGATTCTTTCCCCGGCTGGCTGCAGCCAATATGTAAGATCATGCCGCTCACTTACCTGATAGATGCCCTCAGGAAGGTAGCCTTTGAAGGACTGCATCTCTGGCATGTAGGCTGGGAATTGGCCATCCTTACTTTGTGGGGTGTTGTCGTATATGCGGTAGCCGTGAAAGTATTCAAGTGGGAATAAGGCGATTTCGTTAGCTTTGTGGGATCTAAATCCAGTCACATGCAAGCCTTTTTCATTATCCTGGGTGCGTTTATTGTCCTTGTGCTGGGGCTTTTCATTTTCAGTTTATTCCTCTCTCCCGCCGTTAAGGTGGAGCGTTCGCTGGTAATAACGGCTGCGCCGGGGGATATTTTCCCGCTGCTGAACATAGTACGGAACTGGGAGCTATGGTCGCCCTGGAAAGAGCAGGACCCTGCTGTTAAAATTACCTACGGGGAGAAGGAGAGTGGCGCAGGCGCGGGCTATAGCTGGGAAAGCCGCAACCGGAACGTGGGCAAAGGCCACATGACCATCACAGAATCGAAACCGGACCAGCAGGTAGCCACCCATATTGATTTTATGGGCATGGGCGCTACCAAAGGCTATTTCCGCCTGGACCCCGTAAACGGCGGTACCCTGGTTACCTGGGGAATGGTATGCGATATGGGGCAACATCCTATCCGCAAAGTGATGGGACTGATGATGGACAAATGGGTAGGGAAAGATTTTGAGAAAGGGCTGGCCAACATAAAGCGGCTCCTTAAAGGATAATATATTTTTTCTATGCGGTTTATTAAGTTGTTACTGATCGGCGTGGTCATTTTAGGCGTGGTGATTTTCGGACTGTCGCTGGTATTCCCCTCTACTGCAGTGGTAGAGCGCACCGGCGTAATACAGGCGCCTATTGATACGGTGTATGCACATATCAGTAACCTGAAAGCCTGGGATGCCTGGAACCCCTGGACCCGCCCGGATACCACCGCTACGCTCGTATATTCCGAGCCGCCATCAGGAAAGGGCGCCTGGTACAGCTGGAACGGAAAGCTCAACAGCGGGAAGCTAACGGTACTGGACAGCGATCCGGCGAAAGGAATGCATTACCTGCTGGATATCAAAAGCGTACGCCCGGTAAACGGGGGCATAGAACTGAAACCCACCGCCGATGGCAAGGCGACGGCCGTTTTCTGGCATATGGAAATTAAACTGGGTATGCTGCCCTGGTGGAAACTGAGAGGGTTTGTGGCCGACAGGATATATGGCCCCGCCATGAGCAATGGTTTAACAAAACTGAGCCGCATTTGTGAAGGGAAATAATATGGAGTTATTTTACCATTGATCCAATAGTTTTGTTTACGATGGTTTTTATGATTTAAATTGTTACTGTATCTCAACAACAACTTCTTACAGAAAAAACTAAAAAAATGAAACATTTCTTTTTGGCAACCTTATTTCTGGCCTTTACCAGCCTCGTTTTTGCTCAGGAGAAGGCTCGTAAAAGCCCCCACGTTACAGTAGAAGCCAACGGTATTAAAGTAGTGTACGGACAACCGTCTAAAAAAGGCCGTGAAATTTTTGGTAAACTGGAACCATTTGGTAAAGTATGGCGTACAGGCGCCGACGAAGCCACTGAAATCACTTTCAGTAAAGATGTGGTATTTGGCGGTAAACCCGTAAAAGCCGGTACTTACACTTTCTTCTCCATTCCTGATCCTAAAACCTGGACCGTTATCCTGAATGGTAAACTGGGCCAGTGGGGCGCATATGATTACGATAAAAATAAAGGCCAGGATGTGGTATCCGTGAAAGTAAAACGCGAAGCACTGTCTACGCCTGCAGAAAAACTGACCTTCACTTTACCCGGAAATGCCGTGGTATTTGAATGGGATGATACTAAGATATCTGTACCGGTTAAATAATTTCGCCGGGAAAAATACCAGGGGCACAGGCATCACGCCTGTGCCTTTTTTATGATGACAAGGTAGTCAGCAGTTCGCGGATACTGTTGTATACTTCGTTCAGCTGTTCATCAGTAATGCAGTAGGGCGGTAGTATATAAAGGGTATTGCCCAGTGGCCGCAGCATCACTCTTTTAGCCCGGAAGAAGCGATGCAGGTCGTCTGCCAGCGCATTCGTGTAACCGTCGGCGTTAGCCGTTACTATTTCAAAGGCGAGGATAGTACCCAGCAATCTTGGATTTTTTATTATCGTGTATTTACGCAGCTCTTCCAGGAATGCCGCGTGCTTTTCGTGTATACGTTCCCGGTTGGCCCTGCAGGCAGGGTCGGTAAACAGGTCGAGGCTGGCCAGCGCTGCGGTGCAGGCCAGGGGGTTGGCAGTAAAAGAGTGGCCGTGGAAAAGTGTTTTCAGCTTATCGCTGGAAAGAAAGGCTTCATACACTGCGGCGGTGCTGGTAGTAACGCCCAGGGCCATGGAGCCGCCGGTAAGCCCTTTTGAAAGGCAAATAATATCCGGTGGTGTTTGAAGGTATTCCATGGCAAAATTTTTCCCGGTTCTGCCAAAGCCGGTCATTACTTCATCCGCAATCAGCAGTATATTCCTGGACGCACAAAACTGAAGCAGCTGTTCGAAAGCGGCGGCGTCATACATTATCATCCCACCGGAGCCCTGGAGCAGCGGTTCAAAAACAAAGGCGGCTATATCTTCCGGTTGCAGTGCTGTAATGTTGTTGATAATTTGGGAGATGTTTTCCGCTGTAGGTACTTCTATAAACTGAACATCAAACAGGCGGTCATCAAAAACGCGGGTGAACACACTTCTGCCGCTCACGCTCATAGCGCCGAAAGTATCGCCGTGATAGGCGTTATGAAAGGCCAGTATCTTATGTTTGGGAGTGCCTTTGTTATCCCAGTATTGGATGGCCATTTTCAGCGCTACTTCTATGGCAGTGGAGCCATTGTCTGAATAAAAAACGCGTCGCTGGTTGGCAGGAAGGATCTGTAATAGTCTTTCCGCCAGGTTAACCGCCGGGGGATGGGTATACCCCGCAAAAATGCAGTGTTCCAGCTGCAGCGCCTGCGCCGACAGCTGCTGTGCAATATGCGGATGCGCATGGCCGTGAATATTCACCCACCAGCTGGAGGTGGCGTCTATATAGCTGTTATTGTTTTCATCGAAAAGCAATGCGCCCTCGCCACGTACAATACCAATGGGTGGGGGAGCTGTCTGCATTTGTGTGTAGGGATGCCAGATCACGTCCAGATCACGGGCCGACAAAGAAGATGTTTGCATAGTTGCTGGCTGTTGGTGCAGGCGCGAAGGTACTATAAAGCCCGTTATGTTTTCCTGTACCGCTCCAGTATCCCCAGCAGATCCTCCGCAGCATAGGGTTTGGGCAGCATATCTTTTACATGCAGACTGGCCAGCCGTGCTGTTACTTCCGGCATTATATCAGCTGTTAATACAATGATAAATGCATCCGGCTGCAGGCGCTGGATATGCGGAATGGTTTCATAACCGTTCATTTCCGGCATATGCAGGTCCAGGATGATCCCGTCAAAAGATTGTTCCTGCATTTTTTGCAGCGCCAGCCTGCCGTTACTGGCCGTTTCAATTTGCGCGCCTGAGTTTTTCAGCTGTAGCTCAAGGATACGGATGTTGATGGCATTATCTTCCACCACCAGCAATTTCATGTTTTTCAGATGCCCCGCCTGCTGTTTGCTTTTTTGATGTATGTCCTCATGCTTTGTTTCCGGTATGGTAAAACGGATATCAAAGCGGAAAGTAGTGCCTTCGTTTTTCCTGCTTTCGAGGATAATACGGCTGTTGTGAAGTGCCACCAGTTTTTTGGTAATGGCCAGTCCCAGCCCTGTTCCGCCATGATGGCGGGTAGTAGCGGAATCTTCCTGTACAAACGTATCAAATATTTTATCCTGCATTTCCGGAACAATACCTACGCCGGTATCCTTTATTGCAAAGGAAAGGGTACAGGCGCCGGCTTCTGTATTCAGACGGCGTACTTCCAGTATTACCGATCCTGCGCCGGTAAATTTGATGGCGTTGTTCAGGAGGTTGTTGAGTATCTGCGATAATCGCACAGGGTCGCCTTTCAATGCAGGAGGCAACTGATCGAGGCGGGCTACCAGGTCAATTCCCTTGCCAGTGGCCATGGGCTGGTAATTCCGTATGATACCCGTGAGCAGGGCTTCAGGGTCGAATGGTATGTTTTCCAGTTCAATTTTTCCTGATTCCATCTTACTGAAATCAAGGATATCGTTAATAAGCCCAAGCAAATGATGGGCAGAAAACTGCAGGCTATGCACCACTTCCGCCTGTTCTGCCGCCGGGTTTTCACCCAGGATACCTGCTATACCAATAATGGCGTTGAGCGGTGTACGGATTTCGTGGCTCATTACGGATAAGAAATCACTTCTCGATTGTGCGGCTTTCTGTGCACTGTCCCGGGCGGCGGTGAGTGCCAGCTCGGTATCTTTCTTATCAGTAATATCCATGATAATGCCCCTGAAATGAGTAAGGTGGCCCTGGTTATTGTATACCGCCCTGCCAATGGTACGCATCCAGGTTTGTTTCCCCTTGGCGGAAATATGGCGCAGTTCCAGGTCGTACGGCGTTTTGTGGCTGATCATCGCTTCCCTTGCGGCAATATAAGCGGGCTGATCATCCGGGTGCCAGAAAGCAACAGGGGAATGAAAGGAGATGGGGAAATCGTGCGGTACCTCCCTTAATTCATACACTTCGCGGGTCCAATAGGTTTCACCGGTGGCAACGTTAAATTCCCATCCTCCCATTTTTCCCATTTGCTGGCAGATACCGAGCAGCTGGTTGCTCCGGCGTAATTCCGATTGCGCCTGTAAATAGCTGTTATTCTTTTTTTCAATTTCAGAGATATTCCGGATCATCAGCAGGATGCGCCGGGGGGCGGGTAATTTGTCCCTGATGATCCGCATTTTCAGCTGGTACCAATTGTCCGGTCCCTGCCGGATATCAGGATACACATATTCCTGGTCTTCCCCGGTTTCCAGCAGTTTGTCCGCCAGCCGGTCAAAGGCGCCGGCATATTCGCCAAGCGCTTCGCAGATGGTTTTACCGATCACTTCTTCCCTGGGCCGGAACAGGAGGCTGTCGTTACTACACCATATCCTGGTAAAGACCTTCCGGTCGTTCATCTCAAATAAAATATCATCCAGGGTAAGCATCAGGGAATCCCATTCGGATTTCAGCCGGGTAAAAGCGGATTGCAGCTGCGAGGTTTCTTTTTCCCGGGCGGCATGAAAATGAAGATTTCCCAATACCTGCAACAGGGGCTGCAGGAAAGTAACGGTATCCGCAGCATAAACGCTGCTGCCGGCCAGTCCTATAACAGCCATTACCTGCTGCTGGTGTATTACCGGCAACCCGATAAAGGCAGGCGTTGTATCTCCCGGCGGGAGCAACAGGGGTAACCCGCTGGCGGCTACCTCCTGCAGGGCAGGGGTAAAATTCCAGCCATGTTCAGGGGCGTGATTGATAATGGTAATAGTATGTAGTTGCGGTGGCGTATTGCTTTTCTTCAGCTCCCCCACAAAACCGTAAGCGCTTACGGTCAGTTCCATCAGTTGTCTCAACATTTGCTGGATGGCATGACTGGGATGTTCCTGCAATCCATTGTCTGCAGCTATACTACCAATGATATCCAGTAATTTTTGTTGACGCAACGCTGCAGTAGCCAGCATGAGCGATGTTGGTTTTATTTAATGCAAAAAAAGAGGCCAGATTATGAATGCCGGGGTAATTACATTGATACCGGGGAAATAAAATTAGGGAATTAACCGGAGAAACGAACAGGGAATTATTACCGGGAGCGGAAGGCCAGCTCCCGGTAGCTGCATTATTTTCCCATCCCGCCGTTCTTAAACAGCGAATAGGCAGTTTGATAGTTGGCAATACTGTTTTTAAGAAGGCTGCTGTCCATAGCGGTGCTGCGTTGCTCATTACGTTCCTTGTTCCAGATAAAGCATTGCGCTTTCTGCTGGGGGCTCAGGATAAGCAGCTTACCGGGTTCCAGGTAGCCGAGCTTTTGATAGGTGCTCACCATGGCCCGGGGCTTGTAGCCCGGCAGCAGTACGTTTTCGCCATAAAACTTGCTATTGTAGCTCCAGTGCAACATACTCAGCAGGGTGGGATAGATATCAATCTGTGAGCACATAACGCTGATTTCCTGCGGCGCCATGCCTGGAACATTGTACAGGATGCAGGGAATATGATATTTACTGATCTCTATTTCATTTTTACCGGCGCTGCTGGCGCAGTGGTCGGCCACAAAAATGATCACGGTATTTTTAAACCAGGGTTTGGTGCTGATCTTTTTCAGGAACTGCCCGATGGCATAGTCGGTATACTTTACCGCGCCATCGCGGCCACTGCCGGAGGGGATATCTATTTTGCCGGAGGGATAGGTATATGGCCGGTGGTTGGAGGTGGTCATCACAAAATCATAGAATGGCTTGCCGGCGGCATATTTCTGGTCGGCGCTTTTAATGGCGGCGTTGTAAATATCCTCATCGCACACGCCCCAGGCATTTTCAAACTGCACCGCGCTGTCCGGGATGTTGGTGCGGGTAGTGGTAATATGGTCATCCACCAGTTTATGACGGAGCCGGTCGGTAATATCATACCCGTTATTGCCAAAGTATTTATTCATGTTATCGAAGTAGCCGTCGCCGCCATAAAAGAAGGTGCTTTCGTATCCTTCCTTTTCAAAAAGCTGGCCTACGGAAAAGAGGTTTTCATTCTTTTTCCGGCGAACAATGCTTTGCCCGGGCGTAGGCGGCACGGCCAGCGATAATGCTTCCATTCCTCTTACCGTACGGGTGCCGGTAGCATACATGTTGGTGAACAGGATGCTCTCTTTGGCGAGGCTATCCAGCACCGGGGTGATATGACCGGTGTTGCCAAAGCGTTCCATAAAATCGGCGCTGAAGCTTTCAATGGTTACCATGATCACGTTGGGCGTAACGCGTGTAGCCGTATCCGTTATACTCCTGTAAATGCTGTTGCCATTGGCCAGGTAGTGACTGTTCGACGATTGCAGCAGTGTGCGGAGCCGGCTGAAGGCGCTGTTATCATCTTCCAGCAGGTAATACTTATCATAAGCCAGCTCATTATTCAGGTAGGCCGATACAAAGGAATACACGCCTGCTTTGGAAAGCTCCTGTGCATACCGGTTCTTGCTTTTTTCAGCCCAGGTATTATTGATGAAGAAGATGTGCAGCAGCATTAGTCCCACCAGCACGGCAAAGGTGAACAGGCGTTTCAGGAAAGGCGTGTTGGACTGGAAGCTGTTGCGGAAAGTGCCCCTGCGGATCAGCAACCAGGTGATGAGGGCGGTGAACAATAATACGCCGCCGATCAGCAATGGCAGTGGGTACGACTGGTTTATATTGCTGATCACCTCATAGGTGTAAATGAGGTAATCGACCGCAATGAAGTCGAAGCGGCCGGCATATTCTCCCCAGAAAGTAAATTCCGCAAAAAAGGAAAATACCAGGATCACCATTGCCAGGAAAAAGCCGGTGTAGGTGAACAGGCGGTTAAACAGGGTATTGTTTAGCCGCTGGGGCAACAGCAATAAATATAAAGCGTAACCGATGGTGAAAAATAAAGCCACCCCGATGTCGTAAATAAGTCCCTTGCCGTATATGGCCGGCAAATGGGATAAATGAAGTCCGGATTGAGGGAAAGCCCATATGAGCAAGGCGGTTCTAACGAGGAATGACAGGATCAGGAGTACGGTACCAAAGCCAAACAGTACGGCGTACCTGTTTTTTACAAAATTCATGGTGTATAGAAAATTAAAGACCGCGAAGGTACATTGTTCCTGATAGATTTAACTAAAAATTAACTTTCAATGACATATTAATGATTCTTCCGTCTACAGGCCCCCACAGTGGCGCAAACTCCGGATGTGTAACGGTACCGGTGAACAGGGGGGCATTTTTGCCTTGCCTGGCGTCGAAAAGGTTTTCCCCGTTCAGCACCAGGGTAAGGTGTTCCCCGAACTGCCGGGAGATCATGGCTGCCCAGAACCAGTAGTTGGGCGTTGGCTGGTTGTTATCATCGTATTGGTGGCCTATCCAGCTGTTTTCAATACCAAAGCGCCATTTGCCTTCAATATCGTAGGCAAGGGTGCTGGCAAACTTATCCTGTGGCGCAAAAGCAATATTGGTGCGGGTGGCATTATTGTACCGGGACACGGTATGGTTGTATCCCAGGTAAAGTTCCAGGCCGTTCAGGGCAAAACGGAGGTAGGTATCGGTGCCCAGGCTGTTTACGGCATAGGGCATATTCTGCAGCAGGTACATGCCCTGGCCGCCGGTTTGCAGCACGGGGAGGATAGGGTCTTTAATGTGGGTATAGTAGAATGCCTGGTTCAGGGTCATGTCTACCTTGCCTATACTGGTATGGTAATTCCCGTCGAAGTTGATGCCCTGGCTTCTTTCGGATTTTATGCCGGCGCTGAGGGGCAACAGGTAACGGTAGCCCAGGGTTTGCGTTTGCGTGGTAAAAACAGCCGGGGATTTATAACCGGTACCCCCGCTGAGGCGGATGGACAGGTCATCCAGCGGTTTATACACAAAGGCCAGTCGTGGTAAAACGTACCATCCGAATTTATTATGATAGTCCGTGCGGAGCCCCGCTTCCGCCAGCAGCTGATCAGTGATCCGGAAACCATCCTGTATAAACGCTCCGGTGGTATTATATTGATAGTTGCCCAGCAGGGTGCTGTCGCCTTTGGCCCGGTGATATATTTCGCCCGTATTGTTGATGCCGGCTACCCAATCGTGCCGGCCGCTTGTTTTATGATAGGAAACTTCCCCGTAGGTGCTGGCCTGGTTGCCCAGTAAGGCAAAGGTTTCCACGTTGTTCTGCAGGTGATAGAAGCTACCCACTCCTTTTACGGATAAGGTGCCGCCGCCCAGGCCTTTACGGGTGAACTGGAGGTCTACGCTGTGTCTTTCGCTGTTGTTTATTTCAGCGTACCGGTGTACGTCTGTAGCTGCATGATCGAGTACCTGCATATCGCCGCCTTCCCGTTTTTCGATAGTACCGGTATATCCCGCCACGAGCGTGGTTTTGGGGTTAAGGTACCAGAAAAAGCGGGGATGAAGCAGATATTGGCGCAGGCGGGGCACATCACTGAATCCATCTTTATTAACGTCGGTAGCGTTTTGCGTGGTAACGCCGGCAAAAAGGGTTAAGCCCGTTTTGCCATATTTTTCTGCGTAGTAAGCGTTGACATTTGTTTCTTTTAATGTACTACGATTAACCAGTAACGTTAGTTCCGGTTTTTCACCGGGTGTTTTGGCTATAAAGTTGATGATACCGGCAATAGCGCCACCACCGTAAAGTGTGGAAACGGATCCCTTGATAATTTCTATCTGTTTGAGGTCCAGCGGAGGGATGGCTAGGACGCCGAAATTCCCGCTGAGCCCTTCGTATACGGGCACTCCATCGCGCAGCAGCTGGGTGTATTTTCCATCGAGTCCCTGCATGCGGATGGCGTTGTTGCCACTCACAGCCGAGGTGTTCTGGATATGGA
>JBCNPS010000136.1:0-14035 GCA_039593235.1 Chitinophaga sp. | reverse complement strand
TCGCATTTATGGAAATTCCGTTTTTACTCCTGCCTTTGGTGTTGATTTGGTTGAAATATCCCTTTCTTAAAAATTAGTATAAATGAAAGTTCCTTTTAGAATAAAATCCATCACGGAAGGCCATCGGATTGCAGGACTTGAAAAACCGCAACATCCTTTAATTAGTATTGTTGATGTTTCAAAATTTACAAATGACTCAGGTGTAAACGCCGTAATTTTCGACTTTTATGTCGTATCGCTGAAGCGTGGTTGCAATAATTTATTGTATGGACAACAGAAGTATGATTTTGATGAAGGCCTGATGGCTTTTATGGCACCCGGACAAATTTTGCGTGGCGAGGAAGGTGGTATTCCGGCCCATTTGAAAGGTTGGATGCTCTTCATTCATCCCGACTTTCTGTGGAATACACCGCTGGTAAAAAAGATAAAACAATATGAATATTTTGGGTATGCAGCAAACGAAGCATTGTTCCTTTCTGACAAAGAAGAGACAATGATAAACGACATCATTGAAAACATTCGCAACGAATACCATGCTAATATTGATAAATTTAGTCAGGATGTCATTATTGCTCAATTGGAATTGCTTTTCACCTATGCCCAACGTTTTTATGAGCGCCAGTTTATTACAAGAAAGATAACCAATCATCAGATCTTACACAAGTTGGAAGACATTTTAGAAAGCTATTTCAACAACCAGGAAGTAGCTTCCAAAGGTTTGCCTACTGTACAATTTGTAGCCGATTCTTTACATATTTCCGCCAAATATTTAGGCAGTTTATTGAAACAATTGACCGGACTTTCGACTCAACAGCACATTCACGAAAAACTGATTGAAAAGGCAAAGGAAAAATTATCAACAACGGATTTAACGGTAAGCGAAATTGCTTATGAATTAGGGTTTGAGCATATGCAATCATTCAGTAAATTGTTTAAAACCAAGACCAAACAAAGCCCGATAGAATTTAGAAACTCATTCAATTGATTTTTGCCAAATGGTAAATGCCCAACAAACGACAATCTCTAACTTTGCAAAATGGATAAATTTATTGAATACATCTTGCAGTTTGGTAATTTGAACAAACAACAAATTGACCTCATTAGAAACAAAGGGACAGAAATTGAACTTCGCAAAGACGAATATTATTGGGAAGCAGGAAAAACTGTAAAATACATTGGATTTCTTACGAACGGTGTTATCCGTGTGTTTTATTACGATAACAAAGGCGAAGAAATAACCCGTTACTTCATTGACGAAAATCATTTGATTTTATCGGGTAATACGGTTGATGAAGTTTATACGCCTTCCGAATATCTTTCGGCAATTACCGATTGTACACTGGTGGTTTTTACAAGAAAAGACTGGAAAGATATTTTGGATACAATTATTGGTTGGGACAGTATCGTTCAAAAAATAATCACCAAACACCACAGTGAAAAAATTGCAAGAAGAAGCGAGTTGGTTTCGCAAGACGGAACAGAACGCTATCTTGATTTTATCCAAAAATTCCCCACATTGGTCAATCGTGTGCCTCTGTCCTACATCGCTTCTTATTTGGGAATTACGCAATCATCTTTAAGCAGAATTAGAAAAAATATCCGGTAAATCGCTTTTTGCCATTTGACAAATGATTTCATTTTTTATTGAGCCAACTTTGTTTTATCAAATTTTAAAATCAAGAAAAAATGAAATTAAGAAAATTGGGAAACAGCGGATTAGAAGTTTCTACATTAGGTTTTGGAGCAATGGGATTGAGTTTTCCAACTGCTCCATCAAAAAAAGAAAGCATCCAATTAATCCGTTCGGCAGTTGAACACGGCATTACTTTTTTCGACACTGCACAAGGTTATGGAGAAAACGAATTGTTGCTGGGAGAAGCATTGGAACCGTTACGTAAACAAATTGTGATGGCTACAAAATTTGGTTTAAAAAACGGAGATGTAAGGCAGGGTTTAGACAGTCGCCCTGAAAATATCAAAGCCGTTGCCGAAGCTTCTTTGAAAAGATTAAGAACAGACGTGATTGATCTGTTTTATCAGCACAGACCTGACCCGAACGTTCCCATCGAAGAAGTTGCAGGTGCCGTAAAAGATTTAATTCAGGAAGGAAAAGTAAAGTATTTTGGACTTTCGGAAGCCAATACAGAAACCATCAGAAAGGCACACTCAGTTTTACCTGTTTCAGCTTTGCAAAGCGAGTATTCGATGTTTTATCGTGAACCCGAAAATGAGATCATTCCACTTTTAGAAGAGTTGGGAATAGGCTTTGTTCCTTTCAGTCCGTTAGGTAAAGGTTTTTTGACGGGAACGATAAATTCAGATGTAGAATTAGACAAAGCTGATACCAGAAATATGTTGCCCCGTTTCAGTAAAGAAAACCGGGAAGCCAATCAGGCACTGGTGGATTTGGTTGTTTCTATAGCCAAAGACAAAAATGCAACACCCGCACAGATAGCTTTAGGCTGGTTATTGGCACAGAAACCGTTCATTGTCCCTATTCCAGGCACATCAAAATTGCACCGTTTGCAGGAAAACATCGGAGCAATAAATATTTCTCTTTCTACTGAAGAGTTAACTAAAATGAATACTGCATTAGCAGCTATTAAAATAGTAGGTGAACGTTATCCTGTGCAAATACAAGAAGCAACAGGAAGAAAATAAGGAACACGCTTTCCTTAACCGAAATTTCAGCCGATCTTTTAAAATCAATAAAGACAAATAAATGCTTATTGTATGATAAGCCTGGGATAGCAGCAACAAAATCTATATTGATTTCAGAACCATACCGGAAAAGGTCTTTGACGAAAAACGCACCGCCTGTCTTAATGTTCAGCGGGCAGATCTTCATAGGGAAATAGAGCAATTAGATAAATAATGTCAAAGAAAAATAAATGAGTTGGCAGCTTTTAAAATAGGGGAAGCGAACACTCCCTTTAATTTTAATTCCTTGCAATTTCGCCGGAATTTTGCGAAGTTCGTTGCGCAGGTGGCATATCGGAGTATATTTTAACTCCTGGTTTAGGTTGATAAACAAGTTTTTTGTGCCCGCTTTTCCTTCATTTCAGCAAGAATACCAAACTAACCGGGTAGTCCGTTTCGGGCCATTTTTTTAAAATGATAGCCAGCATAAATGAACAGGAAAGAACTGAATACCATATCAAAAAATCTAAAAGCAAAACAATGCTGGTGCATAATCCGGCTGTGCAGCAGCCTGGCATTTTTTTGTTGGCTTTACAGCAGCGTTACCTATGCCCAAACCGGTCAGCCGGCCAATCCCCTGGATGCGGTAATAACCCACCGGAAAGAAGATACTGCACAGGTGAACGAACTGTTGAAACTTTCTTACCAGCATTTATACAACGATTCCCTTAAATCCCGCTACTATGCCCTGAAAGCCCTCAACCTCTCGGAAAAGCTGCAATACCGGTTTGGGGAAGTATTGGGCTGGACCCGCCTGGGCGATGTATATCATCAAAGCGGGCAATACAAGGAAGTGTACGCTGCCTATCAGAAAGCAGTGGCAATTGGTAATAAATACAAGGAAACACAGGCATTATGTATTGTTTATAATGAGCTTGGCCTGTTTTATAGTTCCCTGCAGGAATCGGACAAGGCGCTGGAATATTTTCAGAAAAGTCTCCGGCTGGTTTCACCATCCAATCAACAGGCTATATGCAACAAGTACCTGAATATCGGGATGACTTACGGCGCAGCCGGCGATACAAAGAAAGCCCTCGAATACCTGGAAAAAGCTTTGGCCATCGCGCTCCGCGTTAATTTGCCCAAAGACCTGGCATTCATCTACCATAATATCGGCAACGTATACAAAGAACAAAAAAATAAGGACTTTGCCAGGGCAATTGAATACTATAAGCTGTCGCTAAAAGCTGCCATAGACAGTAAAAACCTGAAGCTGGAAGCAAGCAACTATACCATGTTGTCCGATATTTATATGCAGCAAGACATGCTACAGCCCGCTTTGCAGTTTGTACAACAGGCAATTGATGTATCCGGGAAAGCAGGCTTTACCCCCATTTTGATCAACAGCCGTATCCTGTTATACGATATACAATCAAAACTGCATCTTTTCGGGGAAAGTGAAAAAGGACTGCAACAATTACAGGACAGCGCATCACTTGATATAGAGCAACGGAAGTATATGCTGGAGGCCTTCCTCGACCTGTTCAAAGAAAAAGGGGAATACAATAAGGCGCTGGATTATGCCGCGTTGCTGGCAGCGGCAAAGGATTCTATAGCAAGGTTATCCAATAAGAAAAATATGGACCTGCTAGAAGTACGTTTTGAAACAAAGGAACAGGAGAAAGAAATAAACCTGCTTAAGGAAGAAAACAAGTGGAAAACCATCCTCCTGTATCTTGGTGGTATCGGCGTATTGCTAAGTACCGGCATTATTGCACTGCTTTTTTATTCCCGGCGGCTAAAGGAGAAAGTATTTGAACAACGGGAAAAAATGTTGCAGGAAGAGAATAATAAAATACTTGCGGAAAAGGCGCTCATGGAAGAGAAAGCGTTGCGGGAAAAAGAAAAGCTGAATCATAAGAACAGGGAGCTTAGCGCCAGCGTTATCCAGGCCGATCAGATGAACAGGATACTGTCCGACCTTAAGGAAAAATTATCCGGCCAGGACAAACTGAATAATACCGCCAACATGGAAGATGTGCAGCGGCTGATACGTCATAACCTGAGGCTGAGCGACAACTGGCATAAATTTAAACTGCATTTTGAAGAGGTGCACCCCGCTTTCTTCGATAAACTGATCGGCCTCTCGCCCGGCTTATCCCAGAATGAACTGAAACATTGCGCCTATATCCGCATGAATATGTCTAATAAACAGGTGGCCAGTTTATTAAACGTACATCCCGACAGCGTTAAAATGAGCCGTTACCGTATCAAGAAAAAATTCGGATTATCTCCCGAAGATGACTTTACACGATACATATTATCATTGTAGCGCATAGAAACGATCCCTGTCATAACCCCCTTGCGCCTACAGGGAAGCAGTCAACCAGTGTTACTTTTACCCGCTTTTTTTAGGGCTTGTAGCCCTTTTGTAACCCCTGCAGGAACCTTTTGTAACCCCCGCAAATGCAGTACTGTGCGTATGTTCACAATATCTTTGTGCTAGTTTATTATTTGTGTAATCTCTAAAAAATTGTCATGAAAAACGTTATTACGAGAAAACAGTTAACACGGAATACCTTCCTGGTATGGGGATTATTTATCATGGGAGCGCTATGCATATTTTCATCCTGCAAAAAGGAAAAGAAGGATGATTTGAAACAGGCCAGCGGATCGTTCACTGCATTTGAAGCACTAATAAACGGACAAACCCTGCCCTTACCCACCCAAACAGAAAGCATTAAAATAAACATCGACATAGTAGACAATACCCATGCTAAGGTTACCGTGGTGTATTATAAAAATAATCAACCCCAAACAGCACCCCCTATAGATTGCACCATAGGAAAAGATGCAGACGGTTTTATAGTACTTAATGATGCCGCCAATAACCAGGTGGTATTGTACTACGACCAGTCTACCATCGACTTCTTTGCACCTGGTGGTGGGGGAAATGTATCCGCCTCAAAGGATGGAAAGAAACCCGACTGGTGGGACTGATGGCAGGACATCAGAACAGCCGGCCCCTTGTTTGTTGATGGCATTTAGCCGGAGTTCCCGGCTGAATGCTCCCCAAAACCTTTAACAAAAAGACTTCTTTCCGGAAGTCTTTTTGCATTTCAGCCATTTCTAAGCCCTCCTGCAACAAATTCACAACAACATTTAGTACATTTATCTGACAGCACTACTTTCCCTGGATCTGAAATGATTAATGGTCATATAAAGGCACACGCTCAACGATGGCAAACTGTAGCCAGGTATAGCTTTTACCTGCTATGGACATTGTTATCCTTCATTACGGCCACTGCCCAGAAAAAGGAAACACCTACCTATAATTTCTCCCACCTCGATATCAGCAACGGACTGGCAAGCAACCACGTATCGGCCATCCTGCAAGACAGGAAAGGATTTATATGGATCGCCAGTACCGCCCTGCAACGGTACGACGGCGCCAACCTGGTAACGGTAGCCAGCTTCGACAGGGTGCCGGGCTCCATTTATTACGATGACATCTGCCTTTGTGAAGATAAAAAAGGCCGCATCTGGATGGGTACTCCCGACAACATTCGTGTGTACGACCCTGTTACCGATAAGGTGAAAGCCCTCCTGGTTGCAGGTCGCGATGTACGGCCGGAAGGACTCCAGTGCAGCCAGATCCTGGAAGACCATGAAGGCGTGATCTGGGCCACCACCCACGACGGCCTCCTGCGCTTCAACGAAAAAGCCTTCAACTTCCAGAAAGCAGATGTTATCCCGGAAGCAGACCGCATCCAGATGATGGACGCCATCATGGAAGATGAAAGCGGAAACCTCTGGATCAGCGGCAAACATGGCATATACATACTGGACCGCCAACGGAAAAATCTGTACAACTCTGCCAACAACCCCCAACAACTGCCGGTACTCAACATCGATAACACCTTCCGGAAAATATTTACAGACACCGAGCACCAGGTATGGATGGCTGGCCGTCACGGTATCCTGTACAATTATGATCCTGCTTCCAGGCAACTGGCACACTATAACTTTGAACCTCCCGGTGGAAGAAAAGGTAATGAAGACTATGACGCCATCTTCGACCTGGCAACAGACAATGATAAAAACCTCTGGATAGCCACCGAAAAAGGAGGAATACTCCGCTTTAACCGCGCCCTGAAAAATTTTGACCTGAACATCATCGCCAATAATACAGACGCAAAAGGATTTCACTATACCTACGAAGCCAATTGCTTCCTGAGCGACCGCGAAGGCCACCTCTGGATAGGTACCGACCTGGGCGTGAATATCCTCAGCCTCCATAACAAAACATTCCGCCTCCTCGATAACAGAACCGTTTTCTCCAATACTTCCCGGCGCCTGCCCGAAGCAGAAGTAACCGGCATCTTCCAGTCTTCCCGCGGCGATGTATACGTAGGCTACTGGGGAAAAGGCTTCAGTCGCCTGAACAAAAACCTGGAGCTGGTCGGGAATTATGTACACGACGATGGGGAACCTGCATACACCCTCCCGGAAGAACGCGGACTGGTATGGACCTTCGCAGAACTGGAAAATGGAAATATCCTCGTGGGGCAGGAGAACGCCTACATCTCTGTGTTTAATCCAACAACCGGGAATTTCATCAAACATCTTACATCTCCCATTCTCTATGAACAAACAATCCTGAACCTGCATCCGCAAAACGATACCACGGTTTGGATAGGCTTATACAAAAGAGGACTGGCTGGCTGGAACCCGCAACAAAATACTTTTCAACACTACCATGAAATAGTAGATTCATTAAAACGCCCCGTTTCGGTAATGGATATTGTACCGGAAGGAGATTCCCTGCTATGGCTTAGTTCAAGCAGTGCCGGGCTTATCCTGTTCAATACCCGTTCCCGTCGCATCATACACCGTCAAACCTTTGAAAGAAATACAAAAGTATACAACAACATCACCAGCCTGCACCGTTTTAATGACTCCATTTTGCTGGCCGGCACAGATCATGGTTTGTGGATTTACAACACCCGCACGTATACCTATAAACCCCTCCTCACCAATAATAAGCTGTTCGACCAATGGGTGCTGAGCATGGAAGATGCAGGGCCAGGCAGCATATGGTTCACCACACAATATGGATTTTATCGCTATCACGTAGCCAATAACCGGCTGGAAACCTTCATCCAGGGCGATGATATCATTGATAACACCCGGAAGGTAAGACGCCGTATCGTAAAACTGGCCGATGGCAACCTGCTGGTAGGAGCCTCCGATCATATCGTTGCTTTCGATCCCGCCAGCCTTAGCGCAGCTCCGCCACCACCGGATGTAACCATCATCAACCTGAAAGCGGTAGACAGTATCATCCTGATCCAGTCTGCCCTGCGCGACAGTACGCCGGTAACCCTCAACCACAGGCAGAACTTTATCAGCATAGAATTTAAAAGCCTGCAATACCATGATGAAAAGATCCGCTACTATTACCAGCTGGAAGGAGTAGACGAGAACTGGGTGCTTACAGATAATATCCTGATGGCAAAATATACCAATCTGCCCCCGGGGAATTATACATTCCGTGTACGCGCGGTAAATACTGCCGGTACCTTTTCGCAACATATCAGCACACTGAAGATCTTTATTGAACCGGCCTTCTGGCAAACTACCTGGTTCCGCCTGTTATGCCTCCTGCTGGCGGTTTCACTGGTATACCTCTATTACCGCCTCCGTATTGCCGGTATAAAAAAAGAAGCCAAACAACGCGAAGCTATACAACAACAAATTGCCCAGCTGGAAATGAAAGCGCTGCGCGCGCAAATGAATCCGCACTTTATCTTCAATGCGCTGAACTCTATCCAAACCTTCATGATGAAAAGCGAAACGGAACAGGCCCTGGCCTACCTGAGCCGCTTTGCAAAACTGATCCGTAATGTGCTCGATAATTCACAACTCAATAATACTACGGTAGCGCAGGAAATAGGTGTGCTGGAAAACTACATGGAACTGGAAAAACTCCGCTTCACCGATGAATTTGAATACGAGATCATTGTGGATCCTTCCCTCGATGCCAATATGGTAGATGTGCCCACCATGGTGATTCAACCCTTCGTGGAAAACGCCATCTGGCACGGGTTACTGCACGATAAAGGAAAAGGGAAAGTAACTATTACGTTTAAAAAAGTAGAGGAACGTATCCTGTGTACAATTGAAGATAACGGCATCGGGCGCGAAAAATCAGCCGCTATAAAAAAAGTGAATAAACCCCGTCACCAGTCCCGCGGACTGCAAATTACCCGCGACCGTCTCTCTCTGTACAACAGCCGTTTTAATGTAGATGCCAGCTTCGATATTGAAGACCTGGTAGATGAGGAAGGAAAAGCGCTGGGAACAAGGGTGAACTTATGGTTCCCGTTTGTGGAAGAATAGCAAATGGAAAAGCCGCTACCGGGCCTTTCCATTTGCCGGAATATTTTTATGCAAGACCAACTTCATAATGACGGTCCGGGATCTCAATATCCAGGAAGCCTTTTTTAAACAGCCATGCCTTAAAGATCTGCTGCACATCGTACTCGCCATGTACCAGGAACAATTTCTTCACCTCTTTGGGGTTCTGGCAGGCCAGCCACTGGCTCAGGTCTTCGTAGTCGCCATGCGCACTCATGGAACGGATCACGCCCACTTCGGCATTTACATGGAAACGGGTACCGTAAATAGATACCTCTTTGGCGCCACGCATCAGCTTACCACCCAGCGACTGCGGCTCGCAATAACCCACAATAAGAATGGTGTTACGGGCATTGTCAATGTTATTCGCAATATGATGTTTCACGCGCCCTGCTTCGGCCATACCTGATGCAGAAATGATCACGCAAGGTTCCTGCCGGAAGTTCAGCGCTTTGGATTCATCTACTGTTTTGATATATCGTAATCCCGGGAAATCAAACGGATCATCATCCCTTTTCAGAACATTGGCTACTTCCCTGTTAAATACTTCAGGATGGGCTTTGGTAACTGCCGTAGCTTCTGTAGAAAGCGGGCTGTCTACAAAAATATCTACCCTGGGCAGTTTCCCCGCCAGCTGCGCATTGTTCAGCGCATACAACAGCTCCTGTGTACGGCCCACGCTGAAGGCAGGAATGATCAGTTTCCCTTTTTTCTCTACGCAGGTTTCCCGGATATGCCGCAGCAGTTCATCATCGGCAGGAGCGGCATCCGCATGCAGGGTGCTGCCATAGGTGGATTCTATCAGGATATAATCTGCCTGCGGGAATACCTGTGGCGATTTCAGGATGGCATCGTTATAACGGCCAATATCGCCGCTGAAAGAGACCTGCTCTGTTTTACCGTTTTCAGTGATGCGCAGGTGTACGGAAGCTGCGCCTACAATATGCCCGGCATCGGTAAACATCAGTTGTATGTCCGGATCAATGTTTGTCCAGGTATTATAGCCCATTGGCTTCAAACGGTCAATAGACAGTTTGGCGTCATCAACAGTATATAGTGGCTCTATAAAGGGAAGTCCTTCTTTAGCCATTTTCTTATTGGTGAATTTCGCGTCATCGCGCTGTATTTCGGCGGAGTCAAGTAACAGTATTTCCGCCAGGTCGCGGGTTGCAGGCGTGCAAAAAATACTGCCCCTGTAGCCAAGTTTCACGAGCCGCGGTATAAGCCCCGAATGGTCAATATGTGCGTGGGATAACACCATGTAAGTTACTTCCTGCGGGTCAAATCCAAACTCCCTGTTTAGGGAATCTGTTTCATGGCCCATGCCCTGGAACATACCGCAATCCAATAAAATCTTTTTGCCATTCTTAAGTGTGATCAGGTGCTTTGATCCTGTAACAGTGCGCGCAGCGCCATGAAATGCAATTTTCATATCTGAAATTTAGGGCGAACAGGGTTCACCATTTTACGATTTACATTTAAACGACCAGGTGATGGCGAAAGAGGCAATTAATATGCCGTCTTTATCCCTGCCTTCACTGCGAAGGGTAACCGTTTCAGCGGAATTGTTGTTGAGCGCCCGTTCTATGGCAGCTCTCAATAGCGGCAGTTCCGCACAGGTAAAGGTGGTAATACCGGTAGCTTTCTTTACAAAAGAAGATTCCATTCCTGTAACGAGCATGGATACACGACGCGGTGCGCTGCGCACATACATCATGGCCGGTAAACCGGTACTTAACTCCGCTGCCATAGCCAGGCAGGCAAAGTAGGTGGAACGGAAAGGATTTTGCGATAACCAGCGGAACGGAACGGTGGTAACACAGGTATTGGTTTCCAGCGATTTTAACCGTACCCCCGAAAGCCACGCTGCGGGGAGCTTCCAGAACAGGTAGGCCGAAAACTTAAACGGATGCTGTGCAAACTTTTGAAAAGATTGCACAGCATCCGTATTGAAAGTGGTAATGCCGTTATCCATAACGAGTTTATTCGTTGATATACTGGGAGGGCTGCAACGCAGCGGGTGACCATTGTTTCAGGAACTCCTGCACTTTTTTCTTATCATAGGAATCTGCTGACTCCAGCAAACCGGAATTTTGCGTATGCAGCCGGTTACCTTTGGCATCCAGTATCACCAGCACCGGGAACCCGAAACGCTGCGGGTAACCCAGCTCCTTCAGGATAGGCAGGTTTTTATTTTCCTTGCTGTAGTTAAGATGATATACTACATAACTGTTGTTCAGCGTTGCTTTCAGCTCCGCGTCATCTTCTACAAACTTATACAGTCTTTTACACCAGATGCACCAGTTGCCGCCTATCTGCAGCAACACGTGTTTATTCTCTTTCGCCGCCTTTTGTTCTGCAGCAGCTATATCCGCCTTCGCATCTGCGGAAGGATTGTAGATATGCTCAAGGTCATGTGTTTGCGCCTGCGTGGCAGGAATCGCAAAGCCAATAATTAATAACAACGACCAAACAAACTTCTTCATAAAAAAACAATTGATCAGGATATCTAATTTACATTATATTTTGCACATACGCCTGGATGGCCAGCTGGGCGTTACCGGGGTCCTGCAGCTGTAACTGCACAATATCTTTCAGCTGTTGCCGGAGTGCGGGATCATACACCGGCACACATACTTCTATCCTGCGGTGCAGGTTACGGTTCATCCAGTCGGCCGAACCCATGTATACTTCTTCTTCGTTATTATTATGGAAGATGAATACCCGCGCATGTTCCAGGTACCGGTCTACTATACGGGTAATGCGGATGTTCTTACTTTCAGGAATATCTGCTACCAGGCAGTTGATGCTGCGAACAACCAGGTCTATCTGTACGCCCGCCTGGCTGGCTTCATACAGCTTGCCGATCATTCCCCTTTCCTGCAGGTTATTTATTTTGATGATGATCCTGCCTGTCTTTCCCGCTTTTGCGTTCACGATCTCCCGGTTGATCAACCCGGTAAAACGTTCCGTCATATTAAACTGCGCTACCAGCAAATGCCGGAACTGTAAAAACTGGTAGCCAACCGGTTGTTCCCTGCTTTGGAGGTAAAGGAACAGCAGTTCCATCTCCCGGGTAATATCTTTATGACCGGTAAACAGTACATGATCCGTATAAAAACGTGCAGTGCTTTCATTGAAGTTACCCGTGGCAATCAGGCCGCAATAATCCCATTGGTAGCCCCGGTTACGCTTTACCAGCGCGGTTTTGGCATGCACTTTCATACCGGGTATGCTGTAAATGAGCTTTACACCGGCATCCTTCATTTTCTTTGCCCAGCGGATATTATTGGCTTCATCAAAACGTGCCTTCAGTTCTACAAATACTGTCACTTTTTTCCCGTTCTTCGCGGCGCTGATCAACGCCTGCGCTATCTGTGAGCCGGAAGCGATGCGGTACAGCGTTACATAGATCTCGGCTACATCAGGATCGGCAGCCGCCTCGCTGAAAAAGCGCAGGATATAATCATAACGCTGGTAGGGCAGATGTACCAGCAGGTCCTGTTGCAGTACCAGGTCCAGTAACCGGTCGGTAGCCGCAATGGTTTTGTTTTCTGACGGTATTACTTTGGGATAATCCACCTGCTCTAATCCCGCCGGCGCCGGCAGGTTAGCCAGGTCTTTCAGGTTGTGGTAACGGCCGCCCATTACCTGTTCATCTTCCTGTACATCAAACTGGATAGCCAGGAAATGCAGCAGCGACCGGGGAATGGTGGCGTCGTAAAGAAAACGGGTAGGCACGCCCAGTTCCCGTTTGCGGATCAGCGTTTCCACTTCTTCCAGGATATCGCCTTTCATTTCATCCATATCCATTTCCGCATTACGGGTAAGCTTCACACTATGGCAGCTTTCCATGGTATAGCCGGGGAACAGGTAGGGGAGATGCGCGCGTATAATATCGTCGAGGAAAGCGATGTAATGAATGCCTTCCAGCGATGGCAGCTGTTGAAAACGGGGCAGTGCCGCAGGAATATTCACGATCACATATTCCTGTATGCCGGTATTATTTGCCGGCACCAGCGTTACTGCAAGGTATAACTGGTTGTTTTCAAGAAACAGTTTTTCCTGTTTGCCGTTAAGCCACACCGGTTGCAGGTAGGCCAGTATAGTAGTAAGGAAATAATTTTTGGTAAAAGGGAGATGGGCGGCTTGCAGGGGCTGATTATAATACAATTGTACACCCCGGGCCTGCAGATCCGGTAATACGCTACCGGTAAAGATCTGCCCGTATTCCTGCTGTTGCCGGTTTATTTCCTGTAACACCTGTTGCAGGGTATCACTGCTGATGGATTCATTTTCTCCGGCATCCGGATCATTCTCCAGTACTTTGTTGATAGTAAGGATGGCCGGCATTCTCACCCTGAAAAATTCATCCAGGTTGGAAGAAAAGATGGAAAGGAATTTAATCCTTTCGTATAGCGGTACCTGTTTGTTTGCCGCCATTAACAACACCCGGTAATTAAACGATAACCAGCTCAGATCGCGGTTATATAAAGGAACACCCATGAATCATTAAGCTTTTACCGGGAAGAAAATGGCCGCGATCAGGAAAGCGAATACTGAAATGATCAGGCCAAACATAAAAATATTATAAGAAATACGCAGCAGTTTATATTTATGGCCCAGCACTACGCCGAGGTAATAAATGTCTCTTGTCATACTGCTGTACAGGAAATCTGAATCATCCATCATCTGCCTGATTCCCCATTGGTATTCTTCCAGGTGCATCTTATAAAAATTACCGAAAAACAAAAGGTTCGCATCTTTCTTTTCAATATCTGCTTTGGTAAAAATACCGCTGGTTACATTCGGACGGGTAGCCAGCACGGAAAAGATCACGGTGAGCACTGCGGTGAACAGGAAAATAATGGAAGGGATCTCCGTCGCGCAATGTGCTGCTGTTCGCCTTCCTGGTGATCGTGGTGCAGTCCTCGGACGTGCTGCAGTACATCTGGGGCAAGCTGCTGGGCAAGCA
>JBCNPS010000135.1:0-14047 GCA_039593235.1 Chitinophaga sp. | reverse complement strand
CCCTTTCGCCAGCGTGGCGTAAAGGATCATCGCATTCGGGCGGGCAATCAGCATGCCGGTCGGATTACCGTTGCTGTCGCGCACAGGCTTCGCCATTGATCTGCGTATCGAAATCACCGCTCAGGATGTCCCACATAATAATTTTGGCGCCGGGTATCTTATCCCTGATCTGCCTGATCTGGAAAGGCGTGATCCTGCCATAGGGCGGCCTGAACAAAGGAGAAGCAATGTATTTCGCTGCTTCCAGTACGTTTTCAATATATTTCCCGGTATTGGTTTTCCATCCGTTCAGGTGATTATGGGTGTGATTGCCGGTGGTATGACCTGCTTCCAGTATCTGCTGGTAAATAGCGGGATGTTCCAGCACATTTTTCCCGATGCAGAAGAAAGTGGCTTTGGCATTGAATTTTGCCAGTTGTTCCAGCACAAACGGCGTTGCCTGGGGATGCGGGCCATCATCAAAAGTAAGATATACCTTATTACCTGCCGGGGAAAGATTCCAGACACAGCTTTTATATAAGGCTTTCAGGACGCCGGGAGTTTTGGTAAGATAGAACATATAGCCTTTGGCTTTTAGCGATGAGCTTTAGTACCGCAATATACTTAATGTCCGGTAGCCCAACTTCGCATTAAAAAATTTTAATCTCCAACATCTCCCCGTACAATCACTTTCAGCTAAACGCGAAATCCTTATCTTTGCGGCCTATGGATCACAAAAAAGTAAGAGTGCGTTTTGCGCCCAGTCCTACTGGTGGCCTACATCTTGGAGGTGTACGCACTGTATTGTTCAACTATTTGTTTGCAAAGCAGCATAAAGGCGATTTTATACTGCGTATAGAAGACACAGACCAGACCCGTTATGTTCCCGGTGCGGAAGAGTATATCAATGAATGTTTGCGCTGGTGCGGCCTTACTCCCGATGAAAGCCCGGAGGCAGGTGGTCCTTATGCCCCTTACCGCCAGAGTGAGCGGAAGCAGCTGTATCGTCAGTATGCTGAGCAATTGGTAAAAGCAGGGCATGCCTATTACGCTTTCGACACTCCGGAAGAGCTGGAGAGTATGCGCGAGCGCCTGAAAACGCCGGAGAATCCATCTCCCCAATATAATCATATTGTGAGGGAAAAAATGCGTAATTCCCTTACGCTCCCTGATGCGGAAGTACAGGATCTGCTGGCGAAAAATACGCCACATGTGATCCGTATAAATATGCCTGCCAATGAAGAAATTACTTTTACCGACCTGGTTCGGGGAGAAGTAACCTTTCATACTTCGCAGGTAGATGATAAAGTTTTGCTGAAGGCAGATGGTATGCCTACCTATCATCTTGCAGTGGTGGTAGACGACTATCTCATGAAAATAACCCATGCTTTCCGCGGTGAAGAATGGCTGCCATCGGCGCCGGTACACCTGTTGCTGTGGAAATTCCTGGGCTGGGAAGCGGATATGCCTCAATGGGCCCATCTGCCCCTGATCCTGAAACCAGATGGTAATGGCAAGCTCAGCAAGCGTGATGGCGATCGTTTAGGCTTCCCCGTGTATGCTATGAACTGGACCGATCCCAACACCAAAGAAGTGACCAAAGGCTTCCGTGAACGCGGTTTCCTGCCGGAAGCATTTATTAATATGCTGGCTATGCTCGGCTGGAACGATGGTACAGAACAGGAAATATTTTCCCTGGACGAACTGATACAGAAATTTTCCCTGGAACGTGTACACAAGGCCGGCGCCAAATTCGATTTCGAAAAAGCGAAGTGGTTTAATCATCAGTATATTCATCACAAAGACAATGAAAGCCTGGCAGCCTTATTCCAACCGGTACTTGATGAGAAAGGCATTACAACGGATCCCGCTTATGTAGCTACTGTAGCAGGACTTGTAAAAGAACGCTGCTACTTTGTGAATGAGATATGGGATCATGGATTTTTCTTCTTCCAAAGCCCGGGTAGTTATGATGAAGCAGCCGTAAAGCCAAAATGGAACACTGATAAAGAAGTGTTTTTCCAAACCTGGTCTGAACAGCTGGAGTCATTGTCTGCCGCGCCGGCAGCCGAACTGGAAGCAGCATTCAAAGCCCTGGCAGCAGAAAAGAACCTCAAAATGGGAGATGTGCAGCTGCCGTTCCGCATTATGCTCACCGGCGGAAAATTCGGACCTCCTGTGTTTGATATAGTAGCTACCCTGGGAGCAGCGGAAACCCGCGCCCGTATTGCAAAGGGGTTAGAGGCATTTAAGTAGGATTGTTAGTTGTTAAATAGATTAAGGCTAAGCGGTGATGAGTTGCTTAGCCTTAGTTATTTTTCCACGTTTTTAATTCCGAATGGTTGCTGATCAGCTCAAAGTCGCTGTCGTTATGCACCACTTCCAGGTCAAAGCTCAGGGCGTAAAAAGCGATTACGCAATCATTACTTTTGCGAATGGTAATGCCTTTTTTGCGGAGCGAGCGGAATAATGCGGAAGCGCCAATAGCTGTAGCCATTGGAGATAATTCCAATCTTGTAAAATGCCTGAAGGTTTCTTTTACTTTCTGGTGCTCGGCATCATCTCTTATACCTTGCAGGCATTCCTGCACTACAATAGGAATAAGCGGAATTTCAAAGTCATTATCCAGGTAATGGGTTAACAGATTGGTTTGTGGCGTTTCTTTCTGACGTAGGGCATCAATCCACACAGATGTATCGAAAAGTAGTGGCTGCATCATTTTCCTCTCATTTCGTTTAAGTCTCCATCCCATTGCACTTTTCCTTTCAGATCTAAAAATTTGCGCTGATTTATGCCTAAAATATACTTCCTCAGCGCCTCGTTTATCACTTCCTCTTTAGTTTTACCCTTGTTGAGCTTCATTGCTTCCTTGATCAGCTTATCGTCTAAATCTATATTGGTTTTGGCCATATAAAGTGATTTACTGTAAATAAAAGTACACATAATAATACACATAAAAAGGCCGGACAGTAACTGCCCGGCCTGCATTTTATTCAAAAAATTATTTTATTTCCCTTTGGCGCTTTCCTTTGCCCATGCGTCTTTCAGGGTTACGGTCCTGTTGAACACCACTTTTTCAGGGGTGCTGTCTTTGTCTACCACAAAGTACCCTTTACGCAGGAACTGGAAGCGTTCGCCTGGTTTGGCCTGCAGCAGGCCTGGTTCTACGTAGGCCTCTTTAATCACCTGCAATGAATCCGGGTTGATGAGGGTTTTGAAATCGGCTTCTTCCGCCTGTGGATTTTCCGCGGTGAACAGGCGGTCGTAGATCCGTACTTCGGCAGTGGCAGCGTGTGCTGCGCTTACCCAGTGGATGGTGCCTTTAACGGTTAATCCGCTCTGGTCGCCCCCACTTTTGCTTTCAGGCAGGTAAGTGGCGTAAATGGTGGTGATATTACCGTCTGCATCTTTTTCAAAGCTTTCTCCTTTGATGATATAGGCGTTTTTCAAACGCACCATCAGACCGGGGCCTAGGCGGAAGAATTTTTTGGGAGGCGCCTCCATAAAATCTTCCCGCTCAATATACAGGGTATTGCTGAAAGGCAGGGTACGGGAGCCTGCATTTTCATCTTCCGGGTTGTTATCGGCGGTCATTTGTTCTACCTGTCCTTCCGGGTAGTTGGTGATCACCAGTTTTACCGGGTCCAGCACGGCCATTACGCGGTTGGCGGTTTTGTTCAGCTCTTCGCGGATACAAAATTCCAGTAGGCCCAGTTCAATCATGTTATCCCGTTTCTGTACGCCTACGCGTTCGCAGAGCTGGCGGATACTGGCAGCGGTATAACCGCGGCGGCGCAGGCCGCTGATAGTAGGCATACGCGGATCGTCCCATCCGCTCACGTGGCCATCTTCCACCAGTTGTTTGAGTTTTCGTTTACTCATCACCGTATAAGTGAGGTTTAAGCGGGCAAACTCGTACTGGTGGCTGGGGAAGATCTCCAGTTCTTTGATAAACCAGTCGTACAGCGGGCGGTGTGGAATAAATTCCAGCGTACAGATAGAATGGGTAATATGTTCGATGCTATCGCTTTGTCCGTGCGCAAAATCATACATCGGGTAGATGCACCATTTGTCGCCGGTACGGTGGTGATGCGCATGTTTGATGCGGTACATCAGGGGGTCGCGCATGTGCATATTTGGCGAAGCGAGGTCACCTTTGGCGCGGAGCGTTTTTTCACCATCTTTGAATTGGCCTTTGCGCATCCGTTCAAACAGGTCCAGGTTTTCCGCTACAGAGCGGCTCCTGGCCGGAGTGGGCGTACCGGGCACTGTAGGCGTACCTTTGGCAGCGGCAATTTCATCGGCGCTGGCATCTTCCACATAAGCCAGTCCTTTTTCTATCATTTTTACGGCAAATGCGTAGAGTTGTTCAAAGTAGTCGGAGGCATAGAGTTCCTTCTCCCACTCAAATCCCAGCCAGCGGATATCATCTTTAATAGATTCCACGTACTCGGTATCTTCTGTTACCGGGTTGGTATCATCGAAGCGGAGATTGGTTTTCCCGTTGTATTTCTGGGCCAGTCCAAAGTTCAGCACAATGGATTTGGCATGACCTATATGCAGGTAGCCATTTGGTTCGGGCGGGAACCGGGTCAGTACCCGGCCGTCGTTAACGCCGTTCGCTATGTCTTCCTCAACAATTTGTTCTATAAAATTGAGGGATCTTTCTTCGCTCATAATAATTTTATCTTGGAGGGCAAATGTACAAAAAAGCCGAGAGCTTAAGCTTTCTGCTTTTTCGTACATTTACTTCCTTAATATGAAAATGGTATGGTCAACCCGTTAAATCGTCCTGTTCGTGTATTGGTAGCTAAAGTGGGCCTGGATGGCCACGACAGGGGCGCAAAGGTAATTGCGGCGGCACTGCGGGATGCCGGCATGGAGGTAATATATACCGGTTTGCGCCAAACCCCGGAAATGGTGGTGAATGCCGCCCTGCAGGAAGATGTGGACGCTATCGGCATCAGTATCCTCTCCGGGGCCCATATGACCGTATTTCCCAAGATCATTGCCCAAATGAAGGAAAAGGGCATGAACGACGTGCTGCTCACCGGTGGCGGCATTATCCCCGATGCCGATATGGAAACGCTGCAGGAAATGGGGGTAGGAAAACTGTTCCCTCCCGGCACCAATACCAAAGATATTTCCGAGTACATTACCGGATGGGTGGCCAGTCACAGGAATTTTTAAAAAATTTTCCTGCTCGCCGTAACATTTCTTTAACCGGGTCGTCTTTAGTGGAAATAGTCCACCAAATATCTAAAAAACCATAACACCCGTTTTATGAAATGTAAGATATGCCCGTTATTCCTGTTACTGTTGATACTGTGTTGTAATGTGTTTGCCCAGGAAAATAAAGATTCAGTCACTGCGACTGCCACCACTACTGCTAACGCAGATACCTCCATCGTTACCAGCGAAAAAACCGTTTTTTCCATCATTTTCGGAAAATATCCCAAACACCGGGAAGGAGTATACATAACCCATGGTGGCGATGGCGCCCTGCTGTCCTTTGCTTCCATGAAGAATAACGGGGAGCACCTGCGTAATATTCCGAGGTTTACCATGTTCCTGAATATCGGCTCCAATTTTAATAAAGACTTTTCCCGGAATTTTGGTGTTTTTACAGGTATCAATCTTAAGAACATCGGGTTGATCTCAAAGCCTACCGATTCCCTGAAGCTTAAACAAAGGGTATACACCCTGGGGGTTCCGCTGGGTATTAAGGTGGGGGATCTTTCTTCCGGTAGCTTATTCTTTTTTGCCGGCGGCGAAATAGATATGGCTGTTAACTATAAGGAGAAACAATTTGTTGATGGTGATAAGGTCCATAAATTTAATGAATGGTTCAGCGACCGTACACCCCTGCTGATGCCTTCCTTCTTTGCAGGATTCCGCTTTAACCCCGGTTTTGGATTAAAGGTGCAGTACTACCCGCAGAATTTCTTCAACAAAGATTTTAAAACAAAAGATAAAGACGGGAACGCCGTTTATCCTTACAAAAATTTAGAGGCTAACCTGATGTTTGTTACCTTCAGCTATAACTTCAGCGGCATCGACTACTTTAAAGTAAAGAGAAAAAGACACTATATGAAGATGAAAAGTGGCAAAGCAGAGTTTGAAGTGAACTATTAGGAAATATGTCCGTTACTTTTGGCAAACCGGAACTAATTGTAAAATTAGTTCCGGTTTTTTTGGTCGACAGCAGTTATCACCAAAATGAAAACCATATGAAACGGAACTATGCTTATTAGCTGCGCCACTCCCCATGCGGCGCATACCGCGCTCATGCCCAGTTTGAAGTCGGGGTGACGAAGAATATTTACTATAACTGGGGCCAGTTCTCCACCGATTATATTAACCTGGTTAACACATCTTCGCTGATGCTGAAATACCGTGATGGAAAGATCTATGAAGGGGTGGGTTTCCCGCCGGATGTAGAAGTGAAATATAATGCAGCTTCCCTGGCAATGGGCCGGGATAAACAACCGGAGGCCACTATCGGGCTGATTCGTTAGGTTATTGAATATTGCTTAATATTGATGAACTAAAATTCGGCACATGTATCAAACGATAAGCACCCACCTGGAGAATAATATCCTGACAATTACCATCAACCGCCCGGAAAAGATGAATGCCCTCAACCAGCAGGTACTGGCAGATCTTGCATTGGCGGTAGATGAAGTATACAGCAACAAGCAAATCAAGGGAGCTATTATAACCGGCGCAGGCGAGAAAGCTTTTGTAGCCGGTGCAGATATCAGCGAGTTCCTGACCTTATCGGATAAACAGGGAGAAGAACTGGCCAAGAAAGGCCATGTGATCTTCAAACGTATAGAAAGCAGCCCTAAGCCCATCATAGCCGCTGTAAACGGCTTTGCATTGGGCGGGGGCTGTGAGCTGGCCATGGCCTGTCATTTCCGGATTGCCAGCGAAAACGCAAAGTTTGGCCAGCCGGAAGTAAACCTGGGGCTAATTCCCGGTTATGGCGGTACCCAGCGGCTTACCCAGCTGATTGGTAAAGGGAAAGCACTGGAGCTTATGCTCACGGGAGATATGATCAATGCTGCTGAGGCGCAGGCATGGGGACTGGTGAATCATGTTTTAAAGCCCGGAGAATTGCTGCCCAAAGCTATTTCCATCTTACAAAAAATACAGACAAAAGCACCGCTGGCAGTAGCCCGCGTGATTAAATGCGCCAATGCCGCACTGGATAAAGACCAGGACGGCTTTGAACTGGAACTGAAAGAGTTTGGGGCCTGCTTTGCTACAAAGGATCTGCAGGAAGGTGCGGCAGCCTTTATCCAGAAAAGACAGGCGAATTTTACCGGGGAATAGCTTGCTGCCCAAACCGTAAAGCCGTACTTTTGTAGCCTTAAAAGTTTAAGTCATGGAATTTAGAATAGAGAAAGACACAATGGGCGAGGTAAAAGTGCCTGTAAATGCCTATTATGGCGCTCAAACACAGCGCTCCATTGAAAATTTCAAGATCGCGCAGGATATCAACAAAATGCCGAAGGAAATTATCAAGGCATTCGCTTACCTGAAGAAAGCGGCAGCTATCACCAATCTCGAAGCGGGCGTATTACCCAAAGAGAAAAGTGACCTGATTGGCCAGGTATGCGATGAAATACTGGAAGGCAAGCTGGACGACCAGTTTCCGCTGGTAGTATGGCAAACAGGTTCCGGTACCCAGTCTAACATGAACGTAAACGAAGTGGTAGCTTACCGCGCCCACGTTATTCATGGCGGTCAGCTTACTGATAAGGATAAATTCGTTCACCCGAACGATGATGTGAACAAATCACAATCATCTAACGACACCTTCCCTACCGCCATGCACATTGCTGCTTATAAAATGCTGCTGGAAGTAACTATTCCCGGCATTACGAAGCTCCGTGACACGCTGGCTAAAAAGGCGGAGGCATATAAAAATGTGGTAAAAATTGGTCGTACCCACTTCATGGATGCTACGCCACTTACACTGGGCCAGGAAATCAGCGGCTATGTAGCCCAGCTGACGCACGGCCTGAAGGCTATCAACAATTCATTGCCTCACCTGAGTGAACTGGCATTGGGTGGTACCGCTGTTGGTACCGGTATCAACACCCCTAAAGGGTATTCTGAAAATGTGGCAAAGAATATTGCAAAGTTAACCGGGCTGCCTTTTATTACTGCCGAGAATAAATTTGAGGCCCTGGCTGCACACGATGCGATTGTGGAAGCGCATGGCGCCCTGAAAACAGTAGCAGTAAGTTTAATGAAGATAGCCAACGATATACGCATGCTGAGCTCCGGCCCACGCGCAGGTATCGGCGAAATTCATATTCCCGACAATGAGCCGGGATCATCTATCATGCCGGGCAAAGTAAACCCCACCCAGTGCGAAGCGCTCACCATGATTGCTGCACAGGTAATGGGCAATGATGTGGCGATCAGCATTGGTGGCGCCAATGGCCACTTTGAGCTGAACGTATTCAAACCGGTGATGATTTTCAACTTCCTGCACTCAGCCCGTTTGATTGGTGATGGTTGTGTAAGCTTCAACGATAAATGCGCTGAAGGTATTGAGCCAATTGAAGCCAATATCAAAAAACATGTGGAAAATTCCCTTATGCTGGTAACTGCACTCAATACCAAGATCGGCTATTACAAAGCCGCTGAAATTGCGCAGAAAGCCCATAAGGAAGGCACCACCCTGAAGGAAATGGCGGTGAAACTGGGTTATGTAACCCCCGCCGAATTTGATGAGTGGGTGGTACCTGCCAACATGGTAGGGGAAATCAAGTAAGTACAGATCATATTTATGGAAGAGAAGAGTCCCGCTAACAACGGGGCTCTTTTTTTATTATCTTCCCTGTAAATAAGTACTATAGCCATGGACATACTCTTCTTCAGCGCACAGCCATACGATATCTTTTATTTCAATCAAAGTAACCAGCCCGGTGAACACCGTTTCCGTTTCCTGGAGGTGCAGTTAAATGAAGATAATACCGCCCTGATCAAAGAAGAAACGGTTGTTTGCGTGTTTGTGAACGATAAGGTGAACGCCGCTGTAATTGATATACTCCGGCAAAAGGGCGTACGGTTGATTGCCCTGCGTTGCGCAGGATTCAATAATGTAGATCTCAAAGCTGCTGCGGCTGCAGGTATTAAAGTAGTGCGGGTACCGGCCTATTCGCCCCATGCTGTGGCGGAACATGCCGTTGCTTTGCTGCTGGCACTGAACAGGAAAATATATAAATCGTATAACCGTGTGCGTGATGGAAACTTTACACTGAATGGCCTGGAAGGTTTTGATCTCTTCAATAAAACAATTGGAGTAATAGGCACGGGAAATATCGGCGCGGTATTCTGCAGGATTATGCTGGGCTTCGGTTGTAAGGTATATGCCCACGATATTTATGAGAATGAGGAACTGATGGAGCTGGGTGTAAAGTATGTACCGCTTGAAACCATTTTTTCGCAATCGGAAGTGATATCACTGCATTGCCCGCTGATGGAAAGCACCTGGCATATGATCAATGAACAGTCTGTTGCCACTATGAAAAAGGGCGTGGTGCTGATCAATACCAGTCGTGGTGGTTTAATAGATACCGCGGCGGTAGTAGCCGCATTGAAGGTAGGGCATATAGGCGCGCTGGGGATAGATGTGTATGAGCAGGAAGAGCACCTGTTTTTTCAGAATTTCTCCGGAAGTATTATCCAGGATGATGTGTTATCGAGATTGACAACATTTCCCAATGTGCTAGTCACTGCCCACCAGGGCTTTTTTACAAGGGAGGCGCTCACGCAAATAGCGGAAGTAACGCTGAATAATATACGTAGTTTTGAGAAAGAGGGAATAGTATTAAACGAGGTGAAGTAAGGTGTCGATAATAGTGCGAAGACTTAAAATAATAATAAGCAGTCCTACCATTATCATTAAAGGTTTGCGTTTTATTTTACGCACCAGGATGGCGGCAAACGGGGAGGCAATCACACCGCCGATCACCAGTCCTACAATCACCTGCCAGCTGGAGATGCCGGTAAAGATGAGAAACGTGGCGGCACTGGAAAGCGAGATGAAAAATTCTGCTGCATTTACAGAACCGATGGTATAATGTACGGTACGGCCTTTACTCAGCAAGGTGGAAGTAACAATAGGTCCCCAGCCACCACCGCCAATGGCATCCATAAAGCCACCGGCAAAGGCCAGTGGGCCGAGTCTTTTTGTTTTTGTTTTCCTTTTATTTTTCTGGATCCCTTTCCGGATCACAATAATACCGAGGATCAGCAGGTAAGCGCTGATAAAGGGTTTAATAACATCTCCATCTATCTTGTCTGATAACAGGTAGGCGCCTGAAACCGCACCGATCATGCCTGGTATGAGCAGGCAAAGGAATAGTTTCTTATTAACGTTGCCCAGTTTAAAATGTGCAAAGCCCGAAGCGCCGGTAGTAAATACTTCCGCCACATGCACGCTGGCGCTGCTGATGGAGGGAGATACCCCAAGTCCTAATAACAACGACGATGAAGTGGCGCCGTAAGCCATGCCCAATGCGCCGTCTACCAGTTGGGCGCACAACCCCACAATAATATAAAACAACAGTTCTGTGGTGAAAAGAGAGTGAAAGAACCGGCGTACATCTCCCTGTACGGCATCTGGTACTTCATAATAATAGAGGGCTGTTAACCCGGTAACGATCAGCAACGATACAACGGCAATCTGCCACCATTTGAAGGAGGACTGCGGCTTTGCGGAAGCGGCGCCGGCTACGGCTGTTGTACGTGTAGTCATACCAGTTATATTTAATGATTTTTAAAACAGGGATGCAGTTCTGCAACTACACCCCTGTATTTCAGCAACTATTATTTATTTACCTCTCTGAAAAACGTTGTCATATGTTAAGCTCAGGTAGTATAATCCTCCGATGGTTGGACCGCCAACATACTGGAAGTATTTGGAGTTCAGGATATTGGAAGCCCCCAGTTTAAAGGATGTTTTGATCTTTGGTACACGGTAAGTGATCTGCGCATCTACGGTGTTGTAGGAAGGCACATCGCCGTTGCCAAAGAGGTTCTGCCAGTAGAAGGTGTTTTGCCAGTGCCATACTACATTAAAGCCGATGTTTTTATACACGTTGCGGTTACCGATGCTTACGTTGCTGAACCAGTCCGGTGTATTAAAGCCTGGGATCAAAGCATCATCCTTTGTTTTATCCTGGGCCAGTTTATTGTAGTTGGCATTACCGCTGATGGTGTAGCTTTTGTACAGATCGTAGGTAACAGCTACAGCAAAGCCGTAATTGTTTACGGTAGATTTACTGTTGGTCCACACGCGGTAACGGTCCTGTTGTGCTTTATCCAGCATCTGGTTCAGCACTGTTTGATCGGGATTGTTAACATTGCCTGTTTTAGGCACCACTGCTTCAATTTGCCCGATGAAGTGTTTGTAGGAGCTATAGTAGCCATCCACATCAATAAAGAGTTTATTATCGAGCAGTACTGCTTTGTAACCGGCTTCAAAGGAGGTGATCTGTTCTGGAACGATAGGATCCAGGTTGGCCACTTTCAGTACACCGGCATTTTTGGCGGCAGCTGCTTCTTTTGAAATATGTTCCGCATTGATGGTTTTATTTACGGCTACGCCAAAAGCATCAACAGAGCTGGTGAGGTAAGAGTTTTTAAAGTAGCCCAGTCCTTCTTCAATAAAAGCAAGACCGCCTACACGCCTTACCTGTCCGTTGTTTACGAAGGAGTATGCTTCAAACAGAGAAGGGAACCGGAATCCGTTCTGCCAGGAGAGACGGAAATTGTGTTTGTCTTTGATGCTGTAAACGGCCGCGATGCGTGGGTTTACTTTACCATCAAACTGTTCGTTCTTATCGTAGCGCAGGGAGCCGGTGAGCTTTAATGCGTCGTTAAAGAACGTTTTGCTGATTTGAGCGAAGCCGCCGTATTTGCCATACCATATATGTTTACCACCCGGTTCATTGCGTTTATCAAGCGGGCGGGAGAAGTCCACGAAGTTGTTACCATCGGGGATGATCTCATAGGTGCGGTAATCGGCGCCTACCAGTACATCCGCGAAGTGGATGTATTTACGCAGGTTCCAGGTACCTTCTGTGTGATAGAAGCGACTTTTTTGCAGCAGGGCTGCACCGCCACTGGTGTTTTCGGGGTTCTTGGAAGTGGGGTAAATATCCCAGTCGTTGATGCTTTTTATTTTAGCTAATTGCGCATCAAATGCAGGGGTGCCCGGGGTCCATCTGCCGGCATCGGCAAAGGAGCGTGCAGCAGCGTGGGCGGCCACCAGGTCGGAACCAGCCGTGAGCGCGTTGTTAAGACCAGTGGTATAATCTGCCAGCCATTTTTTATCTGGTTTGAATGATTTTTCGAGGTTATCTGCCAACGGGTTCATGTTGTAGGAATCGCCGGTATTTTCGATGGAGATGTAGGAACGCACAGTAAAGTCGGGGTGTACCAGTTCCAGTTTACCGTTTTGCACCGTTACACCTCTGAGGCCGATACGGTTACCACGCTGGAAGAAGCCGTCCATTTCGCCATAGCGGTAGGAGGCAGACAGTTCTACTTTGTGTGGTAAGCGGAAATTGAAGGAGACATCGGCTTTTTTATTCTTAACGGTATAGTCGCCCACAAGATCTTTTTCCCAGTAGCCGGTGCGGTGTACCGTGTAAGCGCGGCCGTCTTTATCAATTACCTGGAGGTTGGAGTTATCGCCGTATTTATTCCATGCGTCGTTGGCAATGTTATTGGCGCCGCTGAGTTGTGGGAAATCCGGGTTGGCTTTGGATTGAGGGGAAAAATCGTTGTGACTGTCCGCATACCAGTCCGTGCCCTGCATGTAGCTCAGGTTGATTTTCCAGGCAAACCAGGGAGTGTATTGTTGTGCATAACGTACAGCCGTTTCCGTGAGTAGTTTGGCGCCGCCCTCGTCGCCAACATGGTTTACGGCTACTTTCTGGTAAACGCTTACGCCCTGGTACTGGAATGGATTTTTAGTGATCAGGTTCGACATTCCGTTGATAGCGTTCATGCCATACAAGGCGGAAGATGCGCCGGGAGTCACTTCCACGCTGGAGATGTCCAGTTCTGTGGGGCCGATGGCGTTACCCAGTGGTACACCGAGGGTGGCGGCCTGGTTATCCACACCATCTACCAGTTGCATGAAGCGGAAGTTGTTGGGAACGTTGAAGCCGCGGGTATTGAATACTTTAAAAGTAAGACCGGCAGTGGTCATTTGTACGCCTTTCAGGTTGCCGAGCGCATCATAGAAAGTGGAGGAAGGGGTTTCTTTGAGCGCCCTGATGTCCAGTTTTTCGATGGCCACGGGTGAACGGAGCAGTTTTTCCTGTTGCCGGGAAGCGGATACCACCACTTCATTTACGAGCAACGATTGGGTGTATAACTGGATGGCCAGTTTGCTGCTGCTGCTTTTTACTTCAAATTCCTGGGGTTGATAGCCTATGAGCCTGATAACCAGCTTCAGGGGGAATTTGGAGTTGGTGGTTACTTCAAAGCGGCCAGTGGTATCGGTTTGAGCGCCGAAGGAAGTGCCTTTGATCTGAACAGAAGCCCCGGGAAGTGCCACCCCGTGGTCATCTGTGATTTTACCCTGGATTACGTACGAGCCATTCAATTGGGCTTGTACCAGTGCCGGGCTGAATACCAACATTAAGAAGAGGTATTTTGCCAGCATTAAAAACTTTTGCATGTGCTGAAAACATTATTGATTCTGGAATGATAAATTGATAAGGGGACCTTTTTCGATGTCGTGCCTCAACATCGTACTGAAAATGAATGCTTTGTAAAAATGATTATCATATAGTCTATAGAATTAGTAGACAAATATAGCCCGGGTATTTTTCATTTCAAAGCAAATGCGGGTATTATTTGGGAAAAGCCTGGGCCGGAAGTGAGGCCGGGACTGCACCTGGGGGTTATAATCCATTCAGGGTGAAGCGATTGGAGCGGATTTTGTCTGACTCAGGATTACGCTGATTTTACTGATTTGTTTGATTTTATTTTTTAAAGGGAGATATAGGCGAACGCGTTTGCTTTATGA
>JBCNPS010000134.1:0-14280 GCA_039593235.1 Chitinophaga sp. | reverse complement strand
CTGCAGAGGATCTGCAGATAGGTTGTTTCAATGTACTCCTTTCCGGAACTAAGCCGTCCGATGATATGTTGCAAAGCGTCTTCGGTATAGGTATACGGCGGCGTATATGGAGGGCTGGGCACTTCATCCGTTAACGCCGGCAACCTGATGGCATCTGCTGCGTTACAGAGATCCAGTGGCCCCAGTTCAAAGCGGTTCCACATGATCTGCGGAATGATATTTCCCAACTGGTTCAATTCATAAAACCTGTCCGACCGGATACCGATCAACACCCGGCAATCAGGTTGGGTACACCAGTCAACCTGTTGCCGGGTGCGTTTTTCAGGCGGTATATCCGCCAGTTTACCAGCTATTGTATCCGGTATGGCGGTATTGATCAGGTCCCGGAGTTCGGTGAGAAATTTTATCTTCTGATCTTTATCTTCAATATTAAGCAGTTCTTCAAACTGATCGAAAATCAGCACAGGTACTGTGCCCAGAGGAAATTTGCAGGTTTTCAGCAAAAACCACAGGCGTTGCTGATCGGTGGTTTCAAAACCTTCAGGCGGTAAATTTTTGTTGGCATAGGAGGAAAGGTAATCGGCCACATCTTCCAGCGGCGATTTATTTTTATCGGCCCATTGAAAGCGTATATCCAGTGGCAGAAATTCATTTTCTTCCAGTAAAGGACATAAACCTGCGTTAATCAGGGAGCTTTTACCTGTACCAGACTTCCCGAAAATAACGGAGAGCGCGTTTGCTCTTACCATCGAAAAAAGTTGCTGACGCTCTGTATTCCGCCCTTTAAATAAAGCAGATTCGCTTCTCTTAAAAGGTATTATACCTGGGTATCGTTTGTAGGTGATGCTCATAATGCAAAGATGTTGGTTATTTCATCCCTGATCCGTTGAGTGATATAGATAAGAAACGTGTCCAGGTCAGCATCGCTGAGTTCGGACAAGGAATCTTTTGTCATTCCGGCCATTTTGGGTGTGATCCAGGCAAAACTGCGCAACTGGCGGATAGCTTTGTAATCGTATGGTTTCAGCGGAATGGAGAGTACGGAAACGCGTTGTTGTCTTTCCTCTGTAACAGCTTTGATTTTATCCAGCCAGCCGGCATACTTGCCATAAAAGCCGCCGCTAACGAAAGGTATAATTATATCGGAGCTCATCAACTCTGCATTAAGGAGGGCATCCTTATCTTTTCCGCCTGCTATCATCTTGGCTTCTGTCCATACCCATAGCCATTTGTCGTCTCTCAATATTTTCAGGTGGTTGTTCAGTTGGTCAATCACATCTTCAGAGAAAATATCATTACGCTCATACAGCAGTGTTACTTTAGCTTTGCGCGCCGGGGTTACAATTTCTTCTACCTGCTGATTCTTATCGTTGTATGCTTTGTGCAGCATATCCACGAAAGCGAATGTATCGCCTTCAGGAACAAAATGAACCTGCAGTTCATCTGCAAAGAAGTCTGTTACATATGGCGGGGCAAACATATCGGTGGTGGAATAGGTGATCTTGCCTTCATTGAACTGGGGAAGACCCAGTGCCACCAGTATGCTCCGCATGTACCAGGGTTGAAAATCGAACCCCAGGAAAAGGTAGTATTTGCTGTTATCAAATTCATCGCGTAAAGCCTGTGGGAAGCGTGTATTATCATAGTTTATGGCGGATACATAATCTACCAGTTCTTTTTCTTTCAACAACAGGGAATTGCTGGCTTCTTCGCATCCATGAATATTATAGAATACCGTTTCATGATCGGTGAAGTCGGCCGCTACCAGTCCTTGCTGCGTGTTTTGTCCCTTAGCCAGGTGGTAGTATACACGTTTTACTTTTCGCTTTGCCCCACTGGCCTTATACAAGGTATCATCGGGGTTCATATTGATCACAATGCAGAACGGGAGGTCCGCCAGCAGGTTGAAAATATTATTGGTGCGCAATTCCCTGTGCATGAAGCCTACAAATTCATTCTTTACATCCAGGAGGTTTACGAGCGCTATGTGCTTATGTTCATTTTTAAACTGAATGTACTTGGCCACAACGTAGTGAAGATTTTCCTGCTGGTTTATGTCGTACGCCGTTGGGCCTCCATTCATTTTGGATGCCAGCACGCTGGCGTATTTCTGGTATATGCTGGAAGTATCCTCCCTGTTTGCTTTAAACACGCCGGGACCCAGGAACAAAACGCATCTTTTATTTTTGATGCCGCGGATCAGCAGGTCAAGTATTTCTTCGTCCATAAAAATTAGTTTATAAATAAAGGTTCCAGGGCGGCAGCTATATTTCTCAGTTCTTCTCCGGTGGTATTGTAGGCCCTGTCTGTATCATTCCAGAAAGTGGTGTTTGAAAGAAAAATTCCGTTATTGGGCAATGGTACCATTTTGCCGATATATTCAATTCTCTTCCAATCGCAGGTTTTGGCCAGAACAGGTATCACCCTTATATCACAGGTCATACAATATTGGACCAGCCTGTACCAGGGCCAGTCTGCCCCCACAAGGTCGGGAGTCAGTATCAGCAATACCCAGTTGCATGCAATGTTATCCTGTGCATCCCTGATATCCAGCAGTTCTATACAATCGCTATAAACAGACAAGTGGTTACGTAATTGCCTCACCACACTGCGGTTGGCTATATCGGCAACAAATAATACCCGGAACGGTGCGCCTTCCCCACGATGATGTAAGCGGATATCTACCGGTACTTCATCCCGGATGATATGTTGTTCCAGGTCATTCTCTAATGCAGCCATATCTCCATCAAACTCGCGGATGGTTTGCGCTATCTTTAGTACGGATTTTACAGTGCCTTCCTTTTCCGCAACGCCTATTACCGACTGCCATACGGCATAGGCGGTTCCTTCAAAGTCCAGGTCTCCGCGAGCCTCTTCGGGAATACTTCCCTGCACTACGGAAGATATCTGATCTTTCTGATAGATCCTGGACGACAGCAGGTCGCACACGCGGTTGAAATATTGAATCTTCAGTTGCATATTATTCAGATTTCAATGCCTTTGATACGCCCGGTGATTTCGTTTTTTACAACACGTATGTCTGCTCCCTGGTTGCGCAGCACCGGTCGGAGGGTAGTGGGATCCTGCATCCAGCCGCCGCTGGTGTGCAGCGCTACCACTTCCCAGGCGGAGTTGAACACTGGGCAACCGGAGGAACCGGGCAGCGTATCAGTGAGGTATTGCACAATAACGCCATTGGCATACGCCACGGTGTTGTGATAGAGGGCAATCTGCTTATGGTCCCCACCGGGGTGCTGGATGATATTCACAAAATCATCTGTTTTTACACCATCGGCAGAGAGGGTAAGATGACCAAATTCCTTTACAGCATCGCCTTTGATTTTTACGATGGTCCAATCTGTTCCCGGCGCTGTTTCGAAACCATTGTCAGGGTCCAGATTATAATATATAGGCTGGAGCAAGGCGCCTGAAATGTTATATTCATAGTTGAACTGCAGTCTTGCTTTTGCGGCAATATCCCCGGTGCGGATAACGTGATGATTGGTGAGCAGGTAATTACCACGGAGCAGGAAGCCGGTGCCTATGCATTCGCTGGTGGTGATTTTCGCCACGCATTTTGACCGGTCAACACCTTTTGCGAGGAAGTTAACAGGCAGGAGTGTGCTCAGCTTATTGGTGAGGCCTTCCTGTTGCAGGGCGCTTTTCCCTTGCCAGCTTACCTGTTTTCCTGCCATCGGGCTTTGGAAGCTGGTGTTTAAGTTGGCCTGCATGGCCAAAAGGTAGTCGTTATCCGGACGCAGCACCAATGCCGACTGCAGGAGGTCGGACATTTTCTTTTCATCCACCGACTGGGATGCCTGGGTAACGAGGTTCATCCAGTTGTGGTAGGCAACACTTGTAAGCATTAGCTTACCAAGGTTATAGCCGGCACCCCGGGCAATGGACTCAAAGTCTTCTCTGTTCCAGAATAAGGTGGTCAGCATGTCCACCAGTTGAATATACTTGAACATATTTCAGGGTATTAGGGAGCGTATAATCCGGGGAAATTATTGTGTATTGCCTGTTCCCTGGCCGTAAAACGTAACGCAGATCCAATGCTATATTGCAGGTAACTGGTAATGCCTGAATGTGACTGATGATCCGGAGCAATTGCCGTACACCCGCAGTTGAGGGGGCAGGAAAGCACGAGGCCAGGGAGAAATGGAGTCGCATACAAATGGAGTATAACAATAGCTTAATATTAATACTTTTTTCCCGATGAACCAAATTTTCCCTTTGCCCCGGAAGCCTTGGAGTATTCTCAGAAGCCGTTCTTTTTTTCCTCCGTATTTTCTTTTGGCTTTTCTTTCCGGTAATAGTCTGCCAGGTATTCAATGGCTTCTTTTATCCGTTCGTTGTAATTGCCATCTTTATATTCCTGGGAGGTCTGGTCAAAGTAGCCGAAAATATTGAGTCCGCCGGCAGATTTTTTCCATTGGGAGTTAATGCTTAATCGTGGTGGAAACCCGGTTGTGTCGCTTTTTATTTTCAGCGTTTGCATTTCATTATTGGCAGTGGTGCCCTCCGGCTGTTTGGACGGGTTGTCATAAACAACTGTTGTTATAAAATCGGTTCTGCGGTAAAAATGTTGCATGATCCTGGCGCCGTTCTCGTAGGCAATCTGTCCTTCAATAGTACAATCTTTACCATTTTCCCAGCTTTTAGATTCCGGGTTATAGAAAGATGTGTTAGCGGCATTAACCTTTGTGGATTTGGAAAGATCCAGCAGATCAACTTTATAGTAGATAGTGTTGCGGTTGTATGTTTTTTTACCCTTTCCGTAAGCGCTGGTCTTCACGTTATATAGCACCAGTTTAAGATAGGGGCTATCCAGCTGGAAGGCAGATTGCTTACAACTGGAGGTAAGCGGGTTTTCCCATGAGTAGGCTGCTTCTTTCACTACCATGTTTTTACCGAATTTCTTCAGGCAATCGTTTAAGAATATTACGGCGTTTCCTGGTGTGCGATCTTTTTGATATTCATACTTTTTCTCCATTTGCTGAAAGTATTGCTGTGCTGCCAGTATATCGGCATACTTATCAGCAGGGTAAGTTTTTGGGTCAATTAATTCAAGGAGGTGGCCGGATAAAAAGCTGAATAAGGTGAAGTTCTTATAAGTTTTATAGAAATATCCTCCGCCCGTTGCTTCTTTATTTTCCAGGTAGGTTTTATGTATGCTTTTAAGGTACAGGTAGAGGGTTTGCGTTGTCCAATTTTTACTGGCATCCATTGAAAGTTGTGCTGCTTCATAATAGTTGCCGTTTTCATAAGCCTCCTGCGCCTGCCGGAATTTCAGTGGGTCGATTGCGTCACCGGATTGCGCCTGCGTTCCGGGTAGAAAAGTAATAAGAAACAATATGGAAATAATAATTCGCTTCATGCTTTAAAGCTTTTTTGCGGTGACTGTTTTTTCAGGTTTTCCTAATCTTTTTAGATCTTCTTTAGCCGGTTCAAACCCGGAGGCTGCGGCTTTTTGGTACCACTTCACCGCTTCTTCCATATTTACCTTTGTTCCCTGGCCTTTTTCATACATGGTTGCCAGTATATAAAAGGTGTTCATGTGTCCATGTGTGGCCGCCTGGTAAAACCATTTAAAGGCCTTCCTGTAGTCAGGAGAAGGATAGTCGTAATAATAGCTGTAACCAGCAGCGCTCATGGCATCCCCACCTCCGTATTCTGCTGCTTTTTTGTACCATTTTTCCATTTCCACGGAATCTTTGGTTACCCCCTGGCCTTTGTGGTAGATCCAGCCCAGCGCTATCAGGCCGGTCCAGTGGTCTTTTTCATTGGCCAGTTTCCTGTACCATTTTACGGCCGTTGCATAGTTTGGTTTATTTCCATAATATCCTGAGGCATACATGGTTGCAATTTCCTGTATGGCATTGGCGCCGCCGGTATTTTCCGCTTTGGCATACCAGCCGCCGGCTTCATTGGCGTTTTGTGTAACCCCGAGGCCACTTTCATACAGGGCGCCAATATTGATCATGGCCAAATAATCGTTTTGCGCAGCAGCCATGCGGTACCATTTCATGGCCTCAGAATAATCTCTTGGTACACCGGTAACGGGAATGTATACGCCTGCTACGGTATCCGCTGCTACTTTCGTGGTGTCTATGGACAACGTTTCGGTTGAGCTTACCGTGTCTGCTGCGGTTTTTGCAGGCACAAACCGGTGCTGTTCGTCCCAGCCATTGGCGTAAATAAATCCCAGGTGAACCTGTGCCGCAACAAGCTCTTGTAATGCCGCTTTTTTAAACCATGCTACTGCTTCATTATAATCCTGTTGTACACCGCTTGCGCTTTCATAAAGCTCGCCGATGGCGTTCATGGCATCCGTATTTCCCTGCGCGGCAGCCTTACGGAACCAGTTCATGGCTTCTGTATAATTAGCAGGAAGACCGGGCTGGTTTGCATCTGCATAACGGCCCTGGTAAAGGCTGCCTAAATTATATTGGGCTACATCGTCTCCCTGGTCGGCCGCTTTTTGATACCATTTTATAGCAGCGGTATAGTTAAGTTTAACGCCGGTACCATTTTCATACAGGCTGCCAAGGTTTCTTTGCGCAAGCGCCAACCCTTTGTCTGCCGCTTTCTGGTACCATTTAAAAGCCTCTGCATAGTTTTGCTTTATACCATTTCCATATTCATATAAAACGCCAATATTGTTCTGCGCCCACAGGTTGCCCAGATCAGCGGCCTTTTGATAATATTTCATGGCTTCCGCATAGTTACCGGCCGAATCCAGGGAATAGCCTTTGTCCTGCAGCGACTGTGCCTCGTCGTTATTACTATTGACGCTGGCAATGATAGTTGTTGCAGGAGTTACCGGGAGGAAACTATCGTCAATACTTTTGACCTTTGCAGAAGCGATAATCCTGTTTAAAATGGCCGTGGCTTCATCTTTCCCGGTGTAAAAGCCAAGTAGTTGTCCTACTCCGCTATTTTGGAAGTAAAGCTGAAACCCTATTTTATTTAACAGGTCGCTGAAAAGCATCCAGGTATTATCGCTGTATTTGTTAAGTGTATAGGTTTTCAGCGTTACTTCACCGGTATTATAATCCCTTTGATAGGAAATGTAGAAAACCTGGCTTACCTGGTCCGGTATCAAGGATGGCTTTTTATTCAGCACCAGGTTATTACCGATAATTTGTTTATCGAAGTTCCATTGCGCGGTCTTTGCCTTTTCCTCATTTTCTGCTTTCACCCTGTTTTCTTCGTCTATTTGCGCCTGTTGTGCTATCCTGCGTTCGCTCTCTTCCCGCTCACGTTCCCGTTCTGCTTCTCTTTCCTGCTGTTCTTCTTCTCTTTGTTGCCTTTGTGCCTCTCTTTGCGCTTGTTTTCTTGCCTGGTTTTGCTGAAGGATATTACCAAATTCCTGCAGGCTGTTTGTAATAGCATTGCTGGTGTTCCGGTTGTTCTGCAGCTGGGTGTTTAAATTATCCAGGATGGCCTGTCTTTGTACTGCAGCGCTGTTGCTGGCGGTGGATGACCGGGTGCTACTGCTGCTATAGCTGTTGTTGTAGCTCCTGTTGCTGCTGGTGGAGGAGGAGGTATTGCTATTGGAATAGGAGGAAGTTACAGCGGATGATGATGTTGTACCGCTGGTATTATTTCCTGAAGTTTTGCTGGCATTGCTGATCTGTTCCTGTTGCTTTTCGGCATTGTAGGCAGCAATACTTTTACCATTGATGCGGGTTTCATTGATTCCTTTGTCCCTGTCATAAATAACCTGGTAATAGTCACTGCCCTTATGATAGCCTACTTCTACTTTAACCACCTGGTTTATTTGTTTAAAAGTATGCCAGTTGCCCTGGGCTTCATACCTGCTCTGCGGGGCAATTTCTTTAGCGCTGGTACTGAACGAGCTGGTGGTGGTTTCATTGTCGCAGTTTAAACCTCTTAGTGTTAACGATATACTTGCATTGGAGTTGAAAGTATGGTACAGGGCTACTTTAGGCCATCCGCAAATGCCTGATGAGGTGCATTTTGAAAACTGGATATCGTAATAAATGCCTCCTTCGGTATTATTCAGTGCAAGGGTGTTACCGGCCCAATGCATATTGCATCCATTGGCATCCTGGGCACTGGTTTTGATAACCGGCGGGAAAAGTAAGAGGCATAAAAAGGGATAAAATATTCTTTTCATAGTCTGGGTATTAATTTCTCATTCCGGAGGTGTCAGGGCCCGGGTAATTTTTTGTTATTTAGAATGGGTATTTAATGCTGCCGGCTGGTTTAATATAATATTACAGTTTGAAAATATCTGGTTTTACACATGACTTGCAGCTGCGTGTTACTGCAGCGTCCTGATTTATTGGCTGCTGTTTGTAAGGCTGGTACAAAGGTAAATGGGGTATGGAATTACTACAATACCCACTAGTGGGTAATTATTGAACATACTTCACCAGGCCAGTGATTGTACGGCATCCCGGTTTAGCCAGGGGATGCCCGGCATCACTTTTTCTTCCGGAACCTTCCGCATGAAACATCCATCCATTATCCGTTGAATTTTAGATAATTAAAAATATTTCCACTTTTTTTTTATTTCCGATGGGTATCATCTCCCGTTCAGTATACTTCTATTATTATGAACTTACCGATTCACGTTATAGAAAAATACCTGCGGGGGGAAGCCAGCGAGGAGGAAACCCGGCAGGTAAACGACTGGTTCTATTCAGCAGCTACAGCAGAGGACCCCGCTGATGAAGCGCTGGTAGCGTTAAGAACGCAGATAGGGGAAAGAATACATGACCGCCTGGATAAAAGTATAGACCTCACCATAAGGCATCGGAAAGAACAGCGCTCCAGGGTGCTGAAAGTCGCAGCGGCAGCAGCTGTGATAGTGAGCATCGGAATGTACTTCCTGGTGCAGCAGGGTATGTTCTCCAACAAACCGTTAGTTGCCGCAAAAACAACCATAAAGAAGGGGGAGGCCGGAAATAACAGGGCAACACTGATCCTGGCAAACGGGAAGGAAATTGAGCTGGATAGTACTGCAGATGGGCCTATCGACAATAAAAGCGGCATACAGATCATAAAATCCGAAGATGGAAAGGTGGCCTATGTGCCAATACGCGAACAGGGGAAGTCGTTGTCGGTGGCTTATAACACCATTATTACTCCCAGGAGCGGACAATATTGTGTTACACTGTCAGACGGAACAAAGGTCTGGCTCAATGCGGCATCGTCGCTTCGGTACCCGGTAGCATTTAATGAAGGGAGCAGGGAAGTGGAATTATCGGGAGAAGGATACTTTGAGGTAGCCACCGTAATTTCAGAAAAGGGCAATAAAGTTCCTTTTACCGTATCCGTCCGTAACACCGGCCTGCCCAACGCCATGAAGGTAAAAGTGCTCGGAACAAAGTTTAATGTGATGGCTTACGGCGATGAAGCATCTATTGAAACAACACTGTTGGAGGGAAAAGTGGAAACTGCTTATTCCGCCGGTAATGCTTCGCTATCGCCCGGCCTGCAGTCGACGCTGGAGAAAAGCAACCTGAAATTTAAAGTTTCCAAAGCCGATATAGAACGGGCGCTGGCCTGGAAAAACGGGGAGTTCCGTTTTAACCGGATGGATATTAAAGGTATCATGCGGCAAATTGCACGCTGGTATGATGTTACAGTGGAGTACAGGGACAATGTGGATAATATAAACCTGTCCGGCGTTTTTTCCAGGAAAAGTGAAGTAAGCCAGATGCTGGATATTCTGGAAGCCACTGGTACAGTACATTACCAACTGGAAGGAAATAAAATTATCGTATCAACCAAATAAGCATCCGATGCCAATGAACAGTACATAGAATTTCCGCGTACATGCAGATCCAAAATAAATCCGGAAGTGCGGTCAACACTTCCGGACGAAAACATTTGGGTCCAAACAGCCTGTAACAATATCGCTTTACTACCATTTATCACCCAAACATTATAAAGATAATGAATCTTATTCCCATTTGGGGCAGATTTAAATATCTGCGGCCCTTCCATGCCTCGTTTTTTCTACCGATGAAGTTAATTGCTTGTTTTATTCTTGTTGCCACCTTCCAGGTGAATGCCACTACCATGGCACAAACAGTAACGTTAAGGGGAGTGAACATGTCGCTGCCGGCCATATTTGAAAAGATCAAAACACAAACGGGTTATGCTTTTGTATACCAGGACGACCTGCTTAAAAAAGCAGTACCGGTCACTATTAACGAAGTAAATAAACCGCTGGAAGAAATACTGGTGGAGGTATTCAAAAGCCAGCCATTTATTTATGAGTTAAAATACAAAACAATTGTGGTCAGGGGAAAACCAACCCTCCAGTCCACAACCCAACAGGGCCGGTATTTTGAGGCAACGGGAACCGTTTACAATAATATCGGGGAACCGCTGGTGGGCGCCACTGTTGTGATCAAAGGAACACAAACTTCCACTATCACCAACAATGCCGGCAAGTTCACCATAAAAGCGCCTGATGCCGGGGCTACATTAGTGATCAGCTATGCCACTTATATCTCCCAGGAGATCCCTGTGCTCAATACTACCCGCTTCCCCATTGATGTGGTGCTGCAACTGAATGCAAAAAGTATAGAAGAAGTGGTGGTAGTAGGATATGGCACACAGAAACGAAAATACCTTACGGGGTCTATCGCTTCTATCGGCCCCAGGGAATTAAGGCAAAGCCCCGTTGCCAATATCAGTAACGCGCTGGCAGGCAGGCTCCCCGGCCTCATCACGGTACAGAACAGCGGAGAACCGGGCGCCGACGGATCCAATCTCTTCATCAGGGGATTAAGCACCACAGGCAACAACAGCCCGATTATCCTGGTAGACGGCATCCAGCGCTCCTTCAGTGATATTGATCCAAACGAAGTGTCGGACATCAGTATCCTGAAAGATGCAGGTTCCACCGCTATTTATGGTATCAACGGCGCAAACGGGGTCATACTGGTCACCACCAAAAGAGGCGCTACCTCCAAGCCCCGCATAAACGTGACGCTGCAAAACGGATGGCAAAGCCCCACCAGGTTACCGGAATACGCCGACTCTTATGATGGGCTTACCATGTACCGCGAAGGACTTACCAACGACGGCCTGCCGGTAGCCATACAGTACACGGATTCTGTATTGCAATACTACCGCGATAGGAGCAAGCCCGCTTACCAGTATATCTATCCCAACGTAAACTGGATGGATGCCATGCTGAAGCCTTACTCCCTGATGCAGCAAGGGAATATCAACGTTACAGGTGGTAATGAATTTGCCAAATACTTTGTATCAATGGGGTACTTAAGACAAAACGGCTTGTACAGGTATGAAGACCAGATCGAGGGATACAACATGCAGGCTATCACCAACAAATATAATTTCCGCTCCAATATTGATCTGCAGATCTCAAAAGATCTCAGCATGGAACTGGGACTGGGCGCTATTGTGCGCGACAGGAACTACCCGGGCGCCAATGCCAGTGATATTTTTAACGCCATTAAATCAGCGCCTGCCTGGTGGTACCCGGTCACCAACCCGGATGGCAGTCCCGCTGCATTTAATACCGTGCCGGCCTCTCCATATGTGCAGTTAACCCAATCAGGCTATCAACGGAACTTTGAAACGAACCTTCAGTCCACCGCAGGCTTTAAATGGGATATGCATTACTTCCTGAAAGGACTGAGTTCAAGAGTAAGACTCTCATTCGACAATACCAATTACCGTAATGTGAAACGGGGCCTTTCCAGGCGTACTTTCCTTTATAAGTTATTGCCCGGTGTAGTAGCGGATACGGTGACCGACCTGGCCAAAAGCGGTACTTACCAGGTGATTGAAAACGGCGATGGCACCCTGGGCTATGATGTAAATGCCAATGGCACCAGGCGCACAACGTTGGAAACCTACCTGAACTACGACAATACTTTTGGCAGGCATACCGTACAGGCCATGTTGCTTTACACCCAATCCTCCTTTTTTGACGGCGTAGGCGGTGGAGTGGGCAATGCTATTCCGGGGCTTCCCTATAAAAACCAGGGCGTGGTAGGAAGAGTGATGTATAACTATGATGACCGCTACACCTTACAATTTTCCGGCGCTTACAACGGCGCGGAAAACTTCCCCGGTGGTAAACGCTTCGGATTTTTTCCCGCTGTTTCTGCAGGCTGGGATATAGCAAAAGAGCAATTTGTCCGTTCAGCTCCCGGGTTATCATTTGTAGACCAGGTAAAGATAAGAGGCTCTTACGGGATCACCGGAACTTATGCTTTGCCATCCGGAAGGTTCTCCTACCTGAGCCAGTGGAATCCTAATGATGCAGGTTACCAGTTTGGCGTAAACCGCGACGGTACCGGTTATGGCGGCGCTTATGAGCAGCGGATCCCCAACCCCAATCTTACCTGGGAAAAGGGATATAAAACAGATGTGGGACTGGATGTAGGATTGTGGAAAGGAGGATTGAATATGACGGTAGAATATTTCAGGGAAAAACGTAAAGATATTTTGATCAACTCCGAACTGGTGCCGGCCACCGTTGGGCTTTTGAACCAACCTGCTTTAAATGCCGCTATTGTTAATAAAAAGGGGATCGACCTGTCTGTTGAGCACCGGCATGAATTTAGGAAACAGGGCTATGCTGTTCGTGTTAACTATTCGTATGCTACAAACAGGATCGCCTATTATGCACAGCCGGACTATAAAGGCAGGGAATGGCAGGCCCGCGCCGGCAGCGAAGTGGGATCCATATACGGTTATACAGCCATCGGCTTCTTCAAAAGCAATGATGATATTGCTAAAAGCCCCTCCCAATCTGTATTTGGGACTGTTCAACCCGGTGATATCAAGTACAAGGATATTAATGGAGATGGTATTATTAATTCCCTCGATGCAGGCTACCTGCCGGGAAAACGTAACCAGCCTACATCTATCCTGGGCCTGAGTTTCTCTTACCACTACGCCGGCTTCGATGTGAGCGTATTATTCCAGGGCGCTTATGGCGGCTCCCTGCCGGTGAACGGACCCGGTATCTTTCCCTTCTCAAGATTTGCCGGTGTACTGGCGGAAGTTAAAGACAATCACTGGGTAGCTTCCAATCCTGATGGAGATTATAAATATCCGCGTTTGTCGTCGCAAGACAATACCAATAACCAGCAAAATTCCACGTTCTGGATCTACTCCAGCAATTACCTGCGCTTAAAAACAGTAGAAATAGGCTATAATATTCCCCGGTACTGGTTGAATAGGATAGGATTCAGCAATGCCAGGATCTTTGTAAATGGTATTAACCTTATTACCTGGGATAAATTGAAAATTTTTGATCCTGAGATAGCTAGTGACGGAGGAACAGGCACTTATCCGCAGCAACGGGTGATCAATGCAGGATTAACCTTCTCTTTTTAATAAAATCAACACGATCAGGTACTGGTTATCTGAATAAATTAAAATCAACAACAAATGATACGTAAAATATTATTCCACGGACTCCTGCTTCTCTGGGTAACCACCATATCCTGTAAGAAGTACCTGGATGTTGTTCCCAAGGAAATTGTTACAGAAAAAGATATTTACGATAATATAAACACGGCGGAACGGGCCTGGGCCAATATGTACACGTCGTTAAATACAAGTACCACGAAAATCTATTATAGCACCGTGTTGGGCGCCTGTACGGATGAATGCAAAAATCACTGGGAAAATGTACCGGAGCAGAAGTTTAACGCTGGTGCATGGGGGCCTACGGATAACTCGCTCGACAATTGGGGATGGGCTTACCAGTTCATAAGGAGAGCAAATATCTTCCTGAAAAATATTGACAAAACCCCCATTCCGCAAGACAGGGCAGATTATTACAGCACGCGGATCCCGCAGTATAAGGCAGAAGTACGTTTTCTGAGGGCTAAACTATATTTTGAGCTGCTCCGGTCCTATGGCGCAATTCCGCTGTTGGGCGATGATGTTACTGATGTAAGCGAGAGCATTCCTGAGGCACTGAATACCAGGAAGCCGGTAGATGAGGTGGTGAATTATATTGTAACAGAACTGGACCAGGCAGCGCCGGTATTGCCTATCGATTATTTAGATAACCCCGGGGAAACCGGGCGCATCACCCGCGGCGCCGCCATGTCGTTAAAGGCTATTGCATTGGTATACGCCGCCAGTCCTTTGTTTAACGGGAATACCATGTACGCAGGGATAAAAAATACAGACGGCGCGCAGCTTTTTCCACAAACTTATGATAAGGAGAAATGGAAAAAGGCAGCCGACGCGGCAAAGGCGGTATTGGATATGAACGTATATGCGCTGAACAATCCTAAT
>JBCNPS010000133.1:0-14292 GCA_039593235.1 Chitinophaga sp. | reverse complement strand
GCGTCAACACCACCTGGTAAACCACCATCTAAAGGAACCCCAAGAACAGGCAGCGAAGTGTAAGCTGATACAACTCCCGGTAAGGCTGCTGCCATGCCCGCTGCGGCAATAACTACGCCAAAACCCTTTTCCTGAGCGGTTATACACAACTCTCTTACTTTATCAGGATTACGATGGGCGGAAGCCACGATCATTTCATTCTCAATACCAAAATATTGTAAATGCTTTTGCGATTCTTCCATTACTGGCTTGTCACTCTCGGAGCCCATGATAATCAAAACTTTCATCTGGTAATATTTGAAAAATGATAATATAATTAGTTATCCCAAAGATATTGATCGTTTAACAATTTCAGAAAACTGAAAATCCACAACAGGTGGATAAATGACCTGCCCGCTTCATGCTTCCCCTTATTAATACTACGTTTATACGGAATTGACCTTTACCCAACATTTTCTTACATTTACCTGTCCGATAGTGTTTTTTATTATATAATGCCTACTTTAGGTGTTTCCTGACACAACGATTTTAGATTCTGCTATCATATGAATGTAGTTATGCTGGAACAGCATTACAGCCACTTACAGCATCTTGAAACCGCTCTTAATGCCTTTGCACTCTCTGTTACCATAGATGCGACAGGTGGGGTGACTGCGGTTAACACGCAGGTGATAGCTGCATTGCAGCCGTTGGAAGGGCCGTTCACCGGCCATCCTTTTACCGCGCTCTTCCGGCCCGCTAACCCGGAACACTGGCAAGATCTGTGGAAAACCCTGACGGAAGGAAAACCGGTACAGGAACAGCTCTGCTTTTTTATCAACGCCGCAGATACGCCATTGTGGCTGGAAGCAGGCATCACCCCCTTCTTCAGCGAAGCAGGCGCTTTTACGCATTGCATGCTTATCGGCATTGATATCACCGCCCGTAAACTCACTGAAATCAAGCGTACCCGCAACGAGGCATACTACGGCCAGGTGCTGGAAAATCTTCCCCTTGGATTGCAGCAGTTTTCCCCGGAAGGCGATAACATGGATATGAACAGCCGGCAACGTGAGATATGGGGCGACCACCACGCTTTCTTTACCAATCCTGATTATAAATGGCTGCAGGATCCCTTCTACCGGCTTAACGGCCTTGCCGGGATGTTTGAAGAAGCCGGGAAAACGGGAAAAACCATCAAACGTGAAATCCTGCTCAGCTACCAGGAAAAACATCACGAAAATATTACCAGGCTTTATCCGGTATACTTTGAAGCTACCATATTCCCGCTTACAGACCAGCAGCGGAATATGGACAATGTTTTCCTCATACTGGATGACATCACGGAAAAAAAATTATCGGAACTCAGTCTCCAGAAAAGCGAAAGACTCCTCGACAATATCATTGAGAACCTGCCGATCGGTTATATCCAGTTTGATAATTTCGGCTTTATACGCCGGATCAATCAAACACAACGCTTCTTCTTTAATTCGCCGCATCCCGCCGGCCGCCAGCCTTTTAATGTAATGAACGATCAGCTGGCCACGATGTTTGAACTGGACAAACTGTTTGTGCAGGCGCTGGAACAACATAAATCCCTGCGGGTGGAGAAGCGGATCGATTTCTCCCAGGATAAAAGATGGACCACCGTGGGAAGGGAGGTGTATCTTGACCTTACGGTATTCCCGGTGGTAGAGCCGGTGGACAAGGAGATGATAGTAGTAGCGCTGGTGAATGATATCACCGACAAGAAACTGCAGGAGCTGGAGATCAAGAAGAACCAGGAGTTCCTGCAGCAAACAGGTACCCTCGGAAAAATAGGCGGCTGGGAGCTGGATATCGACAGCGGTAAAGTACGGTGGACGGACCAGTCGTACCACATCCACGACTGCCCAGCAGATACTCCCATCCATCTTGAAACGGCCATGGCGTACTACAGTGCGGAAGCAAGGGCGCAACTTGAAACGCTGATGCGGCAATGTATTGAAACAGGGAAGCCATTTGATGCACAACTAACCATCACTACTTCACGCCAACAGGTAAAAAGGGTGCGGTCTATCGGGCAGCCTGGTTATGTAGACGGGCGGCTGGTACGTATGTATGGCGTGATACAGGATATCACCGAACAACTGGAGATAAGGGACGCACTTACCCGGAATACAGAACTGATGCGGCTCTTCTTTGATACCATTGATATGGGATATGCTGCCATGGAGAAAACCGGCAGCCTGAATTTCCTGAACCGGAAGGCGGAGAAAATGATAGGGCATCCTGTGGCGATGGGCAGCAATATTTTCGAGGAGTTTCCGCGCCTGAGCGGCACCGTGTTCTATGCCCGGTTGCAGGAATGTATTCAGCAGCAGGCTTCACAGTCGTTTGGTATTTATTTCCCGGGGGCCGACAAATGGTACGACTTCCTCCTTACTCCCATGCGGGATGGAGGCATTTCCGTGTTTATGCGCGACATTACCGACAGCCGGAAAATGCAGAAGGAGCTTAGGAAAGCGAACGATCAGCTGTCGAACCTGAACAAGAACCTGGTGAACCAGAATAAACAGCTGGAAGATTTTGCACACATTACCTCCCATAATCTCCGGGCGCCGATTGCCAACCTGAAGGCTTTGATGCAGATGCACAACGAGGCTACGGCCCAGCAGGAAAGGGATCTTTACCTTGGGATGGTACATGAGGTGATCAAGAAGATCGATGAAACGCTGAACGACCTGGTAGAAGTAGTGCAGATCAGGAAGGATGTGAATGTGGAGAAAGAGAAGCTGTTGTTTGCCGACAGGTTGCAAAAGGTAAGGGATATTTTACTGGTGGATATTGAAACCAGCAATATCCGGATCACTTATGATTTTGACGAGGAGCCGGTGATCGAATATCCGCGGGTATATCTTGACAGCATCTTACAAAATTTTATTACCAACGCTATCCGGTACCGTTCCCCGGAACGTACGCCTGCACTACATCTGCGAAGCTGGAAGGAGAATGATAATATTATCCTGAGCGTGCAGGACAACGGCGTGGGAATAGATATGGAGCGCTTTGGCAACAAACTTTTCGGCTTCCGGAAAACCTTTCACAAGAATAAGGATGCAAAGGGGATCGGTTTATTTATCACTAAAACGCAGGTAGAAGCGATGGGTGGTAGTATAAGAGCAGAAAGTCATCCCGGAGAGGGAACCAAATTTATTATTACTTTTAGGTCAGAATAAACCCCCTTTATGAAGTTAATCAATACGATTTTTATTGTAGATGATGACCCGATTCACCAGCAGATTGCGAAAATCATGATTGAACGTCAGGCTATCAGTAGTCATATCCGTGTATTTTCGGATGCACAGGATGTACTGGATCTTCTCCGCGAAAATGCGGGAGATGTACAGGCCTTACCGGATCTTATTTTGCTGGATCTCAATATGCCTGTGATGGATGGCTGGGAGTTCCTGGAAGAATATGCAGTGTTCCAGGAGCAGTTACCGAAGCAGATCAGGATTTTTGTACTGACTTCTTCCATTGATGAAAAGGACAAGGAGCGGGTGAATGCTTACAGTTTTGTTACAGGGTATCTTACGAAGCCACTGTCAAAAGAAATTATTGCGCACCTGTCTTAAGTAAATGAATGGTTTTTGCAGGATCGGCAGATGAGAAGATAGCGCTGCCGGCCACCAATACATTGGCGCCTGCCTGGATGAGCTGTCCGGCGTTATCTGTGCCTATTCCTCCATCTACTTCAATGAGCGCATGTGCGTGATTATCTGTGATGAGCTGGTGCAGCTGCCTGATTTTCTGATAGGTTTGTTCGATGAACGTTTGCCCGCCGAATCCGGGGTTTACGCTCATGATCAGCACTACATCAATATCCCGGATCACGTTTTCCAGCATGCCAACAGGGGTATGAGGATTTAATGCAACGCCGGCTTTCATGCCCAGGCCTTTGATCTGCTGTATATTCCGGTGCAGGTGGATACATGCTTCCAGATGTACCGTGAGTATATCCGCCCCGGCCTTTTTGAAGTCGGCCGCGTATTTTTCCGGTTCTTCGATCATGAGGTGCACGTCGCAGGGTTTCTGTGCCTTTTTCTTTATCTGTGCAATTACAGGCAGGCCATAGCTGATGTTGGGCACAAACCGCCCGTCCATTACGTCGAGATGGAACCAGTCGGCTTCGCTGCGGTTCACCATATCCACTTCTTTTCCCAGTTCAAGGAAATTCGCTGCCAGTAAAGATGGCGCCACTAAAACAGGTTGTTGTTCCAAATGCTCTATTTTTGAATGATGTAAATTTAAGTAATTACGGGTTCAATCTTTTAAGTGCTGCTTTTGCTTCGCTGAAATCTTTCTTAAAAGAAGTTGCCTTTGTATAATCTTCAACTGCCAGTTTTTTGTTGCCCAGCTGTTCCTGCGCGGTAGCGCGGTAATAGTACGCCCATGCATCCGTTGGGGCCGATTTGGCCGCCAGGTTGTAATAGGTGTAGGCCGTTTTCCAGTCTTTTCTACTGCTGTATATTTTTCCCAGTGCCAGGTAGGCAGGCTCAAATCCAGGGTCAGCCACTATACATTTATGATAGGCGCTGAGGGCTGCAGGTTGGTTACCCAGTTCTTCATGGAACTGTGCGGTTTCATATAAAGGATAAGCGTTGGTGGTGTCCAGTTGCCATGCCTGCTGGTAATAATCGAGGGCAGCGGTGGCTTTCCTGGCCCGGAGCAGGTCGCCCAGTTCCATCACAGCTTCAAATTCAGGCTGGTTGCCGGCAGCGCGGATGGCAGCGGTCAAATGACGTATAGCCGTGGTGGTGTCCTGTTTATCTTCCGCCATGCGGGCTTTCAGGTAGAATGCCTTATCGCGGGCGTCCGCCGTTTGTGCGAGCACGTTAGCAATGCTGTCTGCTTCCGTGTATTGCTTATTTTCCACGAGGGCGGTAGCCAGGCGGTATTGCAGGTACGTATAGCCGGGAGCGGTAGCCAGTGCTTCCCGGAAATTGGCGGCGGCTTTCTGAAAGTTGTTCACGATCAGGGCCGCTTCGCCGGCGCCAGCCCAGTAGTCGGTGTTTCCCGGCGTGAGGGAAGCGGCCTTTTCAAAGTCGGCCTGCGCAAGGGCCGGGTTGGTATTGAACAGCAGCAACGCGCGGTGGTAGTACAGGTCGGCGTGGTTGGGAAACTGTAAAATAGAATCCGTTACCGGCCGGATGATATCGCTGTACAACGCAGAGTCAGGGCTGCTGGCAGCTTGTTGCTGCCGGGTGCCGGCATTGTTACATGCCTGCGCACCCGCAAATAACAGGAGGATAGGTAAATACTTCATACTGGCGCCAAAACTACAGAATCATTATTGCATTAACCAGTTTTTGAAAGCGGGATAGTCCGCTGCCAGCAGGGTGGCTTGTTTTTCTTTACTGTATAAAGACATCACCTTTGCGGGCGTATATATTTCTTCCCGGATGGACTTAGGGGCGGTATCTTCAAATTTTACCGGGTGGGCGGTTTCCAGGAAAACGCCTGTCAGCTCCGGTGAACGTTCCAGGTAGCGTTGCAGTCCCATGAAGCCTACAGCGCCGTGGGGATCCAGCATATAATGGTTTTCTTTCCACACCTGCTCCATGGTTTGAGCGGTTTGTTTATCATTAAAGCTATAAGCGGTTAGTTTTTCTGAGAGAGAGGGCAGGCTGTTACCAAACAGTTCCAGGATCCTTACAAAATTGCTGGGATCTGCTACATCCATGGCATTGGAAAGGGTAGGGGATGCTTTGCCCGGTTCATATTTACCGCTTTCCATAAAGCGGGGCACGGTATCGTTGATATTGGTGGCGGCTACAAAGTGCGCTACCGGCAATCCCATGGCGGCGGCCATCATGCCTGCGCAGATGTTGCCGAAGTTGCCGCTGGGTACGGAGAACACCAGTTTGGGATGGGCGGCTTTCATTTGTTTGTAAGCCAGGAAATAATAGAACATCTGGGGCAGCCAGCGGGCCACATTGATAGAGTTGGCGCTGGTAAGCGGGCGGCGGGCCTGCAGCTCGCCGTCCAGGAAAGCGGTTTTAACCAGTTGCTGGCAGTCGTCGAAAGTGCCTTGTATTTCCAGGGCATGAATATTATTGCCAAGGGTGGTGAGTTGTTTTTCCTGCAGTGTACTTACTTTATTGGAAGGGTAGAGGATCACTACTTCCACGCCGGGCACGTTATAGAAACCGCTGGCCACTGCGCCGCCGGTATCGCCGGAAGTGGCTACCAGTACGGTTACCGGTGTAGTGCTGTTGCGGCGGAAATAACCGAGGCAGCCGGCCATAAAGCGGGCGCCCACATCTTTGAAAGCAAGGGTGGGGCCGTGGAAGAGTTCCAGTGCGTAGGTATGACCGGTTACTTTTTGTACCGGGAAGGGAAAGTGTAAAGTGTCTGTTACTATCTTTTTTAATGCTTCTTCGGGTATTTCGTCGCCTATGAACGGGCGGATTACTTTTAGTCCGATCTCGTGGTCCGTATATTGGTGCAGGTTAGTGATGAAATCTTTTTCCAGTGCCGGTATCTGTTCCGGGAAATATAATCCTCTATCCGGTGCTAATCCCTGTACTACTGCTGTTTCGAAATTTACCTGGTGCTGTTTGTTCTGTAAGCTGAAATACTGCATGAATAAAACGTTTGTTAATTAGTTAGTCAATCACTTTTACACCGGCGGTGTTAATCTGGGAAACGTAGATCTTATAATCCACGCCGAGTGGTGCGTAAACGCTATCCATTGTAGCCGCTACTTTACGGGCATTTTCTTCTCCTTTGCTGAGCATAAAAACAGAGGGGCCGGATCCGGAGATACCGCCGCCGAGGGCGCCGGCTTCCTTACATTTTAGTTTCAGCTCATGAAATGCGGGGATGAGGATGGAGCGGATAGGCTCCACGATCACATCTTCAAGTGAGCGGCTGATCAGGTCATAATCATCCTGGTACAATGCTGCCACCAGTGCGCCTACGTTACCCCATTGCCGGATGGCATCTGTCATGAGTACCTTTTGTTTCAGTATTTCGCGGGCGTCGGACGTTTTCACTTCTATTTGCGGATGTATAACGGTCACCCATAGATGTTCCGGCGTGTGCAGGGTAGTAATATCCAGGGGGCGGTAACTTCTTACCAGTGTGAAACCGCCGAGGATGGCGGGTGCTACGTTATCGGCATGTGCGGAGCCGCAGGCCAGCCGTTCTCCTTCCATAGCGAACCTCACCAGTTGTTTTTTTGTAAACGGTTCTCCCAGCAGGTGGTTTACGCCAACCACTGCGCCGGCGCTGCTGGCAGCGCTGGAGCCGATGCCGCTGCCGGGGTGAATATTTTTGAAGATCTCTATTTCTATACCGGTATCGGGATGATCGTATTTTTGCAGGAGGGCCTGAACGGCTACGCCAGCCACGTTACGGGATGTTTCCAACGGGAGGTCCGCTCCGTGGATCGCGGTAATGCGAACACCCGGCTGGCTGCTCTTCCGAAGGATCATTTCATCTCCGGGCGCATCCAGCGCCAATCCTATCACATCAAAGCCACAGGCTACATTGGCCACTGTTCCCGGCGCAAATACTTTTATACTGTCCATATCACCTTTAAGTTAGTTTAATTTAATAATTGATTGTCAGGATTGCAACTCAATTCATGGAAAGTTTACAACCTTGCACTCCGGATGATGTCTGCAAATATGCCGGAGGCAGTAACGTCGGCGCCGGCCCCGGCGCCTTTTACGATCAGCGGCTGGTCTTTATACCGGCTGGTGGTGTACAGTACAATATTATCCTTGCCTTCCAGTTTAAAGAACGGGTGATCGGGCGCCACGCTTTGCAGCCCTACAGAAGCTTTACCATCTACATAACGGGCCACGAACTTCAGGCGTTTGCCTTCGGCGTCTGCGGCTTTGCGCAATCCCTGGAAATGGCCGGCATGTACATCCAGTTCCTCGTAAAAATCGGGTACGGATGGTGCATTGAGGCATTCATCAGGCAGGAACGAATAGTTGGTGATCTCGTCCATTTCAATGGCGGCGCCGCTTTCACGGGCAAGGATGAGGATCTTTCTCATCACATCTTTACCACTGAGGTCGATGCGCGGATCCGGTTCGGTATAGCCTTCGTCCTGCGCTGCTTTCACTACTTCGCGGAAGCTGGTGCCATCCAGGAAATGGTTGAACACGAAGTTGAGGCTACCGGATAATACGGCTTCTATGCTGTGTACTTTGTCGCCGCTGCGGATCAGGTCATTCAGTGTATTGATGACCGGTAGTCCGGCTCCAACATTGGTTTCGAACAGGAAGGAGGCGTTGTATTTGCGGGCCAGGTCTTTCAGCTGTTTATAATAGGCGTAGTCGGATGAGCAGGCAATTTTATTGCAGGTAACTACGGAAATACCGTGCTGGAGGAACTCATGGTATACGGCCGCAATGTCACTGCTGGCGGTATTATCCACGAATACGCTGTTGCGGAGGTTCAGTGCTTTGACCTGTTGCACAAAATCAGCGGTACTGATATGCTGTGCATGTTCCAGTTGTTCGCGCCAGGTGCGTAAGTTAATGCCGGTATCGCTGATGAGGGTATGGCGACTGTTGGCCAGGGCGGTTACCCTGATCTGCAGGCCCAGTTCATGCTGGAGGTAGTGCTGTTGTTGTTCCAATTGTTCCAGCAGTTTGCTGCCCACGTTGCCGGCGCCGGCAATAAAGAGGTTTACCTGTTTGAGTGGTGTTTCAAAAAAGGTTTCGTGCATTACGTTCAGCGCTTTTTTGATATCGGCTTTATTGATCACAGCAGAAATATTTTTTTCGGTAGATCCCTGTGCGATAGCCCTTACGTTAACACCGTTCCTGCCCAGGGTACCAAAAAGTTTACCACTGGTGCCGTGATGGTTTTTCATTTTATCGCCCACTACGGCCACAATGCAAAGGTCTTTTTCCACCAGGAGTGGGTCTATGCTTTTTTCGCTGATCTCCTGGGAGAACTCGCTGTCCACCGCTGTTTTGGCTTTAAGCATATCCGCTTCATGGATACCCACGGTGATAGAGTGCTCAGAAGAGCTTTGGGTAATGAGAATTACGTTGATGCGTTCCCGTAAGAGGGATTCGAACAGGCGTTTGGAGAACCCGGGGATGCCCACCATGCCGCTTCCTTCGAGGGTGAGCAGTGCTATGTTGGGGATGCCGGAGATGCCTGTTACCGGGAAACTGCGGTTGGCGCTGTCTTGTATAAGTGTACCGTGATCTTCCGGGGCAAAGGTATTTTTGATCCAGATGGGAATGCGTTTGCTCATTACCGGCTGGATGGTGGGAGGGTAAATGACTTTGGCGCCGAAGTGCGACAGCTCCATTGCTTCCACATAAGAGATGTGCGAAATGGGAATGGCCTGTGATACGATGCGCGGGTCGGCGGTCATCATACCGCTTACATCTGTCCATATATCAAGTACGGATGCGTTTACGGCCGCGGCGATGATGGCGGCGGTATAGTCGGAGCCGCCGCGACCAAGGGTAGTGGTTTCTCCGTCGGGGGTAGCCGCCACGAAACCGGGGAATACTATATAGTCGGCGGGCGACTCGGCAAAGAACTGTGTAATCTGGTGATTGGTGGCAACAAAGTTAACGGCGGCGTGGCCGAAGTTGTTATCGGTAACGATCAGCTCGCGGCTGTCTTTACAGGAGGCGGAGAAGCCCTGCTGTTTTAATTTTTCCGCTACGATAACGCACGACATGAGTTCGCCGTAGCTCATTATTTTATCGAGGGTACGGTGACTTAATTCGGCCACCTGGAAGATGCCGTCGCACAGGTTTTCGAGCGCATTGAGTTTTTTCTTCAGCTGGCTGATTTGCCCGCTTTGTGCGGTAATGGGAAATAGTTCGCGGATAGTATCCAGGTGCCGGGCTTCAATTTCCTGTAATACATTTTTATAGTCTTCGTTGCCTTGTTCCGCGAGTTGCCCGCAGCGTATAAGCTTGTCCGTTATTCCGCCGAGTGCGGATACTACGATAGCATATTTACCCGCCGGCTTATATTGTTTGAGGATATTGCAAACCTGTTCTATTGCTTTGGCGCTTCCCACTGAAGTGCCGCCAAATTTTAATACTTGCATATGGAAAATTTATACGTAGATAAGTCCGGGTTCTCCCGGTTATGTACCACCCTTGTGGTCGTTGGATCATATGTGAAAACTAACCCCGCAGTGGGGTTGTAATAATGGTGGTCGTGGTCGCCATAGTGCCCGCTATCTGCCTGGAGGCAGAAACCGAAGAGAACTGGTATGTATAAAACGGTATCACTATTGAAATATGACGATTGTGTAACAAAAGTCTATAATTACACTGGTAAATAAAAGCGCAGTGAGTATTTTTAGAAATGTTTTAAAATTATGGTGTTTTGTTAGTTTTTAATTTATTTAATGAAGATAATTTAGGTAAATATTCAGAATATAATGTCTTTGTTTACGATTTTTTGATTCTCTATATCTTGTAAAATAGTATTTGCATGACAATATTATGACTATTTTATCTGAAAGCAGGAGAAAGAAGTGATGTTAAAAGGAAGTTATCCCCGTTATTTATCTCCCGGAAAAAAGATTCCCGCTGATCATCGCCCGGTACAAAAATATTTTGGAATCGCAGTTTTTCCTTACCTTAGTCACCTAAACAATTGCCACTTGTCCATTTCACTGAAATATACAAGCAATAGTCAGCTTAACTACTACTTTCTCATGGCCACGCTTGCCATGGATTCGACTTTGGCATAACCTTTCCCAACGGCCGCTGCCGGCCATCCTTCGTGTTTATATACCGTAACTTTGTAATAGTATTCAGCTGCTATTCCTGCGCATGTATAGGTAAGTTTTCAACTGCTATCTGCAGGATGCACTGTATATAAAAATATGGATCATACACCAGTACAAGGAATCATACACCCATTCAATTTTTAATCATACACCGGAACAATTTTTTCAAACCACCTGTCATGCCACATTATTATAAACTCGGACAGATACCGCATAAGCGTCATACCCAGTTCCGCAAACCTGATGGCCAGCTGTATTCGGAGCAGCTGTTTTCCACGGAGGGCTTTTCTTCCCACTCCAGCCTGCTGTACCATTGTCACCCGCCTACGGAGATCGTAAAAGTAGATGAACCTTATTCCGTTGCGCCAAAGGTGGCCGAGGAGAAAATGCTGAAACACCGCAGTTTTATGGGGTTCAATATCAAACCGGAAGATGATTTTTTAGAAAGCCGAAAAGCTCTGCTGGTAAACAGTGATCTCCATATAGTACTGGCATCGCCCCGTAAAAGTATGGAAGGATACTTTTATAAAAATGCCGATGCCGATGAAATGATCTTTGTACATGAAGGCAGCGGCGTATTGAAAACGCAATACGGACAACTGGAGTTCGGCTATGGGGATTACCTGGTGATTCCCCGCGGCACTATTTACCAGATCACTTTCAACAGCAATGGCAACCGCCTGTTTATTGTGGAATCGTTTAGCCCTATCCGTTATCCAAAAAGATACCTGAGCAAATACGGGCAGCTACTGGAAAATTCACCTTACTGCGAACGGGATATCCGGCAGCCGCAACAACTGGAAACCATTGATGAAGAAGGCGACTTCCTGATCCGCATTAAAAAGAAAGGGGTGATTTATCCCATTCATTATAAACACCATCCTTTCGATGTAATAGGCTGGGATGGATGCGAATACCCGTTTGCCTTTTCCATCCATGATTTTGAACCGATCACCGGGCGGGTACACCAGCCGCCACCGGTGCATCAAACCTTTGAAGGCAACAACTTTGTGGTATGCTCTTTTTGTCCGCGGTTATTTGATTACCATCCGCTGGCTATACCTGCACCGTATAACCATAGCAACATCGACAGCGATGAAGTGTTGTATTATGTAGATGGCGATTTTATGAGCCGTAAACATGTGGAGCGGGGAATGATCACCCTGCACCCTGCGGGTATCCCACACGGGCCTCACCCGGGAGCCGTGGAAAAAAGTATCGGTGCAAAGGAAACAAAAGAACTGGCAGTGATGGTAGATACTTTTCACCCGTTGCAGATCACAGAAGCCGCATTGGACATTGAAGACGGCAGCTATGTGATGAGCTGGGCAGAATAATAAATGATTAAACAAAAACCAACCAACTTATAAAACCAAAACAATTGAATGTTATGGAAACAGCATTAGTGAATGCAGACAACTTAACCGGTCAGCAAGACTTTTTACCCCTCAACGGCACCGACTATGTAGAGTTTTACGTAGGTAATGCCAAGCAGGCGGCACATTATTACAAAACCGCCTTTGGTTTTCAGCCGGTGGCTTATGCCGGTCCTGAAACCGGGGTGAAAGACAGGGTATCTTATGTATTGGTGCAGAATAAACTGCGCTTTGTACTTACCACTTCCCTGTTACCGGATACAGAAATAGCCCGTCACGTTGCCAAACACGGCGATGGGGTGAAGGTACTGGCGCTCTGGGTAGACGATGCCCGCTCCGCCTACGAAGAAACCGTGAAACGCGGCGCCACCCCTTACCTGGAGCCTGTTACGGAGAAAGACGAATTTGGCGAAGTAGTGCGCAGTGGTATTCATACCTATGGCGATACCGTGCACCTGTTTGTAGAGCGCAGGAACTACAAAGGATTATTTATGCCAGGCTACAAAGAATGGAAAACCAGCTACCAGCCAACTGAAACCGGACTGTTATATGTAGATCATTGTGTAGGTAATGTGGGTTGGAATGAGATGAACACCTGGGTGGAATTTTATGAGCGGGTAATGGGTTTCAGGAACCTGATCTCTTTCGACGACAGCGATATTTCCACGGAGTACTCTGCTCTCATGAGTAAAGTGATGAGTAACGGTAACGGCCGTGTGAAATTCCCGATCAACGAACCCGCAGAAGGCAAGAAGAAATCGCAGATCGAGGAATACCTGGATTTCTACGGCGGACCCGGTGTGCAACACGTGGCCATTGCCACCAACGATATTGTGCATACAGTGACCGAGCTGCAAAACAGGGGCGTTGAGTTCCTTACAGTACCGCCTGTATATTACGAAACGCTGCTGGACCGTGTAGGTAAGATCGATGAAGAAGTAGCGCCGCTGCAAAAGTTAGGCATCCTGGTAGACCGCGACGATGAAGGATATTTATTACAGATCTTCACCAAGCCTATACAGGACCGGCCTACGGTATTCTTTGAAATTATTCAACGTAAAGGCGCACAGTCTTTTGGTAAAGGCAATTTCAAAGCACTGTTTGAATCTATTGAACGGGAACAGGCGTTGCGGGGTAATTTGTAATGCTTCGCCGCCTTTGGCGGCACGCGGATTTTGTCTGACTTCGGATTATGATGATTACCCTGATTTGATTATTGGGGATTTTAATGGATTCGGGGAGATGGAAGCGAAAAAACTTGCCTGTATTTAGAAATCTGCGTGCAGTGCAATGGTATTTTGATTTGACCACATTTTGGATTTAAAATAAGAAGGGAGATAGGAGTGGAATTATCCGCTTGTATCTCCCTTTTTTAACTTGGTATGCTGATATTTTGATTTGACCATATTTTGGATTTAGAGTAAAAGGGAGATAGGAGTGGAGTCATCCGCTGATATCTCCCTTCCTGTTTTGAAAAGCAGCATATACAATATTTTGATTTAGCACCGGGGGGAGCTAGAAGTTGAATCATTCGCTGATATTTCCCTTCCTGCCATAAAAGGCAGCATATACTATATTTTGATTTTGCACCAGAGGGAGCCAGAAGTTGAATCATCCACTGATATTTCCCTTCCTGCCATAAAAGGCAGCATATACTATATTTTGATTTCGCACCGGAGGGGGCCAGCAATGGAATCATCTGCTAATATCTCCCTCCCTGTCTTAAAAAGCGGCATATACCGGGAGCCCAAAGTGCATCATCCGCTTCTATCTCCCCAAATCCTTTAAAATCCCCAATAATCAAATCAGGGTAATCAGCGTAATCATCATAATCCGGAGTCAGACAAAATCCGCGCGCCGCCGAAGGCGGCAAAACCACACATACGAATGTTAACAATATGTAAATGAATTATTATTGAAAACCACGCTTTGAAAAAGCACGTATATATTGCGTCTTTTCCCACATTTGCCACACTTTAGTTATTTTTATACAGTATATTTATATTTAATATTTGTAACCTATGCTCACAACTTCCATAGCCCGCGGGGCTATCTATGCCACTTTGGTGACATCGTTCACCATCCTTACTGCTTTCCGAGGCCATCGTTTCTCTGCCCGCTCCAGCGCGCGCAGAGAAACGACAGATGGTCTTCGGC
>JBCNPS010000132.1:0-14346 GCA_039593235.1 Chitinophaga sp. | reverse complement strand
ACGAAATGCGCCCCCTGCTTAAAGAGGGCAATAGATAATTTTGTGAGATCGATTATCAACCCGTACTATGTTCAAACAAAATTTTAAACGAAGCAACCGCCTGTATCTGCTGATTGAAATCCTGCTGTACTGCCTGATCACAGGATCCCTCATTGGTCTCCTCCTGTTATAACGGCTTTAAAACCAGCCGTTTGGTTTGCCGCACCTTAACATTTAATGCCCTTTCCGGAATCAATTTATTACCTGCCGGATACCAAGGGTTAACATAATCGCCCTACATCGAAAACATACCCGTACCCTCTGATTCATACCCTCCCTTTACTTTTGTTTTAACACGTTTTGAAGTAACACGTTTTTGAAAAATGCAGCGCAGGTACCACAACCTGTATTTGTAACAACCACGTTCAACCAACGAAAAAATCCGTTTAAATATGCTGATAAAGAGGGCGATACCGATCGTATTAATGACGTTCCTCACTTCCTGGTGTTACGCCGGGCAGGTGGAAAAACTGTCCGACGGCCTGTTGATTCATTTAAAAAATCCCGCCCGGAACGGCGCCCGGCAGGTGAAATTACAAGTGGTTACTGATAAGGTGATCCATGTAACCGCCACACCGGACGATCACTTCACCGGGTCTCCCAGCCTTATGGCGGTAGACGCCGGTGGCCATCCCATCAAATGGGATTCCGAAGAAAACAATGAAAGCGTTACACTGAAAACAAACAGCATCACCGCCACCGTAACGTTGAATACCGGCGAAGTGGTGTTCCGTGATAAGGCAGGCAATATTATATTACAGGAGCAGACCGGCGGCGGTAAACGTTTTACACCGGTTACCATAGGCAATAAATCCCTGTACCGGATCCAACAGGTGTTTGAATCCCCTGCCGGCGAAGCATTCTATGGACTCGGCCAGCATCAGACCGGCTTAATGAATTACAAAAACCAGGATGTAGATCTCACACAATATAATTCTGTAGCAGCCGTACCCTTTGTAGTATCCAGCCGGAACTATGGTATTTTATGGGATAACTACTCCATTACACGCTTCGGAGATAACCGTCCCTACAAACAAATGTCCGAATTACACTTAATTTCTGCCGATGGACAAACCGGGGGATTCAGTGCCACCTATGGCGACCGTTACAATAATACGGTGTATATAAAAAAGGTAGAAGATAAGATCGACTATGAGTTCCTGGACCGTTTATCGTCGCTCCCTCCATCTTTTCCAATGGTAAAAGGAAAGGTAACCTGGGAAGGCTCCGTGAATGCGGATGAAACAGGTGAATATAAATTTTTTATGACCACTTCCGGTTATACCAAAGTATGGATCAACGGGCAGCTGAAGCTGGATAAGTGGCGCGAAAGCTGGAATCCCGGCGCTTCTGTATTCCGGCATCTGCTTACAAAAGGCCAACCTGCCACGGTAAAAGTGGAATGGATCCCGGAAACAGCACAATCGTTTATCTCTCTTAAATTTCTTCCTCCTGTTCCGGCAGAAGGACCGGACAAAATGCAGCTGACCTCTGAAGCAGGTGAAAAGATCGACTACTACTTTATGTATGGCGAACATATGGACGAAGTGATCAGCGGCTACCGGCAGGTAACCGGTAAAGCCACTATGATACCACGCTGGGCGCTGGGTTTCTGGCAAAGCAGGGAACGGTACAAAACGCAGCAGGAGATTGAAAACACCGTAGCGGAGTTCCGCAAAAGAAAGATCCCGCTGGATAATATCGTGCTGGACTGGAGCTACTGGAAACAGGACGAATGGGGCAGCCAGCAGTTTGATCCCGCACGCTTCCCGGATCCCACCGGTATGATCAGCCGCCTACACAAACAGTATCATACCAATTTCATGATCTCCGTATGGCCGAAATTCTATGAAGGCATCAGCAATTATAAATTGTTCGACAGCAAAGGCTGGTTATACAAACAGAATATCAAGAACAGGCAGCGCGACTGGATAGGTAACGGTTACGTATCTACGTTTTACGACGCCTTTAATCCCGAAGCCCGTAAACTTTTCTGGAGCCTGTTGCAGAAAAACCTGCTCAGCAAAGGGGTAGACGCCTGGTGGCTGGATGCCACAGAGCCGGATATCCTGTCCAACGCCTCCATTGAGGAACGTAAAACACTCATGGATCCTACTGCGCTCGGCTCTTCCACCCAATATTTCAATACCTATGCGTTGGTGAATGCACAGGGTATTTACGAAGGACAAAGAGCTGCTAAACCGGATCAGCGGGTGTTTATCCTAACGCGTTCCGCTTATGCAGGACTGCAGCGTTATGCCGCCGCCACCTGGAGCGGCGATATAGGCGCCACCTTTGAGGAGTTCAGAAGACAGATCCCCGGGGGCCTGAACTTCAGTCTCTCCGGCCTGCCCTACTGGACTACAGATATAGGCGGTTTTTTTGTGGAAGATAAATATGACCACCCCAATCCGCAGGGCCCCGCACTGGAAGAGTGGAGAGAACTCAATACCCGGTGGTTCCAGTATGGCGCTTTCTGCCCGTTGTTCCGCTCACACGGGCAATATCCCTACCGGGAAATGTTCAACATTGCCCCCGATAGCAGTGTGGCCTACCAATCGATGTTGTACTACGACCAGCTGCGTTACCGCCTGCTGCCTTACATCTACTCCATTGCAGGTAGTACTTACCATCACGACTATACGATAATGCGGGGATTGGTAATGGACTATGGCCATGATACGGCTGTGCTGAATATCAGCGACCAGTACATGTTCGGTCCTTCCCTCCTGGTGAATCCCGTAACGGAATACCATGCACGCAGCCGGGAATTGTACCTGCCTGCAGGCAATGGCTGGTATGATTTCTATACCGGTAAATACGAAGCAGGCGGCAGGCATATCACCGCCGCAGCGCCTTTGCAAAGAATGCCCTTGTATGTAAAGGAAGGCGCCATAATACCGGTGGGCCCTGCCCTGCAATATACCAGTGAGCGCCGTGCAGATACCATACAGCTGTATGTATATACCGGTAAAGACGGGGAGTTCACACTCTACGAAGATGAAAATAACAACTATCAATATGAGAAAGGCGCCTTCAGCAACATTTCCTTCCGCTGGAATGAAGCAGCGCAAACACTTACTATAGGACAACGGGAAGGCCGTTTTCCGGGTATGCTGCAGCAGCGGTATTTCCTCGTAACATTTGTTGGTAAGGAAAATGCTGCAGGACCGGACATCAGCAATAAGACAGGTAAAATGATAACATATAATGGAATAGCAAAAACGGTCCGGGCCATCTGACCTGGACCATTTTCTCTTAAAATTATTCAAACTCCTTTGCCTAAATAAAACACGTTAAACATGAAAATCTGGTACACAATCAGCAACTATTTTCCGCGGCAAACCGTTGTAAAGGCGCTTGCTGTATGCAGCCTGGCTACCGGCGCGCCTCCCGCGCTGCACGCAGCTGCCAATAACGGGAAGGCATACACGCAACCTGTAAAGCAAACTATTACGGGCAAGATAACGGATGCTAAAGATGGCAGTCCCCTGCCCGGCGTTAATATCATTGTAAAAGGAACCACCCGGGGCGCCGTTACCAACGCCGACGGGTTATTCACCCTGCAGGCAGATCCCGGCGAAATACTCGTGATATCGCTGGTAGGCTATACCAAACAGGAATTGCCGGCAAAGGCAGGCAGCCCCATGAACATCAGCCTGCAATCCGCTTCCACAGGACTGGATGAGCTGGTGGTAGTGGGTTATGGCGCGCAAAAGAAAAAAGTGGTGACCGGCGCCACCGTACATCTCAACAACGATGACCTCATAAAGAACCATGCCATCAGCGTGGAACAATCTTTACAAGGCCAGGCGCCCGGTGTGCAGGTAACATCCAACTCCGGTCAGCCCGGCGATGCATTGAAATTCACCATCCGCGGTATAGGCACCAATGGCGACTCCCGCCCGCTTTTTATCATTGACGGTTTCCCGGCAGACGACATTACCTTCCTCAATCCAAACGATATTGCCAGCATAGATGTGCTCAAAGATGCAGCATCCACGGCTATTTACGGAACACGCGCTGCCAACGGCGTAGTGATGATCACTACGAAAAAGGGCCGCGCCGGCAAAATGAGTGTCAGTTTTGATGCGTCTTACGGGTTACAGAACCCTGCCCGCAAACTGGATCTGCTGAATGCACAACAGTATGCCCATATCATGAATGAAGCGGCTATCAACTCCGGTTCGGTGCCAATTTACACACCGGATTCCATTGCTAGGCTGGGCACAGGGCCCGACTGGCAGAAAGCAGCCACTATCAAAAATGCGCCCATACAGAACTACAGCCTGGGCCTCGCCGGAGGTAACGAACACTCCGTGTTCTCCACTTCCCTGTCTTACCAGGGACAGCAAGGCGTAATGGGACTTCCCGGCAGATCTAACTTTGAAAGAACTTCTTTCCGTATCAACTCAGAGCACAAACTATATAAAGACCTGATCAAAACCGGGGAGAACCTAACGTTTGCGCATACACGCCAGCGTGGTATTGGCACCGGCAATATCTACAATAACTCTATCCGCGGGTTATTGAACGCCTCGCCCATTTACCCGGTGTATAATGCCGACGGCAGCTATGGCAAATCGCCCTATGCAGAGGAAGCCAATCCCATCGGTATGATCGACTACACGCAAAATAACCAGACCATCATCGACAGGCTCATTGGTAACATCTATGCAGAAGCTATCCTCATTAAAGGACTGACCCTGCGTACAGACTTTGGCGCCGACATCTCCTATAATTACGTCAACTCGTTTATTCCCAAATACGACCTCGGCACCAATAACAAGAACGATCATTCCCAGGCCAACCAGGGCATGTACCGCAATCTTACCTGGAACTGGGATAACACCCTTACCTACCAGCTCAAAACAGGCAAGCATGACCTGAATGTAATGGTAGGTACCACCGCAAAGAAATTTGAAGGGTACAATGTAAGCGGCAATAAATCAGATCTTATCATTAGCGATTTTGGTCATGCCATTATTGATAACGGCAGAAATGATTCTACGCAAAAAGTATATGGAAGCAGGAGTATGAATGCGCTGCAATCGTACTTTGGAAGAGTGTTTTACAGCTACGATGATAAATACCTGCTTACCGCGACGCTGCGCCGCGACGGCTCCACCAAGTTTGGCGCCAACAAGCGCTATGGCTACTTCCCCGCCTTCTCCCTGGGATGGATCCTCACCAACGAAACGTTCCTTAAAAACAGCAGCTGGATCAACTTCCTGAAGATCCGCGGTGGATGGGGACAAAATGGTAGCGACAGGATTGAGGATTTCAGGTACCTGGCCACCATCAATTCTACCTACCGCGATTATTACTTCAACGGGCAAAAAGCCATCGGGGCCGCTCCTGATAAAATACCAAACCCAGACCTGCACTGGGAAGCATCTGAACAAATTGACATCGGGTTTGATGCAACACTGTTCAAAGATGTAACCGTAACATTCGACTGGTATCAGAAAAACACGCGCGACTGGCTGGTAACGGCTCCTATCCCCGACCTCGTGGGTACCGGCGCTCCTACCATTAATGGCGGTAATATTCAGAACAAGGGTATTGAGCTTGGCATTAACTACAACCACCAGTTTGGAGAAGTAAACATTGGCATCGGTGGTAACATTGCCTTCAATAAAAATACCGTGATAGATATTCCTAACCAGGAAGGCGTATTGCATCCTTCTTACAACGGCGTACTATCCTCTAACATGGATGAATACTTCCGTGCACAGAACGGTATGCCTATCGGATATTTCTATGGCCTGAAAACAGCCGGTATTTTCCAGAACCAGGCGGAAATAGACGCCTATACCAGCAAAAGCGGGCAGAAGATCCAACCGGGCGCACAGCCGGGCGATGCACGCTTTGTAGACCTCAACGGCGATGGTGTGATCAATGGCGATGATAAAACAAAAGTAGGTAACCCTAATCCTTCACAAACCTATGGCATTTCTTTATCTGCCGGCTGGAGAGGATTTGATCTGAGTGTGCTGCTGAACGGCGTAGGTGGCAACGATATTGTGGATGGAACAAGGGCTTACGACCGTTTCACCAACAACTATACCACAGCGATTTTTGGCCGCTGGCATGGCGAAGGCACTTCCAACAGCATGCCCCGTGTAACGCAGAATAATGAAGCCAACCAGAACTATACCCGCTTCTCAGACCTGTATGTGCACAATGGCGCCTTTCTCCGTATAAAGAGCATCAACTTCGGATATGACTTTAAGAAAACATTACTGAAACGCTTGCCGCTTCAGCAGTTCAGACTGTATGTATCCGGGTTGAATGTATTTACGTTTACTCATTACCGTGGGCTGGATCCGGAAGTGGGTTATGGTATCGACAACTGGTCGTCCGGTACAGACCTCGGTTATTTCCCGCAGCCAAGAACTGTTCTGTTCGGCCTTAATGTTAAATTTTAAACTCCGGTAATCATGAAGAAAATATTTGCAGCTATCATCGTAACGGGGTTAATGGCTTCCTGTTCCAAAAGTTTCCTGGAAACATTGCCCATCAATACAATAACAGAAGAAGATTTTTATAAGACGCCCGCAGATGCTTACCAGGCATTGGTTTCCGCATACAGCGTATTAAACTGGGATGGCTATGGCAATATTGCCCTCAGCTCAGAAATTGCATCGGATGAATGCTTTGGCGGTGGTGGTACTTCCGATAATGGGTGGAACCAATGGGACAAAAGCATTAAAATGAATGACCTTAACAGTAATGCCTGGAAAAAATACTACACCGGCATTTACCGCGCCAATAAACTGATACAAAAAATAGATGCGGTAGATTTCAAAGGAGATGACGCCACTAAGAACCGCTATGTGGGCGAAGCGCATTTCCTGCGGGCTTACTTCTATTTTGACCTGGTGCGGATGTTTGGTCATGTGCCATTGCTTACGGCGCCGCTGGAACCCGGTAACTATAATATCCCGCAGGCAACTCCCGACAGCGTATACATGCTCATTGCCAGCGACCTGAAACTCGCAGCAGCTAATCTTCCCGCCACTCCTTTCGCCAGCATTCCTACCGGCGAATATGGCAGGGCCACCAAATGGGCGGCCGAAGCTTTGCTGGGCCGTGTTTTCCTGTACTACACCGGCTACTACAGCAAGCCCGATATTGCAGGCGTATTTTCACAGGCAGATGCCATTGCCGCTATTGAAGACGTGATCAATAACAGTGGTTATAGTCTTGTTCCCAAATACAGGAACCTGTTCCGCGCTTCTGCAGAAAGCACTGCCGCCTATGCCGGTCAGAACAATGCAGAAGGCGTGTTCACTATTCAATATACCTACCTCGGTTTGGGCAACCAGGACCAGCAGAACGGTAACCGCATGCAGGTAATGATCGGTATCCGCTCGCAGGTGCTGGACCCTTACTACAAAGGATGGGGCGCCGCTACGGTAAATGAAGCCCTCTTTCATTCCTATGCACCGGGCGACAGCAGGCAAACGGCTTCTATCATTTCCATTAACGGGGAAGGATATGCTGACACTTATAACCAGGGTGATCAGGCGCAGTACACCGGCTTCTTTATAAAAAAATATACACCGCTGAAAGATAAAAATGCAGATGATCTCGGCGGTAGTTTCCAGTGGGACAATTTCGATAATTATATGGTGATCCGCTTTGCAGATGTATTGCTGATGGGAGCAGAATTAAATCTTACTGCCAATGCCGCTAAAGCACAGGGCTACCTGGATCGTGTGCGCGACCGCGCTTTCGGCGATCAGACCCACCGCATTACCCTTGGCAACAAAACGCAGATCATGCAGGAACGTAAATGGGAACTGGCACTGGAAGGACACCGTTACTGGGACCTGCTCCGGCAGGGCATGACCGTTGCCAAACAGGCAATTGATAATCCTTCTTCCCAGGCGGGCTTCAATGTAGTATTCCGTACAGAAACAAATGGTTTATTCTCTATACCTGAAACACAGATCAATTTATCTAACGGTACACTCAAACAAAACACCGGCTGGTAATTGCTCACTTAAAAAACTAAACACATGAAACGTCTGCATATATATTTCCTGGGATTAACCGCTGCATTGTTTTATGCATGCAGTCCTTATGAAGACAGGATCACACCGGCAGATCCTGCCGGCATTCAGCTCGATTTTTCTGTTACACAAACGCCCAATTATGATAACCAGGTAACACTGGAAAGCAAAACAAAAAATGTAATCCCCTTCTGGGATTACGGCTTTGGCACTACCAAAGAAACAAAAGCGGTAGTCATCCTGCCTTTTGCGGGCGACTTCTTCATAAAATATTCTGCTTACGGTGAAGGCGGTCCTAAAACGGATTCTGTGAAAGTAACCGTAAGTGAGAACGATCCGAAATTCTTTTCCAGCAAGATGTACGACCTGCTCACCAATAGCGCCGATGGAAAAACCTGGGTATGGGCCGTTGATGTTCCCGGTGGTTATTGCTTTGGCAATGGCCCCGGTGATGCCGATAAACCGGCATGGTGGACCGTGGGCACTGCCGGCCTGAGAGATCAGGGCGTACTGGATGATGAGATGACATTTGACCTGAACAAAAATGCAAATTTCGCTATCGTTCATAAAGGCGTAACTACCAAAGGATCGTTTACGCTGGACACGCTGAAGCAAACCATTAAGATCAATGGAGCAGATATCAGCTGGGGTAATAACGTTACTTACAATATTGTTAAGCTGAACGCCAATGAACTGACGCTGGTACAGCAAGGCGATGGCTGGCGCAATCTCTGGCTGTTCAAGCGTAAAGGGTTTGTATTTTAAAAATCCACATTATGGTCGCCGGCGGGGTTCTCCCTGCCGGTTTTTAAAAAATTATTTTTTTGTAAGATGATAAAAGCGAACATCATATATCATAAATAATTAAGATACTCAGTATTAATCAATGCTGTTTTGGTTGTTACCTGTTGCCGGTGCTTTTCAGCTCCGGCTATTTTTTTCAGTGTACTACTTTTCTGCCATTCACTTAATTCGTATTTGGTGATTCTTTTTACTATCTTTCAAGACACAATGCCTCTATGTCATGGAAATTAAAGTACTGACCGCACCGGGACTGGGGAGCTCCGGTGATTTACACTGGCAAACACTATGGGAGCAGTCTATACCCGGCACCAAACGGATTGAACAAACAGATTGGAATACGCCGGTATGTGCCAACTGGGTAGCGCAAATAGAGAAAGCCGTAGCGGAAGCCGGGCCGCAGGTAGTGATTGCTGCACACAGCCTGGCTTGTATTGCACTGGCGCACTGGGCAGGGCAAACCAACAGGAAGATCCGTGGCGCATTACTGGTAGCGCCGGCAGATGCAGAGCGGCCCGGGTTCCCACCGGAAGCAACAGGCTTTACCCCGATCCCCCTGGTTAAACTAACTTTTGAAAGTATTATTGTTGCCAGCACCAACGATCCTTTCTGTTCGCTGGAAAGGGCTGCTTTTTTCGCCCGGCACTGGGAAAGCCGCTTTGTAAATGCAGGCGCCAAAGGCCACATTAACAGCGAATCAGGGCTCGGCGATTGGCCGGAAGGACAAAACCAGCTGAAAGAACTCGTGCAGAACTGGCGAACGCTCTGATGCCGCAGGGTGCATCTCATCAAATTTCTATTACCTGCCGGCAACGTTTAACCTGTTATTTCCATTTTCATTTATTCCACTTTTTCTTACCGCATAAACAAGAGATATGACGCCGGAAGTATTGACTAAATCGATTTTTTCTACCGGGAATTAACATAAAGATAAACACAGGTGATGCCACATGCTAACAGGATTATACCACCTTTGCCCGCTGAAACTTTTAAAACTATCTTTTACCATACAATGAAAAAAGCACTGCTCTTTTTATCCGGTGTAATGATGGCCGCCGGGGCATCCGCACAAATAAAACAATATACCATGGCGCAGGCCCACTCTCATAACGACTATGAGCGGGCCACTCCTTTTTATGCAGCGGCTGCCCTGCAGTTTGGGTCTATTGAAGCGGATGTGCATCTTAAAAACGGCGTTTTATACGTAGCACACGATGCCACTGCCATACAACCCTTCCGCACTTTTAAGGAAATGTACCTGCAACCAGTGCTCCGGCAGTTCTCCCTTTACAACGGCAAACCTTATGAAGGCAATGCTCCCCTGCAGTTGCTGATCGACCTGAAAACAGCCGGCGCTCCTACCCTGCAGGCATTACAGGAGCTGCTGCTTCCTTACCGGAAATATTTTGACCGCAATACCAATCCCTCCGCTGTAAAACTGGTGATATCCGGTAACCTGCCACCCATGGAAGAATGGCCAAAGTATGATCCTATCTTCTTTTTCGACGGCCGGCCCGACAGCGTATACCCGGCAGCGTTACAGCAACGCATTGCCATGGTGAGCGTAGATTTTCACTCCTACAGCAACTGGAACGGTAAAGGAACACTGGTACCGGCTGAATTGGAAAAAGTAAAAGCCGTTATCAATAAGGTACACCAGCAAGGGCATCCCTTCCGCTTCTGGGGCGCCCCCTCTACCCGGTCTACCTACTACAAGCTGATGGACCTCGGCGCCGACTGGATCGGCAGCGACCACCCGGAAGAATTGTATGATGTACTGCACAACACCAGCCGCACTATCGTTTCCAATATGCCCGTGCATGAAGTATATACTCCCTCCTTTGCATCCGATGCCACACAGGTACGCTCAAAGAACGTGATCCTGATGATAGGCGATGGCACCGGTCTTGCGGAAATGTTTTCCGGGTATACCGCCAACAAAGGGGCACTGAATATATTCCAGATGAAACAGCTGGGTTTATCCAAAACCCAATCCACCGATAATTACCATACCGACTCTGCTGCGGGGGGCTCCGCCATGGGTACCGGCGTAAAAACACATAACCGCGCCATCGGGCTCGACAATACCTATGTGTCCATCCCCGTGATCCCCGAAATACTGGCGCCTAAAGGTATCCGGAGCGGCGTTATTGTAACGGAAGAAATTACCGGCGCAACACCCGCTTCTTTCTATGGCCATACTGCCGACCGCGACAGCACCTACACCCTGGAAAAGCAATTGCTGAACAGCAAGCTGGATCTTGCTGTAGGCGGCGGCAGGGAACAACTGGAAAAAGACTTAGGCAGGCAACTCGCCACCTCCGGTATCCGCATCTATGATAACCTGGATAACTGGAACGCCACTACGAAAAACCGCACGCTCGTGATACTGAGCAACAAAGTAGTTACCTCCATGCGCAATGGCCGGGGCAGCTACCTGAAAAACGCGCTGAAAAAGGCGTTACAGCAACTCAATGCTTCCGGTAAAGGATTCTTTCTGATGGTGGAAGGCTCCCGCATAGACCAAGGCGGCCACATCAACGACCTGGATTACCTGGTACGGGAAATGCTCGACTTTGATGAAGCCGTGGGAGAAGCCCTCCGCTTCGCCGACCAGGACAAACAAACCACCGTGATCGTTACCGCCGATCATGAAACCGGCGGCCTTGCCCTGATGGACGGAGATATCACCAATGGCACTTTACGCGGCCATTTCGCTACCAACGACCATACCGGCATCCCCGTAATGGTATTTGCCTATGGTCCCAACTCCCAACTGTTCCGCGGTGTGTACGAAAACAATGAGATTTTCCACAAGATGCTGACATGTTTCGGTAAGTAACGCTGGTGCGCCTTCGGCGCACGCGGAATTTGTCTAACGCGGAGTCAGACAAATTCGCGTGCACCGAAGGCGCTTTTTTTATACTTTTAGAGGCATTTTAAAATTCCGGTTATGTCAGCAAGAATGATATTGCTGCTCGCGGGCATGTTATGCCTGCACACAGCACACGCACAGGAAACCCGATACATCTACCTTTCAGGTACAGATAAAGACCATACCGTTAACTGGGAGTTCCGTTGCTCCGGCGGACAGCGCAGTGGTAAATGGACCACTATTCCCGTTCCATCCAATTGGGAGCAACAGGGATTCGGCAGCTATAACTATGGGCACGACAAAGTTAAAGCCGATGAAGAGGGATGGTACCGCTACCGCTTCACGGCCCCGGATAACTGGCGCGAGCGACAGGTGAATATCGTTTTTGATGGCGTGATGACCGATGCCGAAGTAAAAATAAATGGCCGGCTGGCCGGCGAAATACACCAGGGCGGCTTTTACCGGTTCAGGTACGATATCAGCAAATTATTACGGAATGGCAGTAACCTTTTGGAAGTGAAGGTGAGTAAAATGTCGGCTAATGCAGGCGTAAACCGCGCGGAAAGGAATGGCGACTTCTGGATCCTGGGCGGTATTTACAGACCCGTGTTCCTGGAAGTGAAGCCATTGATCCATATTAACCACCTGGCCATTAATGCCACTGCCAAAGGGCTTTTTACTGCACAGGTATCCACTACCCCATTGCCGCAGGGATATTCTCTCAGTGCACAGGTGCTGACTATGGCAGGGCAACCCGTTCAGCCCGCTGTAACCGTGCCTTCCACGGCCAGTAACCCTGCCGCCTATACGTTGCAGCAACAAACCGATCGTCCGGCCACCTGGAGTGCAGAGTTTCCCAACCGCTACCTGGCAGTAGTGGAAATTAAAAAAGGTAACCAAACCATACACCGCATATCCCAACCCTTTGGCTTCAGAACCATTGAAATAAGGTCACGGGATGGCATATACGTAAACGGCACCAAAGTAATGCTGAAAGGTGTGAACCGCCATAGCGCATGGCCTGAAACAGGACGTACCCTCAGTAAGGATATCAGTATCCTGGATGTGAACCTCATGAAAGATATGAACATAAACGCCGTACGCATGTCGCACTACCCGCCGGATGAACATTTCCTGGACGTATGCGATTCCCTGGGGCTGTTTGTACTGGATGAACTCACCGGCTGGCAGGCGGCATATGATACCGTAGTAGGCCGCAAACTGGTGAAGGAACTGGTGGAGCGCGATGTGAACCACCCTTCCATTATTGCATGGGATAACGGCAACGAAGGAGGTTTTAACCGCGCCCTGGATGGCGACTATCGCCTGTACGACCCACAGCAGCGCCCGGTATTGCATCCATGGGAAAGATACAATGGTGTGGACACCAAACATTACCCCAACTTCAATTATATCGTTAATTCCAGCCTGTACGACCAGGACATTTACATGCCCACCGAATTTATGCATGGCCTCTACGATGGCGGCATGGGCGCGGGCCTGGCCGATTTCTGGGACCGTATGCTGCAACATCCCCGCTGCGCCGGCGGCTTCCTGTGGGCGTTCAGCGACGAAGGACTGGTACGCACCGATAAAAACGGCATTATCGACACCGACGGCAACCACGCCCCGGACGGCATTGTAGGCCCCCACCGGGAAAAGGAAGGCAGCTTCTATGCCATCCGCCAGATATGGTCGCCGGTACATATATCCCTGCCCGTTATAATCCCTTCCACCTTCGATGGCCGGATACCGGTGGAGAACCGTTACGACTATACGCCATTGTCCCGGTGCCGGTTTACGTGGCAACTGCTGCGGTTTACATCTCCCGGAAAAAATAATAAAACAGATACCATTGCCTCCGGCCGGATCACTTCACCTGATCTGGCTCCCCACACCAAAGGCTTCCTGGAACTTTCCCTTCCCAACGGCTGGCAGGATGCAGACGCTTTATACGTAAATGTAGAGGACGGCTATGGACGCAATATCCTTACCCGGAGCTGGCCGCTGCAGCCGCCTTCCCGCGTGGTGCGGCAGTTCCCGGCAATAACCGGCCGGCTGGATGTTGCCACCAATCATGATACCCTTTCGGTGAACAATGGCACAGGTACTTATTATTTCAGTCGCACCACCGGTCAGTTATTACAGATCCGGACGCCCAAAGGCAGTATCTCACTAAGCGGAGGCCCTGTACTGGCGGGCGTTTCACAGGAGCTGAAAACATTCAGGTCCGGAACTGATTCCAGCGGTTATTTTATCGTTGCCCGCTACGAGGGGAATGGTTTTCTTGAAGTAAAATGGACCTTTAAGCCGGGCGTTCCGGCGCAACTGGACTACAACTATAGCGTTAAAGGCGCCACGCCCTACAGCGGCATTACTTTCCGCTACCCGGAAGAAAAGGTAACGGGGCTGTCGTGGACCGGCGAAGGGCCCTACCGGGTGTGGAAGAACAGGTTACAGGGCCAATTGTTTGGCAGCTGGTATAAAGCCTATAACAACACGGTAACGGGCGAAAGCTGGGAATACCCGGAATTTAAAGGCTATCACGCCAATGTATACCAGGCCACGTTTCATACGAAAGAACAGGCATTTACCTTTTATACCGGGAAA
>JBCNPS010000131.1:0-14394 GCA_039593235.1 Chitinophaga sp. | reverse complement strand
TGCCGGAACTGATCCGCGCCCGTCGCGAGCAGAAGCGCCCGCAGGTGGACATCAGCGGCAGGGACGTATCACTAAAGGAGATCTTTACTGAGATCCGGAGCCAGACCGGCTACAATTTTATTTACACCAACGAAGACCTGCAACACGTGGTACCTGTAACACTGGATGTAAAAAACGCAGCGCTCCGCGATGTGCTGGACATTTGCTTCGCCCGGCAGCCGCTGGATTATTCCATCCTGGAAAAAATAATTATTGTAAAACCAAAAGCGCCTGCGCTGTCTGTTGCAGCCAATGTAACCGGCACCGTTACCGACGCTGTTACAGGAAAGCCCCTGCCTGGTGTAACCATCCAGGTAAAGGGAACTTCCACCGGTATTGCAACAGATGAAAAAGGCCACTACAGCCTGAGTGCGCCGGATAATGCCGTGCTGGTATTTTCTTACCTGGGTTATATAAAGAAAGAAGTATCACTGGCAGGGCAAACTACAGTAAATGTGGTTCTTTCACCTGCCAATACCGGCCTGAGTGAAGTGATAGTAGTGGGATATGGCACGCAGCGCAAAGAAGATCTTTCCGGTTCCGTATCTTCCATTAACTACGACCAGCAAATGCAAAACCGCGCCATTACGGATGTATCCCAGGCGCTGTCCGGCGCCGCATCGGGCATTGCGGTATCGCAAACCTCCGGGCAACCGGGCCGCGATGGCGCCGTGCTGCGTATCCGCGGCGTAGGCACGCTCAATAATTCAGACCCGCTGGTGCTTATTGACGGCATCGTAGGATCACTGAATAACCTGAACCCTAACGATGTGGCCAGCATCTCCATCCTAAAGGATGCCGCTTCCGCCGCCATTTATGGCTCCCGCGCAGCCAACGGCGTTATTCTCGTGACCACTAAAAGAGGGAAGAAAGGAAAAACCGTGATCAATTACAACGGATCTACCGGCCTGCAAAAAGCCACGCATCTCTTTGAACCGGTAACGGATTATGTTACCTATATGCAGCTGATGAACCGTATCCAGAAATCGGATAACCCCGATAATACGGATCTCTTCAAACCAGCTACCATAGAAGCCTGGAAGAATGCCAAAGACCCGGTGTTATTTCCCAACACCAACTGGATGGACGTGATCTTCAAACAGGGTATCATCACCCGGCATAACCTGTCTGTCAGCGGGGGCAATGAAAAAACGGATTATTATCTCTCCATGGGATATCTCTATAACAAAGGTATCATGGAGTCTACAGACAATACAAAATATTCTTTGCGCTTAAATATGAATCATAAAATAAGCGATAAGATAAAGATAGGCGCCATCCTCACTTCCTACTGGAACAAGGTGAACGAGCCTTTTGATGTAACCACCCTGTTGTATTACAGCGCCAATTCAGTGCCGGGCGTAACGCCTACCATGACTAAAGACGGCGTAACCCGCTACGGGGGCAGGAATACGGATGATGAAAGCCTGAACGCCATCAACCCGCAACAGTATATGGATACCTGGTTCTACCCGCAGGTGGGGCAATACTCGTTCGCTAAACTATACGGCGAATGGGAAATCATGAAAGACCTTAAATGGCAGGTAAACGGAAGCGCGGAAATATATAACAAGGAAGGCAAACAATACAAATATGCCGGTGCGGTGCAGAACCTCTGGAATTTCCAGAAAGATGAAGTAACGGTCAGCAATGCCTCCGTTCCGTCTACGCTGTACCAGCGGAATGATAACAGCCTGGGACTCACGTTCTACACCACCCTTAATTATGATAAAACATTTGCGCGGGATCATCATATTACCGCACTGGCAGGCGCCAGCAGGGAAATAAACCGCAACGCCTGGTTTGCCGGCAGCGTGCAGGGTTTTCCCTCCAACGATACCTGGGAACTCAGCGCCGGCCTTTCACAACCCATTGTAAGTGGTACTTCCTCTTCTTCCGCGTTATCGTCTTATTTCGGAAGGATAAACTACAGCTACAAAGAAAAATACCTGCTGGAAGCCAACCTCCGTTACGATGGATCATCGCGCTTTGCCAGTGGCAACCGCTGGGGAGTGTTCCCGTCTTTTTCAGGCGCATGGCGACTGAGCAAAGAGAATTTTTTCCGCAATGCGGATATCTCTTTTGTAGATGATATCAAGATCCGCGGGTCATGGGGCAAACTGGGTAACCAGAATATAGGACTGTACCAGTACATGGGATTGTATGCAGCCGGGCAGAACTATATTTTCGGCAACAGCCTGTCGGCCGGCCTGGCGCCGAAAGCACTGCCCAACCCCGACATCACCTGGGAAAGTACCGCTACTACAGATATAGGCGCAGACATCAGCCTGTTCAGGGAACATTTCGATGTTACATTCGACTGGTACAACCGCCGCACCAGCAACATCCTGGTACAATTGCCGTTGTCGTCTTTATACGGCGCACTCACACCGCCTTACCAGAATGTAGCCGTAGTGCAGAACAGGGGATGGGAAGTGGCGCTTGGTTATAAGAACAGCGTGGGCAATTTCCAGTATGCCATCAATGGTAACCTGAGTCATAATACCAATAATGTATTGCATTACCAGGGTAACCCGGATGTAATACAAAGCATCGGTAACAACTCTATCATCAAGCAGGGACTGCCTATTGGCGCATTGTACGGCTACCAGGCGGAAGGTACTTTTAAAAACCAGCATGATATCGACAACTGGGCCAAACAAAAATTGTCCGGCTCCAACAAACCGGGCGATCTTAAATATGCCGACATAAAACAGGACGGCGTTATCAATGGCGGCGACCGTACCTACCTGGGCAGTGTAATTCCTGAATATACTTATGGGCTTAATCTCCAGGCCGGATACAAGGGTATTTCCCTGTCTGTTTTATTCCAGGGTATCGGCGGTGTAAAAAGGTATTACCAGAACCTTTGGTATACCAGTGCCGTTCGTTATGGCAGGGAAATCAACTCGTACTTCCTCAACGCATGGTCTGCCGAAAATCCCAACAGCGATATCCCGCGGCTTACAACAGACAGTAACAGCGACAATACGCAGGCCTCCTCTTTCTGGGTGCAGAACGGTTCCTACCTGAGAGTAAAAAATATGCAGCTCTCTTACCGTTTCCCCGCAAGCTGGCTGAAGAAAACATTCATTTCAGGCATACAGGTGTATGCGGATGCACAGAACCCATTCACCTGGACAAAATACAATGGACTGGATCCCGAAACAGGGAATTACACCGATTACCAGATTGAGAATCCGAATGTGCGCACCTTCTCACTGGGATTAAATGCCTCATTCTAAACTAGTGTACCATGAAGAAAATAACGCTTGCACTATATATCATCCTGCTGGCAGGATGCACAAAGGACTTTCTAAATTCCAAGCCATCAGACCAGTTGTCGGATACCAACTTCTGGCAATCCGACGCCGATGCACTTTCCGGCATCACCGCCATTTATGAGCAGATGCAGCATAACTACCAGATCTACGGCTACAATCCTATGACGGATGGCATGACGCCCAACGCCTGGATCTGGAGCGATTACCTGGAAGGTTACGGGGGTATTTCCAAAGGCAACCTGTTGCCCACACTCACTACTCCGGTGAATGACAAGTGGGTGCAGTTATATAACGGCATTTACAAAGCCAACCTGGCGCTGGAAAAAGTACCGGGCATTAAAATGGATGAAACCCTGAAGGGACGGCTACTCGCAGAGGCGCAGTTTTTACGTGCCTTGTTTTATTACAACCTCGCCGATTATTACGGAGGCGTACCGCTTATTGAACACACCCTGCAACTGGGCGCTGATCTTCCCGGCAGGAATACCCGTGAGGAAGTGCTGAATTTTGTAGCAACACAATGCGATGAAGCCGTGAAAGCCCTCCCTGCGGTATATGATAAAGCCAATACCGGAAGGGCCACCATGGGCGCCGCACTGATGCTCAAAGCCAAAGCGCTGCTGCTGGCAAAACAATACCAGCAGGTAGCCGCCGTAGCCAAACAGATCATCGATAAGGGCCAGTACCAGCTGTATGATAACTATGAGTCCATGTTCACAGATGTAGCCGCAGAGAATAATGCCGAGGTGATATTTGATGTACAATACGCCGGGCCTGGTTTGGGAGAAGGTAGTCCGCTGGATGGATTTATGGGCCCCCAGAGCTCTTTCGGGAAAGGATGGGACCAGGCGTATCCAACGCAGGATCTGGTGAACAGTTATGAGATGAAGAACGGGAAGATGATCACTGATCCCGCTTCCGGTTACGATCCTGCCAACCCGTTTAAAGACAGGGATCCGCGGTTGGATTATACCATTATCCGGCCCGGTTCCGTATGGAAAGGGATTGCTTACGATAACATCAAGGTAGGCGGTGCAAAATCCACGTTCATCGGGTACCTGCCAAGAAAACATGTACTCACCGTAGATGGTTTTAACTGGGGCGATTCGCCGCTGAACTACATCGTATTCCGCTACGCCGACCTGTTACTGTTATATGCAGAGGCCGAGAACGAAACAAACGGCGCCAATGCCGCGGTGTATAATGCCATTAACCAGGTGAGGGCCAGGAAAGGGGTAGATATGCCGGCTATTCCTGCAGGCAAAACCAAAGAACAGATGAGGGATATTATCCGTCATGAAAGAAGGATAGAGCTGGCGTTTGAAGGCATTTACTATTCGGATATCCGCCGCTGGGGCATTGCCAAAGAACTGATGGACGGCGCCGTGATCAAAACCATGACCGGTCAGCAATTGGATGTGCGCCACTTTGTGGATGCACTGTACCTGTGGCCGGTGCCACAGGGGGAAATAGATCTGAATCCAAAACTGGTACAAAACCCGGGATACTGATTATGCATAGATACGTTTTAATGGCGTTGCTGTTGCTGGTGCAATACACGCAGGGCGCCACTGTTTATGATACCGTATATGTAACCAGCTTCGGCGCCCGGGTGAATAGTCGCGCTGATGCGGTGACCGCCGTAAAAGCAGCGCTGGAAGCCTGCCGTAAAAAGAAAAATCCCCTGTTGTTTTTCCCGGCGGGGCGGTACGATTTCTGGCCCCAACACGCGGAAGAGAAAGTGTATTACGAATCCAATACATCCGACATCAACCCGAAGTATAACGCCATTATGATTGAAGGGTTTAAGCAATTGGTGATAGAAGGCGCGGGGTCTGAGTTTGTGTATCATGGCCGCATACAGCCGTTCACGATTGAGCGGAGCAGTCATATTACGCTCCGTAACTTTTCCATCGACTGGGATTACCCGCTTACCGCGCAGGCTTCCGTAGTGGATACCACGGCTTCGTATATGGATGTACGTATTGACACCGCACAATATCCTTACACCATCGTAAACGGGCAGCTGTTGTTTGCCGCCGAAGGCTGGAGCGGGAAAATCACGGGCGTGATGGAATATGAAAAAGGCACGCATCTTATCGCCTACAGAACCGGCGATGATCCCAGCGCCCTGGGGCCAGGCTGGCGGAACTATAAAGCCACTGTTATGGACAATGGCGTGGTGCGCCTGCAATATCCGTTCAAAAGAAAGCCCTCGCCCGGCAATATCCTGGTACTGCGGCACAATGCCAGGGATCATGCCATGATCTTTGTTACACATAGCGATCATATCGCTATGGAAAATGTGGCTGGCTATCATTGTGCAGGGTTGGGAATATTATCGCAGTATACGGAGGAGCTGCGCTTTAAAAACATCTCCATAATTCCGAATATAAAAAAGGGCAGGTACTTCAGTGGTCATGACGACGGTTTGCATTTCTCCAATTGCAGGGGAAATATTGAGGTAGACAGCTGCCGTTTCGGGGGCCTTATGGACGATCCAATTAACGTGCATGGCACTTATGTGCGCATCATCAGTAAAACGGCTAAAAACAGGCTGCTATGCCGTTTTATGGAGCCTATGAGCGTGGGCATGGAATGGGCGGAAGCAGGAGATGCTATTACTTTCATAGACCATCATTCACTGGCAACCATCAGCAAAGCGAGGGTGACAGCCTTCCGGAAAATTAACACCACGGATTTTGAGCTGACCCTTTCGGAGGAAATACCGGCGCATGTGAACGAAAAGGACGGCCTGGAAAATATGAGCTGGACACCGGCGGTTACTGTCCGTCATTCTGCTTTTGAAAGTTGTCGCGCCCGGGGATTGCTGGTCACCACTCCTAAAAAAGTGATCATTGAAAACAACAGCTTTGCGTCCAGCGGATCGGCTATCCTGATTGCCGGCGATGTAAATTCCTGGTACGAATCCGGCGCTATCACCGACCTGCTGATAAAAGGAAATACCTTTCTCGCGGCGTGTAATACCTCCGATTACCAGTTTACTGAAGCCGTGATCAGCATTTACCCCGAGATCCCTGTAATGAACGACAGTACGCCGTTGTACCATAAAAATATAAGGATAGAAGGGAACCGCTTTCATGCATTCGACTACCCGGTATTATTTGCGCAATCGGTAGATGGTTTACAGTTTACCGGTAATGATCTCACCAGGAGTTACGATTACAAACCCTATCATGCCAGGAAGGCAACCTTTTTCCTGTCGGGTTGCAGGAACGTCCGTATTGAAAATAACAAGGTTGCTGCCGACCTGCTGGGGAAGAATGTGGAATTTAAATTTATGAAGAAGAAAGAAATACAATGCCAGGAAGAATTAATTTTTTAAGCCTGCTGATGCTATTCCTTTTCCCGTTGGAAAACGCGGCACAGTTGCATTCCGGTCGCTTATCACTGCCTGCAGTGATAAGCGACCATATGGTATTGCAGCAACGTACAAAGGCTGTAATATGGGGATGGGCGGAAAAAGGAAGCGAGGTAAATATTGCGCCGGGCTGGACTTCGGAAAAGTATACCGCTGTTACAGACAGCAGCGGGAAATGGAAAGCCCGCATTCCCACGCCGCCTGCCGGAGGTCCGTACAGTATTGAATTTAACGGGAGCGGAGCGCATATCAGCGTAAAGGATGTGTTCATCGGGGAAGTGTGGGTATGCTCCGGGCAATCCAATATGGAAATGCCTTTGAAAGGGTATAACAAACAGCCGGTGTTAAACGCAGCGGCTATCATTGCTGATGCGGCGCATCACCCGGAGATACATGTTTTCCGGGTGCCTAAAGTGGTGTCGGCAACGCCTTTAAGTGATTGCGCCGGCAGCTGGAAGGCAGCGGATACAAGTACAGCGCCTGATTTCAGCGCAGTGGCATACCAGTATGCAACCGCCCTGCAGGAGCGGCTGAAAGTGCCAATTGGCATCATTGCCACTTATTGGGGAGGAACCGCCATACAATCCTGGATGAGTGAGGAAACGCTGGCCCGTTTTCCGGACGTATGGCTTACCAGCAGGCCGGATACGATCAGGAATCCTGAAAAGGATCCTGAGCATACGCCATCTATTCTTTTTAATTCCATGGTACTGCCGGTGTGCAACTATACGGTAAAAGGATTTGTGTGGTACCAGGGAGAATCCAACAGGGAACATCCTTTGCGCTACCGCAGGCTGTTACCGGCCATGGTAAAGGAATGGAGAACACGGTGGGATGGGGGAACTTTGCCTTTCTACTATGTGCAGATAGCGCCTTACGGATATGCGGATCCCCATCACAAATTGCTACCTGCTGTTTTAAGGGAATCGCAGCTACTGGCCCTGCGTGATATCTCTCATGCGGGTATGGCGGTAATACTGGATGCGGGCGAAGAAAAATACATTCATCCGCCGGATAAAACAGTGGTAAGCCAACGGCTGGCGTATTGGGCGCTTGCAAGAACATACCATCAAAAGGGAATTGATTATGCTTCACCTGTTTTCAGGAAGATGAAGATCAGGGGAAGGGAAGCTTATCTTTATTTTGATTTTGTGAAAGAGGGTCTTACCAGCGGGAACAAAGCGCCGGCGCAATTTGAAATGGCAGGCAGTGATCATGTTTTCCACCCGGCAACCGCCGTGATTGTACACCGGAACCAGGTGAAGGTACAATGTGATGCCGTAACAACACCGGTGGCAGTGAGGTATGGGTTTAAGAACTGGGTAAAGGGAGATCTGTATAACTCGGCAGGGCTACCTGCTTCTTCTTTCCGGACGGATGATTGGTAAATTTGTTGGCACTGTCAAAACTGGAAGTCATCTTTCTTACAATAAAACCGGGGTGAATATTGATGAACCATACAACCTCCCAAGGATATTTTTCCCGCATGGGATTTCCTGAACATCTTTGGGCTGGGATAACCATATACGATAGGAATAATATGCCTGCCCGACAAACAAACCGGGCATTTTTTCCGGACTGCAAAATCGGTGTAGTACTGGTAGTCCGGCGCTTTGATAATCGCCAGTGTATCTGCAACTGTTACCTGGGGGAAACGGTATATTCTGCTCAACCATCCACCCCATTCGTAATAAAATACGCGATGGTTTTCTTTTGTCAGATCTATTTGGACGATGCCACTGGTATCCAGGTGCATAGTATCGCTTGATATCGGGAATATAATTTGCCCAACGCCTAATTGCGTGGAGTCATCGGCCATAACAATAGCGCGGAATTTATTTGTTTGTCCGGTACAGATGTGGACAGATAAAAGCAAAGCAACCAATAGTGGGAGTAACCTCATAGATAGGCGGATATAGATCAAAGATATGGATTCTTTCCACTCCAATGGTTGAATCAGCTTCCCGGACGGCACAGATATTGTTTGACTCATTGTCAAACAACGCAGCCATGAATGTAAAACGACTCTTCGGAACTATCCTGACTATCCTTGGTATAGCGGGTCTCATTTATGCCGGTTATGGATTTATCCGGCAGAATATGAACTGGCGGGAGCTGCTGGTGGCTGCCGTGATAGGGATCATTTTCTTTGCATCTGGTATAGGCCTTGTAAGGAATACCAAAGATGAGGCATAGAGAAAGTGTCCTGTTATTCGCGATATTTATAATATCTTGTAGCCAGTCACCACAACAAATATCATTTTAATATGGGATTTTTTTCAGGTCTTATTGGCAATGCGGCCACTGTTAGCCAGGAGCAGCTAACAAAGGATTACGGGAAACTTTTGCTGGATACAGAGCGGGTGGAGCTGGGATTTAAGCTGATCAGGGATACTTTTATCTTCACCAATAAACGCCTCATCCTCATTGATAAGCAGGGATTAACCGGTAGTAAAACAGAATACCGCAGTATTTCCTATAAAAGCATTTCGAGGTTCAGCGTTGAATCGGCCGGCACTTTTGACCTGGATGCGGAACTGAAGATCTGGATTTCCGGCGAGATACAGCCCAGTATTAAAAAACAGTTCAGCAGATCAGTAGATGTGTATGAAGTGCAGAAATTGCTGGCGCATTATGTGCTGAACTAATTTTTTATTGATGTGTTTAGATACTAAAGCCACCGCTGGTGGCTTTTTTTATTGCTATATTTAGTGTCCTAAAAAGGGAGATTATCATGGAAGTAGGAATAGATAGCTTTGCCGCCACCGGCCGGTTAAAGAATACATCGCCCGCAGAAAGTAATATGGATGAAATGGCGGACCTGCTGGAACGGATTGCAGCAGCAGATCATGCCGGGCTGGATGTATTTGGTATTGGTGAGCATCACCGTAAGGAGTTCCTGGACTCGGCGCATACAGTGATCCTTGCTGCTGCGGCGGCACGTACAAAGCGTATCCGCTTGTCCAGTGCAGTAACGGTGCTCAGTGCTGCGGACCCGGTACGGGTATTCCAGCAATTTGCCACGTTGGACATTATTTCCCGTGGCCGCGCCGAAATAGTAGTGGGCCGCGGATCCTTTATAGAAGCTTACCCGCTTTTTGGTTATAGTCTGCAGGATTATGATGCACTTTTTGTGGAGAAACTGGACCTGCTCCTGCACATCCGGGATCATGAAACAGTAACATGGAAAGGCCGGTTCCGGCCGGCGCTCAACAATATCGCCATTTACCCGCGGCCGGTGCAGGATCCGTTGCCCATCTGGCTGGGTGTGGGCGGAACGCCACAATCGTTTGTGCGTGCAGGTACCCTGGGGCTGCCGTTAATGGTGGCTGTAATAGGAGGGGAAACACATCGTTTCCGGCCGCTGGTAGACCTGTACAGGGAAGCAGGCAGGAAAGCGGGGCATTCGCCCGACAAATTAAAGGTTGGGCTTCATTCATTGGGTTATGTAGCGGAAAGCAGGGAGCAGGCAATGAACGACTATTTCCCCGGCTATGCTGAAACCTTTACCAGGATCGGGAAAGAACGGGGATGGCCGCCGGTAACAAGAGCGCAGTTTGATGCGCAAACAGGGCCCACCGGCGCATTGCTGGTAGGCGGTCCAACGGAGGTCGCGGAAAAAATATTGCGCCATGCGGAAGCACTGGGAGGCATTTCAAGATTTACTTTCCAGATGGATAATGCAGGACTTTCCCACGAAAAACTGCTGAAGTCAATTGAACTAATCGGCAAATACATTATCCCGATGGTCGGCGAAGCATAACTCCCCGGATAATTATGCGCCCAGCGGGGTAGGCAATCCATCCATGCTTACCCTGTTTTTCTCTGCTTTATAGGCTTCCAGGCCTTCAGGGCCTTTCTTTTCGGCCCATTTGGCGGCATGGTCGCGCTCACCGGTGTATTCATACAAGGGAACGCCAAAGCCGCAGGAGGTTTGCACTTTATGAATATCAGCCACAATAATTTGCCTGGTGGCTGGCAGCAGGGTGAACAAGGCCGCTAACTCATCCCATCCGGGATCGCCCGGTAATACCGTGTAGCCTTTACCGTATAACCGGAGAATATTCGGTGGTCCGTCGAAAGCGCAGAACATAAAGGTGATACGGCCGTTCTCATGGAGATGCGCAGAGGTTTCATTCCCGCTGCCTACAATGTCGAGGTAGGCCACCTTGCTGGAAGAAAGCACCCGGAAACTATCCAGTCCCTTCGGAGAAAGATTAACATGGCCCTGGTCACTCAACGGGGCGGAGGCTACAAAAAACATTTTCTGCGCAGCGATGAAGTCCTGGTGTACGGGCTTAATATCGTCAAAAAATTTTCCCATATAAAGCGGCATTTAAGCGTGGTCCGTGCGGGAAGGTACGAATTTTCCGGCGGACCGGGTTTGCGGCAGGTATCCAACTACAGCAGTTTCTTTGCTGCATCTTCCCAATCCATGATGCGCTCATAGCCCTCTACATGCACATTATGATGCCCGTGATACAGTAAAGGCCGGCCTTTGAAATTGGTGAAGTTGCGGATCAGATCATCTATCATAATGTCTGTTTGCACAATAGATTTATCGCCGCAGAGGCAGTATTGCCGCCAGTCAAGGAACGGAAAATGCTCCTGCAGCCAGTCGTATTTATCCTTCAGTGAAGTAGGAAACTCCATGGCCGCAGACACGATATACAATTTGTATTTTTTATTCAGTTCTTTTATTACTTCCACTGCGTTGGGAAATATTTCCAGGTCGCGGAAAAAGCCTGGTGTGTTAAGGTATTCCTTAATCTTCGCTTTATGTTCTTCCGGCAGGATATCTGATAATGTTTTGCCGTGGAGCTCTTCTGTGGTAAATGTTTTACCGAAATCCCTGTAATACCATGCCCTGGCTTTTTTTATCGGGTCGGCAATGGTTTCGTCCATATCTATGGCAAGCGATAGCTGCATTGGGTCGTGTTTTTTTGTGCAGCTAAGATAATAAAAATCGGAGGAGTGGGATAAGTGTTCATTCCTGTTTTGTGAAGAAGAGGCCCAGGCATAGCATTACAATACCTTGTACGGGAATAAGGACGTTATCATAGGTTTTGAATGCTTCCAGGATATTTTTCTGATCGCTGATGGCCAACTGCTGATTTTGTTGGATATGGATCAGCGGTACTATCATGGAGGAGAGGAATAATAATCCCAGGAAGAACCAGGAAATGCCAAGTGCCAGCCGGTAATAAAAAATGTCTGTTTTAACTGCAGATACAGTGGCATTCATCTGTGCAATAAGTACTCCCAACATAAGGGTGATAGCAGGTAACATATACTGGAATACCCACTGCCATACTTCTTTTACATGATTAGTGTATTTGTTGAATAGTGTTTGAATAAGGAAGATGATAAAAATGGCAACGGACATCAGGAGCCATACCAGCAGGATATTTTTCCTCGCATGTTGAAAGCTTATTTTTTTCATAAATGCTATTTTAATATTTCATTTAACGGGGAACTCTTCAGATGATCCGCCACGGAAAGGCGGTTCGTTACGTCCAGCACCGGAACCTCGCCAACATCGCTCTGGTAGAAATGATACACCAGTATGGTAACCGTTTTATCAGGAAGGGCAACTGTTTCCAGATCCTGTGGCAGGGTGGTGTATCCGTCTTGCAACAGTGCTGTCATGCTATCAAATACAGCGGGTGATCCTTGAACCAGTGCTTCTTTGGGACAAAAGGTGAAAGCCATCATCCTGAAATGGCTGCTTTGTGCAAAGAAGATGGTATTGAAAATATCATACAGGTTAAAATGTGTGGAAGCTGCAGTGGTGTACCATCGTTTATCAGGATCTGGATTACCATTCTTATCAATTTTTTCCAGCACAGTGCCAATAGCAAATCCCTCTTGCATATAATAGTACCTGTATCGTCCTTCATAACCAGATGCCTGCAGCAGGTTTTTCATATACGCATCAATGTCTTTTATCAGTGATTTGTTTGGCAGAAAGTGAGATTTGGCAGCTTTGCAAGAAGGGAAAGGGGCTGTTTCGGGAAAGTAGTATTTCCCTTTTGTATAAGTATTCCCATCCATCTGATCACTTACACCGTCGCCATCGGAGTCACGGGTGATATCGGGCCGTGGATACTTCCGTTTGATACGCTCAAACAGTTCCTGGTACCGTTGTTCAGTGAAAGTACGGTGTATGAAATTATCCTTCGGGATCAATTCAGGATAGGTGTGGAGGCTCAATATATCATGGAATGCTTCCAGATCCTCATATAGCTTGATTGTATCTATGCTCGGCTGCTGATGAAGAAGCAGGTATTGGAATTGAAGGTATTGTGAAATAAGCTCCAGTGGCATTTCTATACGATAGGTGTTCAATGTGGTCGTATGCACCTGTTTTATAACGGCCCGGTCAAAGTTAATCCGGAAAATGCCAGCGAAATATGCGAGAGAGTCGAGGAGTACCTGACCAGTCTTATCAAAGTGATACAATATTCTTTGAAAGTCGGGATAAATATTCCTGTTAAATTCGCGGCCAAGCTGATATTTTGTGGTATCTATTGCAGACTGCAGATCCTGGAGTTTTTCATTGTTGAAGCTGATAAATTCGTAAAATGGGTCGGGAACATTATATGCCACCGGCCGCAGGTGGCTGTGATAGAGATCTACACTGTCGATCAATCTGGAACAGGTGAGTAATACTTTCCGGTTGCTATTATTTGCGCGAAGAGTTTGTTTCACCTGGATGAGATATAGGTGTGTATAACAGGTATTAAGCACCTGCTGATTTGTGCGGATAAAAGCAGGGGCTTTAATAGAGGAAAGTTCTTTTTCCACATAGACAATTATTTTTTGCAGGCGTGTGGCCGGAATTTTCTTAAAGTAACTGGTGGTCAGCGACAGGTTGATAAATGACTGCGCCATAATAAGGCTGTCGTTCGGGGTGGCATGCAGTGTAAGGGAAAGCATCAGCGCACCGCATAATGTTTGGAGATACTTTTTCATAAGGTATAATAATAAACCAAATCAGGGTAACAGGATCATGCAGACTTTGGGGTGATGAATCCTGAATACCCTGAAATTAATAAATAATGCGGAGAATTGGGCCGTTTTAGTGAAAGTTATTGTTACTTATTATTGCCGGTGGGAAAAGACTGTAATCATCCCAATATTGTCAGGAAATAAAATATGGATACCAGATATATAATCTATATCTATAGGTAATATATGGGTTTACCGGGCAGTATCCATACAGCAACCAATAAAAAAACGGCTGCAGTGATGTCACCGCAGCCGTTTTTTTGTATAAATCATCTTCAAAGCCGCTTAAGCATAATATCACGATATTCCACCTTCATAGGGCCGCCTACATGCACCTGTACACCCAGTAAGCCTTTGGACTTTCCGTTCACGGTATCATTATCAGTAACATCACTCATCAGCACATCATTAATGTAGTGCTGCAGGTGGTTGCCTTTTACAACGAGCCGGCATTTGTTCCAGTCTTCGCTTTTAATAAGCGTTTGCAGGGAGTCGGAGCTACCGAGTGAACCGGTAACCACAGTGGGTGTCCAGGCGTTATTTTTTACCCCCTCTTTTAAGGAATCAGTCGCCTGCGGGATGGTGGTGATTTGCCCCCGGTAGGCGAGTGTGGTGCGTCCTCTTTCTTCGTAGTTCTGACCGGTGTAGCGGTTGGCGCCGTCGATGTCTGCCTGGTAG
>JBCNPS010000130.1:0-14421 GCA_039593235.1 Chitinophaga sp. | reverse complement strand
GCCCCGGATTGCCGCCCTGCGCGTCAGGCGGGTCAGCTCCTCGGCCTGGCGCGCTAGGGCTGCATTTTGAGTTCGGACACGCAAAGGCCAGCCTCGCGGCTGGCCTTTTGTCTGTGCGGTCCGGGCCGCTTCAGATCATGACGGCGTGGGAAACGCACCAGCCCTTCGCGGCCACGGCCTTCCCGGGGAACAGCTGGCATGGGCCCCAGGCCGCCCCGGCCTTGCCCTGGTAGAAATTGCAGTTGAAGCACGCGTCGCCGGGAGCCTTCTTCCCCTGGGCCTTGCTGGCGTCTTCGGTGTACTTCAGCGCCTGGGCGGTGGGGTCGGACAACGAGACATGAGGCAGGTCCTGGGCCCGCGCCGCCCTGGGAAGCGTGCCCAACACGCCGGCGGCAGCCACGCCACCCGCGGCGAGCTTGAGAAAACGGCGGCGCCCCTCATCGTTCTGATCGTGTATCGACATCATTGGCTTCCATCGGTGGCAATGCGTCGATCCTACCCCCATCCCCGAAAGGCGAGTGGTTCGCATTTCCGCAAAGCCGTCCGCGGCCACATGCTATAGTCGGAGCCTGTTTGGACACGACAGGTGAACGGGTTTATAAACCTCGGCTGGGATGTGTCCAGGTGGCTGCATGTGCAGGCAGTGATCAACAGCGGGGCATCAAAACAGAATAATGTAGACATCAATACATTCGGGCTGAATGCGGTGAGACAGATCTATGAGTTCCTGCCTTTCCTCCCGGTGCAGTATGCCGATGGCACCTATTCCCGCAAAGGGGATTATCCCGGTGCAGAGGATTCGGAAAACCCGGTGCGACTGATGCGGGAGGTAAAATCGGTAGCAGGAAAAACGTATACTATGGGCAACCTGGTAACTACCATCCGGTTGAACAGCAAACTGCATATTACCGCGGGTTTAAGCGGACAAACCGGCGCTACCTACAACCTGTATTACTCCGGCCGCGATATCCGCGGGTATTCGGATACACAACAGGGCGTAGCTACGCGCACTAACGGGAACTCCGGTTCCTGGACCACAGAAGATTATATTACCTGGAACAACCAGTATGGTAAACATAAAGTAACAGCCGTTGGCGGCGCCAGCTGGTATTACTTCGGGAACATGACCACGCAGGCAGGAAGCGAAGGTTTCTTTGATGATTTCTTTTCTTACAACAGCCTGCAAACAGGACTGGTACCGCAACGGCCGCAATCGGGCACAAGTAACACGGCCATGAATTCGTATTACATGCGGTTCAATTACGACTACGACAGCCGTTACCTGTTCGGGTTTTCTTTCCGTGCAGATGGCTCGTCGCGTTTCGGGGCCAATAACGTATACGGCTACTTCCCCAGTTTCTCGGGGGCATGGCGTATCTCTTCAGAACCGTTTTTACGCGATGTGCGCAGCATCAGCGATCTGAAGGTACGCGGCAGCTATGGCATTGTGGGCAACGCGGATATTGGTGATTATGTAACGCAGGACAGGCTGAGAAGCAGCCAGGTGGCGTTCAACGGGCAGGTGGCGCCGGCAGTTACACTGGAAGCGCTGGGCAACAGCAACCTTAAATGGGAAAAAGCCCACCAGCTGAATATTGGACTGGATGTTTCCCTGTTCGATAACAGGGTGCAGTTCACCGGTGATGTGTATAACCGCGTAACAAAAGACCTGCTGTATTACCGGCTGATGCCTGCCACTACGGGGTATGAAGGCGTTTTCGATAATATCGGTTCCATCCGCAACAGGGGCCTGGAGTTATCGCTACAGACCAATAATATCCGCCGCAAAAACTTTTCATGGAATACCTCGCTGATCTATTCCATGAACCGCTCCCGCGTGCTGGAACTGAATGGGGATATCATGTATCCATGGGCCGGCCGCATCATGGCAGGCCGGCCGCTGAACGAATTTTACGGCTACCAGCGCCTGGGTACCTGGGGAACGGATGAAGCAGCGGAAGCAGCTACCTATGGCAAAAAGCCGGGTGACCTGAAGTATGCGGATCTCAATAATAATAAAGTAAAAGATGCCAACGACCGTACCGTACTTGGCAACGGCATGCCCGACTTTGAAGCAAGCATGAGTAATACTTTTACCTACAAAAGTTTTTCATTGCTGGTAGATCTGCAAACCATCTATGGCCATAGCCTGGCAAACTTTACCAGGATGATCATGGAAAGCGCAGCGCCCACCACCAACAGTTACAGCAACCTGCTCAACGCATGGACGCCGCAACACCAGGGAGGCATGAACGCCGCGCTACGGCTGCCGCAGGACGGGCTCGATAATGAAATGGACAGCTACTATATAGAAAAAGGCACCTTTCTCCGCATACGCAATATTGCATTGGCGTACCGGCTGAAGGAAGACTGGCTCTCGCGGTATCACATCAAGTCTGCTGTGATCACCGCCAGCGCGGAAAACTATTTCCTGTTCACAAAATATAAAGGGTATGATCCCGAAGCCTCGTCATTTGATGGCGACTTTAACCAGGGAGTGGATCTGTACCAGTACCCGAAAGCGAAAACGCTGTCGTTTACACTGAATGTTACATTCTGAAAAGAATTGAAATATGAAACAATTGATGCTGTTGGGGATGATATTTTTGGTTGCTTCCTGCAACAAATTCCTGGAAGAAGAACCCTCGGGTTCGCTCAACCAGTCGCATTACTACAAAACGCCTGAACAGGTGAGCGCTGCGGTGAATGGCACCTACGATGGTCTTGCCACTCCCTTTGTGATCAACATCGGCGTAGCGGTAAGCCCGGTGTATTCGCTGGAATACATCACCGGGTACAGCCGCAGGCCAAGGCCGTCAGGCTTTGAAGACGACCAGTTCCTGCGGCTGGACCGGCTGGATAACGCCAACTCAAGATTGCAGGGATGGTGGAACGCCACCTATTACCCCGTGGAGAATTGCAACAGCGTGATCGAAAACGTAAGCATTACTTCGGTGGTAGATGAAATAACAAAACAGCGTTATCTCGGCGAGGCGTATTTCCTGCGGGCATGGTATTACTTCCAGGCAGTACGGCTTTGGGGCGATATCCCCCTGAAACTCACTACTACCAAAGATATCAATGATGTAAAAATACGCCGCTCTCCCAAAGAGGCAGTGTATGAACAGATTGTGAAAGACCTGAAAGCAGCGGAAAACGCGGGCCTCCCATGGATAGACCCGAGTGGCCATGCAAGCCTGGGCGCAGTGAAATCATTACTGGCAAAAGTATACATCACGATGGCCGGTTACCCGTTACAGAAAGGGAAGCCTTATTACCAGCTGGCTTACGATAAGGCGATGGAAGTGGTAGACAGTCACCAGTTTTCCCTGTTTGAACAATACAGCGATCTGCGCAACCCGGTAGTGCAAAATACCAGGGAACATATTTTCATGCTGCAACGCCATCCTACGGTGGCGGTGAGCAACATCCACTGGGCGTACCTGCCATATCCCAGTCAGCCCGTTTCCATACAATCGGCCTACGGCGGGGCAATGGCGCCTACCGCTGCATTTTATAATTCATTTGCGGCGAACGATGAACGTAAACAGGAACAGGTTTTTTTCTATACCAAACACGCGCGTTACGGGAATCCTGCAGAAACTGTTTTCTTCCCGGATCCTTATGTTTTCAAGTTCTGGGATGATGAAGCAGAGAAGACAGGCCGCTCCGGCGCCAATTTCCCGCTGATACGCTATGCAGATGTACTGTTGCTGTGCGCAGAAGCAAAGAGCGTTGTAGATGGAGGTATCACATCGGATGCTACTGCAATAGATGCGTTTTATGCAGTGCACCATCGCGCATTTCCTGCGGCGCCCAAACCGGCCACTTTAACAACAGATGATATTCTTAAGGAAAGATACTGGGAACTTTGTTTCGAATTTCAGACATGGTACGATATGCTGCGTACCCGCAAAGCCTTTGATGTGGCGCGCGGCAGCATGACCAACCTGGTTGGATACAAAGCCCCCAATCACCTGCGGAGTTTCGAAGAAACAGATTTTCAATTTCCATTACCATTAGCTGAAGTTCAGAAAAACCCGGACTTGGCCCTTTAACAACAGCATGAAACTGAAGAATATTTGCCTGGCGGTTTTACTCACCGCTGCGGCGCAGGCATCTTTTGCCCAGGAGCATTATTTTATTGACGGCTATCACGGCGGTATTTACGGGCATTACCCGCATGGCTATACGCAGTTTGTAACCAGCCAGCTGCAGGCAAATCCTTATTGGAAAATTAACCTGGAAATAGAGCCTGAAACCTGGAACCGGGTGAAGATAGAAGAACCGGAGGCGTATGCCACCTTCAAACAGTTGTTTGCCGATCAGTCGCCCAACGGCCGTATTGAATATGTGAACCCCGCCTATGGCCAGAGCTATTTGTATACCGGCTCCGGTGAAAGTATGATACGTCAGTTCAGCTACGGCATACAACAACTAAGGGAACATTTCCCCGGCGCCGTGTTCACTACTTATTCCAGCGAAGAGCCTTGTTTTACCAGTGCACTGCCACAGGTACTACGCTCATTTGGATTTAAATACGCTTCCCTGAAAAATCCCAATACCTGCTGGGGCGGCTATACCCGCGCGTTTGGAGTCGAATTGCAGGGGTCTGGTGGTAGCCAGCCGCATGCCTTTGGCGGTGAACTGGTGCAATGGCAAGGCCCCGATGGCAGCCAGCTGCTCACTGTGCCCCGCTATAGCTCAGAAGCCTTATTGCCTAATTCCACCTGGCAAACCACCGCCTGGAATAACGGCAGGGAATATATACGCTCCGCCCGTGCTGCCGGTATCGCAAACCCCGTGGGCATGTGCCTGCAGGACGCGGGCTGGCGCAACGGCCCCTGGCTGAAACAACACGCGAAATACGAAACGTGGCGGAACTATATCGGTAATATAGCTAACCATGCCAATGCTCCTGTGTGGAAAGTAAGCCAGGAAGATATCCAGGTAAGCCTGGTATGGGGCGCGCAGGTATTGCAACGCATTGCACAACAGGTGAGAGCTGCGGAGAATAAATTGATAAGCGCTGAAAAGTATGCCGCTGTCACCGCGCTTTGTGATAAGGTAACATGGCCGCAGCAACAACTGGATACCGCCTGGAAAACCTTGCTGCTGGCCCAGCATCACGATTGCTGGATTGTACCTTACAATGGCCGCAAAGGCGATACATGGATCGATAAAGTACAGCACTGGACAGACAATACCCTTTCCGTAAGCGATAGCATCTTACAAAAAAATAATTACCACACCACCTATATCCGCGTGTTGAACACTACCGCTCAACCCCGCGAAGAATGGGTGCAGTTGCCGGAAGGTACGCAATGGAAAGTGACCAACAGTAAAGGAAAGCCGGTGGAAACACTGCAGGGGCGTATTAAAGCAACGGTGCCGCCAATGGGGTTCAGCATTTATAAACTACAACCGGCAACGGGAAAAAACAAAGCGCCGGCACACGAAGAAAATCATCGCCTTCATATTGAAACAGATCTCTACCGCGCGGAAATAGACCCTGCAAAAGGAGGCATTATCACCAGCCTGGTGGTAAAAGCCACCGGTAAAGAAATGGTGGATACGAAAAATATCCGCGGGTTCAATGAACTGAGAGGATATTTTTACAATGAAAAAGCATGGCGCTCCAGTATGGATACGGCTGCCACCGTACGCATCACGGAAAATAATAAAGCCCGCACGGCCGTAGAGATCAACGGCTTCATTGCCGGCCATCCTTTTACACAACAGGTAGTATTCACCAACGGGCAGCGGAGAATTGACATGAAAGTGAAAATAAACTGGAAAGGCAATCCTGGTATCGGCGCTTATTCACAGGCGGATAACTACAGCGCGGAAGCATATCATAAAGCGTTTTATAACGACAGCTGTAAACTGCAGGTGCTGTTCCCGCTCCAGCTTAAGGAACAACACCTGAGTAAAGACGCCCCGTTTGATGTGACCGACAGCCGCCTGGAGAATACCTTTTTCAGCAGCTGGGACAGCATCAAAAATAACGTGATCCTCCACTGGGCGGATGTAACGGATGGCAACAACGGGCTGGCCCTGTTTACGGACCATACTACCAGTTATGTGCATGGAAAGGATTATCCCCTTGGCCTTACGCTGCAATACGCCGGCAGGGCGCTCTGGGGGCGCAATTATGATATTACCGGGCCAACGGAAGTAAGCTATGCTATTGTGCCTCATAAGGGCAACTGGGAAACCGGCGGCATCAGCAACGAAGAAACACGCTGGTGCGAGCCCTTACAGGTGATGCCGGCAGCGGGTGGAAAGGATTTTTCATTGCTTGCTTTGCAGGAGAAAAACTGGCAGGTATCCACCCTGCTCATGGATGAAAAAGACCTGCTGATCAGGTTGTATAATACAGGCGGCAACAATGTTGAAAGCCAGCTTACCTTCAACGGCGCCGCCACAGCTGCTGTGATGGAACAACTGAATGGCGATACAGGAGAAACACTTCCACAAACAAAAGCATCCGGCAAAACCATCATCCGCCTGGCAATACCGCGTTTCGGTATCCGCACCATCCGGTTGAAAAATGTATCTGTAAATTATTAAACTACTATATGAAAAAGCTATTGTATTCCATCGGGCTAACTGTTACCACCCTGTTTGCGCAGGCGCAGGTAAAGCCCTTTCAGCAAAACGATCGCGTGGTGTTTGTAGGTAACAGCATTACCGAAGCAGGCGCTTATGTTTCTTACATCTATCTCTATTATATGACCCATTTCCCCGGTAAAAAAATGGTGATCATGAACGGTGGCATCGGTGGAGATAAGGCCTCTGATATGTACCGTCGCCTTGAATATGATGTGCTGGCAAAAAAGCCCAGTGTACTGGTACTTACTTTCGGAATGAATGACACCGGTTATTTTGAGTTTAATAATAGTGATGCCGCTAAAACCGCCGCTGAGCGGATTGCCGCTTCCCGCCGCAGTTACCAGCAGATAGAACAACGGCTCCTGCAATTACCGGCCATACAAAAAGTGCTGATGTCTTCATCGCCTTATGATGAAACGTCGAAGTTCAACAAAAATATATTTCCCGGTAAACATAAAGCCATGCTGGAAATCGTAAAATTCCAGGAAGAAGCAGCACGAAAAAATCACTGGGCTTTTACGGATCTTTTCCGCCCTATGACGGCCATCAATGAACAACTGCAACAAAAAGATTCCACTTTTACCATGATAGGTTCCGACCGCATACATCCCGGTAACGCGGGCCACCTGGTAATGGCTTCCCTTTTCCTGAAAAGCCAGGGGTTGAGCGGCAAACCGGTGGCGGAAGTGCATATCAATGCAGGCAACGGTAAATTGCAGCAGTCGGTGAATTGCAATATCAGCCAGCTGAATGCAACTGCCGGTAAAGTGAGCTTCAATTACCTGGCCGCTTCATTGCCTTTCCCTATTGATACCGTAGCCCGCATCTGGGGCAATAACCAGAAACAATCTGATGCATTGAACTGGATTCCTTTCACGGAAGATTTTAACAGGGAAATGTTACAGGTAGATGGATTATCTTCAGGGGATTATACTTTACTGATAGATGGTCATGCGGTGGGTAAATGGGCCGCCGATGCATTTGCACAGGGCATTAACCTGGCCACCGTTCCGGAAACGCCACAATACAAACAGGCGTTGTCTGTAATGCAGCTTAATATTCGCCGTGCAGAAGTAGAAAGCCGCTTCCGCAGCTACTACTGGGTGCAAAGCAACTTCTTTGATAAAAAGCATCTATTATTTCATGATGATGCTGCCGCACTGGATAGCGCACGCGCTAATACGAAGGCAGACTGGGCGCTGCGCCATCACGAAGAAATTTACGAAACCGCCATGTATAAAGAAATGCGCGCTGCATGGCAGCAGGAAATTGATACGATCATTAAACTGATCTACACCATCAATAAACCTGCCCTTCATAAAATTGAGATCGTTAAATTGTAAAGATGAAAATTACTGCGTTCATATTTTTTTCAGCCCTTTTATTGGTTGATGTTAGCGGCAAGGCGCAAGGCCCCGCTGCATATGTGAATCCCTTTATAGGCGCCAGCACCAGCGAAGGTGCAGCAGGCATTTATCACGGCCTCGGGAAAACTTTTCCCGGGGCCGCCACGCCTTTTGGCATGGTGCAGCTGAGCCCCAATACCATTACCGGCGGCGACAATGGTTCAGGATACAGCTATGAACACACCACTATAGAAGGGTTTGCTTTTACACAAATGAGTGGTATCGGTTGGTTTGGCGACCTGGGTAATTTCCTCGTAATGCCCGCCACCGGCCCGTTGCAAACGGCAGCTGGCAGCCGGCAACACCCGGAAGATGGCTATCGTTCCCCTTATTCAAAACAAACGGAGAAAGCCAGCGCAGGTTATTACGGTGTTACATTAACGGAGCATAATATCACCGCGGAAATGACCGCTGCGCCGCACAGCGGCATCATGCGCTTTACCTTTCCCGCCGGTAAGCAGTCGCGCATCCAGGTTGATCTGGCTCGCAGGGTAGGAGGCACCTCCACCTGGCAGGAAGTAAAGGTGGTCAACGACAGTACCATTGCCGGTTACATGCAATGCACACCGGAGGGCGGCGGCTGGGGAAACGGCGATGGAAAAGCTAACTACACCGTTTACTTCTATGCACAATTCAGCAAACCGTTGTCAGATTATGGTACCTGGAGCGCCGATATTCCCGACGGATGGTCGCGCAAAAGGGAAGATGTGGAAAGCGCCCGCTACCAGCAACAGATCGCAAAAGCCGTTGTAACGCCCGGTACCAAAGAAAAAGCAGGTAAACATCTCGGCTTCTACACGCAGTTTTCCACCACCGAACAGGAAGCGGTACTGATGAAAGCAGGTATTTCTTTCGTAAGTATTGAAGGCGCCAAAAACAACCTGGAAACAGAAATAAAAGACTGGAACTTTGACGCGGTAAAACAACAGGCGTTTGATTCCTGGAACAAAGCCCTGGGGAAAATGACCATCACCGGCGGTACGGAAGAGGAAAAGAAAGTGTTTTATACAGCGCTGTATCATACCATGATCGATCCCCGTAATTTTTCTGATGTGGATGGAAAATATATTGGGGGAGATGGAAAAGTACATGCCGTTAAAAACTTCAGCAAACGTACCATCTTCAGCGGTTGGGATGTATTTCGCAGCCAGATGCCGTTGCAAACCATCATTAATCCGCGTGTGGTGAACGACATGGTTAATTCGCTGGTAACGCTGGCAGATGAAACCGGTAACCACTACCTGGAACGCTGGGAGTTCCTGAATGCTTACAGCGGTTGTATGATCGGTAATCCTGCCGTATCTGTAATGGCCGATGCATGGGCGAAGGGTATACGTGGCTTTGATATCAATAAAGGCTATGCCTTCGCCAAAAACTCTGTAGAGAAATTTGGTAATGGCAGCAAAGGATATTCCAGCGGCGGATTAAGCGTTTCACTCACGCTGGAATACGCTTATTTTGACTGGTGCCTGGGCAAACTGGCCGGCGCACTTGGTAAGAAAGCAGACGAAAAAATATACCTGGCCCGTGGCGCCAATTACAGGAATGTATTTGATACGGCTAAGGGCTGGTTCCGTCCGCGCAACGATGATGGCAGCTGGCAACCCTGGCCGGAAGACGGCCGTATGCGGCAGGGCTACGGCACTATTGAAAGCAGCCCCTATCAGCAAGGCTGGTTTGTGCCGCAGGATGTACCGGGTATGGTAGCCCTCATGGGTGGAAAAGAAAAAGTACTGGCCGACCTGGCCGTGTTTTTTGAAAAAGTGCCGGAAAACATGATGTGGAACGATTATTATAACCACGCCAATGAACCGGTGCATCATGTGCCTTTCCTCTTCAACCGCCTGGGCGCTCCCTGGCTTACCCAGCAATGGACCCGCGAAATTTGCGCCCGCGCCTATCATAATTCCGTGGAAGGCCTGGTAGGAAATGAAGATGTAGGGCAGATGTCCGCCTGGTATGTACTGGCCGCCAGCGGATTGCATCCCGTATGCCCCGGAAGTACCCGGTATGAGATCACCAGCCCGGTGTTCAGTAATATTGCCATTTCTCTTGATCCTGCTTACGCAAAAGGTAAACAGTTTGTTATTACCGCCCGCAATAATACGCCTGCCAACCGCTATATCCAGCGCGCCTGGTTAAACGGGAAACCATACTCCCACTGCTATATTAACCATGCCGATATAACCGCCGGCGGAACCCTGGTACTGGAAATGGGTAGCCAGCCGGCAAAGAATTGGGGAATTAAATAAAAAAATTATTGGAAGGATGGCGGTACCGCTTTTCTAAGGTGTCATTACCATAGGGACTAACAGTAGCCAATCAGAAAATATCCCGCGTCGCCCCTGCTGCAGAAGGCTGCTTCTGCAGACAGGGGACGGCATGCCACGTATGTAAATTTTATCACCAAAAGCCGGATGCAAACACGTATTAACGTTATGAAAATGAAATTCGCATTCACTGCTCCTGTATGCCTATGCATAGGATTATTTACCCTGGTTTCCTGCGGTAAAAAGAACTTCCTGGATCAGACGGAAACGACTAACCTGGACGAGCAAACGGTGTTTTCCGACAGCGCCCGTACAGTTGCTTTCCTCACCAACATTTACATCGACATTGGTTTCGCGGAAAGCGCTACCCGCTTTGGTAACGGTGGTCTCGACGCCTCCTGCGACGAAGCGGAGCCGCAAAAATCCGCTACGGTAACCACGTCTATCCAGTTTGCCACGGGTACCGTAAACCCTTCCATCATCAGCGCCGATGCCTGGAACACGCCGTATACCAATATCCGCAGGGTGAACCAGCTGCTGAAGCACCTGCCCGGCTCGCCCATCCCGTCGTATATCCGCAACGTGATGAGCGCGGAAGCGCGCTTCCTGAGAGCATGGTATTATGCCGATCTGTTAAAACATTATGGCGGTATTCCCCTCATCGGCGACTCCGTGTATAATGTGGAAGATAAGATCCCCGCCGTGCGCAACTCCTATAAAGAGTGTGTGGACTATATCATATCGGAATGCGATGCCGCCGCTGCGGTGTTACCGCTGGTTAGGATCCGGGAAGACTATGGCCGCGCCAGTGGCGGCGCCGCCATGGCGCTGAAAGCAAGAGTGCTGCTATACGCCGCCAGCCCCCTCTTCAACGGAGGTGGTATCAATAAAGCCGATGCCGCCACCTGCTATCCCGACAATGTGCCGGAACGCTGGAAACTGGCAGCCGATGCGGCGGCGGCGGTGATGAACACGGCCGCTTATTCGCTGAACGAAGACAATGCCACCGCTCCCGGCTATGGTTTTTATAAAGTATTTACCCTCCGGGTGAACCCGGAATATATCCTCGCCAAAATGCAGGGTGGTAACCGTGAACTGGAATCGGCCTGGCAACCACCATCCAGGAACGGCGCCCAGGGCGGCTTTCCTTACCAGGACTTTGTAGACGCCTTCGGCATGGCAAACGGTAAAGCCATTACAGATCCTTCGTCCGGTTATGATGCGGCCAACCCATACAGCAACCGCGATCCCCGTTTGGCGTACTCCGTGATCCGCGACCAAACGCCGCTGATCCAGAACACCGGGCTGAAAGAACCGGTTAATATTTTCCTGGGTCCTGATGGCAAAGGGGTGAGCCAGGATGCCGTACACGCGGGAACCCCCACCGGTTACTACACCAACAAAATGCTGGATGAAAACATTGCGGCCAACTTTATACATGGTTCACAACGCTGCTTCCCGCTGATGCGTTACGCAGAAGTATTGTTGAACTACGCCGAAGCACAGAACGAATACGCCGGCCCGGTAGCCGAAGTATATAACGCGGTGGGGCTGGTGCGTAAACGCGCGGGGTTGTTGCCTTACGAACTTCCGGCAGGGTTATCTAAAGAACAGATGCGGGAAGCCATTCACGCGGAAAGAAGAGTGGAGCTGGCTTTTGAAGGACATCGCTTCTGGGATGTAAGAAGATGGAAAATAGCCGCCCAAACGGAAAATAAACAGATGACCGGTATGGAAGTAAGACGAAACGGTGCAAATGTAACCTATACCATCTTTCCTGTACGCAAACATAATTTCCGCGATGCTATGTACCTGTGGGCGATCCCCCAGGGTGAAACAGCCAAATCTCCGGAGTTAAAACAAAATCCATCCTGGTAAAAAGTAAAAATATGAAATCAAGATTCCCGGTATGTTTACTGATGCCAATACTGGTACTCATCATCAACTCCTGCCACCGCAATGAAATAATGGTGCCCGAACCGGTAAAAGATATTGCCGGCGAATGGCGTATCGTTAAGGCCGTGCGCAATGGTGTGGATATCACCACGCTCACCGACTTCACAAAGTTCAGGATCCGTTTCACCACCGATCTTCAATATACCATTGAAAATCCACTGCCCTTTGTGGTCAGCAAAAACGGCAGCTATTCACTGGATGATCCCAAATATCCTTTCCGGATCAGCTTTAGTCAAACAGGTATCAGCACACCGGTAAGCACTACCTTCACCTACCCGGTGGTAAACGGGAAACGCAACATGAGCTTTTCGTTCAGCCCGGGTTGCACGGCCAATACCTACCTCTACACTCTTGAAAGATTAAATCCCTGATCCAACACAATGCAACGCGTTATGAAAAAATATACTTACGGTATCGTCCTGTTCCTGCTCCTGCTGGCCGGTTGCGTATTCCTCGACGGGGTGGACCAGCCCTCTTCTGCGAAGGCGGACCAGGAAATGACCATTACCATGCATAACCGCATCGATGTAGCGGATGGCGGACGCACCAATGTAAGGTTGATCGTTGGTTTCCTGGCGCCTAAAAGCTGGGCCGCCGCCACTAATTCAACCATCACTTTTACCACTCATTCATACGGCAATGGTAAAATGGTGCCGGTGCCGTCAACCGTTACCGCTAGCGGGAAAACATGGCCTGCCGCACTGAAAGACAGGTTCGGCATGGGCGGCAACTATATGACAGACGACCTGGAATGGGTGGTGTTCTGGACAGAACAGGCCTATAATGTACCGCAGGGCGTAAAGGATAACATCGATGTAACCATGGTGATCAAACCCGGTCCGGAAAATATGCAGTTTAAAACCGGCTACTTCCTTGGCACCAGCAGCGATGGGCTCAGCGATGTATTCGGTTCCAATAACGTATACAAGTGCCAGTTCAAAGATTGCTTCTCCATAACAGATGGCCAGGGTGATCTCATCGATTTCTGTAACCCGCAGATAGCGGCAGTAACACCGGGTTCGGCTACCGATAATGATTTCCTCACCATGAGCTTTGACCCGGAGGTAGTGCAAACCGCCCTCAATGGCGTAAGCAATATTTACCTGTGTGCAAAAGGTTATACCAGCAACGGGCAGGTGCTGGAAGTATGCACGCAAACAGACGGTACAAAACTGACCCCTTACACCGGTAAAAAATCTGCCATTACTATCTGGCCACGGGCATTCTTTAACCTGCAGGAAGGACAAACACTGGAGAAGATCGAATACTTCTTTACAGATGCCACCGGTACGGTAAAGGTTGGGTTCAGCAATACTGCGGCTCCTTTTGTGTACACTTTCAAATGTCAATAACCTCCGTTCCATAAAACTGATACAATGGCTCACAACTACATCAAAAAATATATTCCAGCCTTTGCCTGTTTTGTACTTGCGCTTTGCGGGAACGTGCAGGCCCAGCAAACCGGCCCCATCACCGGCAGGCTGATAGATAATTACGGGCAACCGCTTGCAGGGGTTGCCATCTTCATAAAAAATACCGGCGACAGTACCAGCACCAATGCCAACGGCGCATTTACCATCCGCGCTGCGCAAAACAGTACACTGGTTTTCAAATACCCCGGTTACAAAGAAATGGAACAGCAGGTGAAAGATACTACTGCGCTCACCCTGCGTATGGATGAACTGTTTATTCCCTTGCCGCAGCGTATTCCTGTACTCTACGGGGAAGCATCTACAAAAAGTTCAGTAGGCTCCATTGCTACGGTATATACCAACCAGCTTTCTACTACGCCCGCTACATTGTATGCGTATGCTTTGCCCGGCCGCCTGGCAGGTCTGTACACACAGCAGGTGAGCGGTTTCCGGAATCCCGGTACCAGCAACAACTTTGATGTGGATATCTTTATCGGGAATATTCCAAGACCCGGCGCTTCTGAACCCAACGATAATACCGAAATGAATTTATCGTTGCGGGGGCAGGTGCCGGTTACTATTGTAGACGGTATACAACGCGACCTCTTTTCTATAGACCCGGAAAATATTGAATCCATTTCTGTACTGAAAGATGGATTATCCACCATCATGCTGGGGCAGCGCAGTTCCCGCGGCGTATTGCTGGTAACCACCAAACGCGCCCGCGCCGGCAAACCACGCGTATCTTTCACCGCGCAAACA
>JBCNPS010000013.1:0-28610 GCA_039593235.1 Chitinophaga sp. | reverse complement strand
CAGTCGGTTTCGTCTACCCTCTATCTTTAAATAATACAACAAACAAGCAATCAGCTGGCTCCGTCTCCCCCTTTTATCTTTATAAAATCTATAAGAATAATACAGCAAGCAAGCGTGATCAATCGCTTTCATCTCCCCTTTATCTTTATAAATCCATAAAATAATATAACAAACAAGCACAATTAGCTGGTTTCTTCTTTCCCAGGTTTATAGAATCTATAAAATAAAACCCGCGAAACCGGCAATAATTGGTCAGTTTCATCTCTCCCGTAACCAACTTTCATAATTTCATAAAATACTGAAAATCAAATCATCCAAATCAATATAATCATCCAAATCCTGCAAAAAGACAATCGCCGAAGGCGATTCCCTCCGCTCTTCCCTGACTTTCTGACTTTTTTCTTCGAAAAGTTAAATGGATGTTAAAAGGTCAACTTTAGTTACTAATTCAAAAAAAGTCCCTAATTTTGACCTTGAAACTAAAAAAGTCAAAAAGTTAATGCACACAGAAGCTAAAGATGAAATGAGGGATAAGATCCTGGAGGCAGCTCTGAAGCGTTTTACTCATTATGGCGCTTCTAAAACTACAATGAATGAAATAGCAGATGATCTTCACTGCTCCAAGGCATCATTGTATTACTATTTCCCGGATAAAAAAGCAATGCACATTGCTGTACTGGAAAAAATTGCGGAAGCATACTTCCAGCAAATGGAAAAAGAAGCAATACAGGTGAAATCGGCTGCTAAAGCCTTATATAATATCATTGATCTCCGGAAAGATTTTATAAGCAAATTTTGCCGGCTCGAAATATTTCAAATATTACAGGATAACTCAGCGCTTTTTCTCGAAGAAAAAAAGAAAGCAAAGCAACGGGAATTTGATATTCACACGACTATTATCAAAGCAGGAATTGCGTCAGGGGAATTTAAAGTAAAAGATCCCGCCCAAACCGCTGAGCTGCTTGTGCTCACCACTATGGGACTGCGCTTTTCTGTACCGGATCATATCCGGGAAGATATGGATCTGGACGAAGAAATGATGGACCAGGTGATAGAAAAACAAAAGCAATTACTCGAAGTTTTTATAAAAGGAATAAAAGCATAAACGGAAATCATGGTTGTGAGAGAAAGGATACTGGAAACAGCGCTGAAAATGTTCAGAACTTACGGTGTGAAAGGAGTAACTATGTTTGATATTGCCCGCGACTGCGGGATCTCCAAAAAAACTGTATATGAGCATTTCCAGGATAAACAGGCACTGATAGACGAAGGGATGCAGCAATTGCTGACAAACCATATTAATTACTTCCATGAATGTTTGCAAACCACAGCCAATGCTATTGAAGAGCTGGTGCGTAACATGAAGTACATCACCAATATGGCTAAAACACTGAACCCGGTAATGCTGCATGAAATCCAGAAATACCATCCGGATACCTGGCGCAGCATTGAGAGTTTTAAGTCGGACAACATGCTCTGTAACATCAAAAAAAATTTAGAAAGAGGGATGGCGGAAGGCCTATACCGCCAGAATCTTCATATCGATATTGTAGCACGCATGCGCCAGCTGCAGCTGGAGGCAGCTTTCGACCCGGAACAATACCCCGCAGATCAATATGAAATGCACGAGGTAATGGAACAGGTAACCGCCCATTTTATACTGGGCATCGCCACCATCCGGGGACATAAACTGGTAAACCAGTACCTGCAAATAAAAGAAGAAGAATAAAACTACTACGCTAACAGATTTATTTTTTATGAAGCGATTAAAGTTAACGCTTGTCCTCCTCATGGGGATAGGGGTATATAATGGCTATGCCCAAACGCAGCTAACCTTACAGGAAGCGCTGAAGTTTGCACTGAACAATAATAAACAACTGGCCAGAACCAAAATGGACGAAGAAATGGGGAAGTTCAAAACCCAGGAAGTCCGCTCCCAGGCCCTGCCTCAACTAAATGGTAATGCCTCTTATACAGATAACCTGATGCTGCAGAAATCGCTCATCCCCGGTGCTGTATTTGGTAAGCCCGATAGCTCTATACTGGTAGCTTTTGGGGTGAAGTACAATGCTACCGTAGGCGCAGAACTTAGTCAGCAGATCTTTAACCAGGCAGTGTTCACCGGCCTGAAAGCATCTAAGGCAGGAGAAGAATACTATAAGATACAAACAGAACAATCTGTTGAAAATGTGATCTACAATGTATCGCAACTTTATTACCAGCTGCTGGTAACACAGGAAAAGATCATCACTATCAATAGTAATATCGAAAAGCTTACACAGCTGGTAAGCGCCACCAAATCACAGTTTGATAACGGCCTGGCAAAGAAAATTGACCTCGACCGTATCAAAGTGAACCTCATCAATAATATGACGCAACGCACACAGTTGCTCAACCAATACGCCACGCAAACCAATAACCTGAAAAAGGTAATGGGTATGCCACTTCAATCTACTTTCCTGCTGCCGCCGGCTTCATTGAAAGACATTGAAACCAAAGCCGCCGGCGTGTTGCAGTACGATGATATGAACCTTGCGAACAGAACGGAATACAGGTTACTGAAGAAACAGGAAGAGCTGCAATTGTTCCAGAAAAAAGCTTACCAGGCGGAAAATTATCCATCATTGTCGCTGTTCGGAAGATATTCCTATAACGGGATGAGTCAGCAATGGGCCTTCTCAAAAGATCCTTCCAATTCCACCAGCTGGTTTGGCGCAGCAGCCATAGGCGTATCGCTGAAGGTGCCCATCTTCGATGGTTTTGGCCGCCGCTCCAAAGTTAGCCAGGCCAATGTAACCCTACGTCAGCTGGGTAAACAACTGGAAGACACCGAGCTTACCCTCAACACAGATTACGAAAATGCCAAGCTGCTGATACGTAGTAACTTATCTACCATCACCACGCAAAAGGAAAACATGGACCTCGCCAATGAAGTGTATTATTCCACACAGAATAACTACAAACTCGGCCTGGCTGGTTTAACGGATCTGCTGAATGCAGAAACATCCCTGGCAGATGCGCAAAACAGCTACAACGAAGCCCTGCTGCAATACAAGCTGGCAGAGCTGGAGATCATAAAAAGCAAAGGAAGTTTAAAAGACCTCCTAAACTAAACGTATAAACGAAAACAAGGATAGAACACACAAACTATTTTGCAGATGAAAAAGTTTATAATCTGGGGACTGGTGACAATAGGTGCAGTAGTACTGATCATGTGGAAACTCAACGCCAACAAAAAAGCGAATGAGGCTAAAACAGAATTTGTAAAACAAAGCAATATCGGCGACATCCCGGTGCTGGTACAGAAAGTATCCCGCAATGATTTTTCCCAGGGATTCCTGGCCAACGGTAACTTCGCACCCGTACGCGAATTGACGTACCTTGCGGAAACCGCCGGCCGTATTACCAAACTGCTGGTAGATGAAGGCAGCATGGTAAAACAGGGCCAACCCATTGCCTATATTGATGGTCAGCTGCTCAACACCGACCTCGAATCTGCAAAAGCGAATCTCGACCAGCTGAAGGTAGATAAAGAAAGATATGAAAGCGCTTTCAAAACAGGAGGCGTTACCCAGAAACAAATGGATGATGCACGCCTGCAGTATGATATCGCAAAAACGCGCTATGAGGCCGCCAGCCGCCGGGTAAGCGATACTTACGTGAAAGCTCCTATCTCCGGAATCATCAATAAAAAGTATATAGAACAGGGCGCTTACCTTTCTGTAGGTAACAAAATGTTCGATATCGTGGATGTATCCAGGCTGAAACTGGCGGTATCTGTACCGGAAGGACAAGTGGTAACACTCAAAAAAGGCCAGAAAGTACAGGTTACTTCCAATGTATTCCCTGAAACACAATACGAAGGTACCATCACTTTTATAGCGGCAAAAGGCGATAACTCCCTCAACTACCCGGTAGAAATGGAAGTGAACAATATTGAAGGCAAAGACCTGAAAGCCGGCATGTACGGCACTGCGCACTTCGTGGATCCGAATGCTACCGAAACAATTTTCATTGCCCGTACTGCATTTGTAGGCGGTGTAAACAGTAATACTATTTACGTAATGGAAGGCAATGTGGCAAAGAAACGTAAAGTGATAGCCGGCCGCATTGTTGGCGATAAGGTAGAAATACGCGAAGGACTGAAAGAAGGAGAAACCGTGATCACCAGCGGTCAGATCAACCTGACAGAAGGAGCTGCTGTAACGGTTCAGAATGATAAAAAGTAAGCAGGGAAATGTATCTGGTGTTTGACCAAATTTTTGCAACATGAAGATTACCGAAGTATCAATTAAGCGACCCACGATAGTGGTGGTGGTATTCACCATCCTCACCCTACTGGGCGTGATGAGCTATAAATCGCTGAACTATGAGCTGCTGCCGAAGTTTAGTTCCCCAATGGTAACCATTTCTACCGTATACCCGGGCGCCTCCCCCAACGAGGTGGAAAGTACCATTACCAAGAAGATTGAAGATGCGGTGGCATCTATGGAAAAGATCAAAAAGATCATCTCCAAATCATCTGAAAGTCTTTCTGTTATTACTGTTGAGCTGAACAGTGATGCAGATGTGGATATTGCGCTGCAGGATGCACAGCGTAAGGTAAATGCGATCCTGGCTGATCTGCCGGGCGATGCCAAACCGCCATCACTCAATAAATTCTCCCTGGATGATCTTCCTATCATGACGCTGTCTGCCACCGCAAAAATGGACGACAGGCAGTTCTATGACCTGGTAGATAAAAAACTGCAGCCTTTACTGTCGCGGTTACCGGGTGTGGCCCAGGTTTCACTGATTGGTGGCCAGGAACGTGAAATACAGGTTAACGTAGATCCGAAGAAGTTGCAGGCTTTCAATATGTCTGTACTGCAGCTTCGACAGATCATTACCAATGCCAACCTCGACTTCCCTACCGGTAAGGTAAAAACTGCCAATGAACAGATCCTGATCCGTTTGGCAGGTAAGTATAAGAATGTAGACCAGTTGCGTAACCTGGTGCTGAAAACAACAGAAGACGGCACGCAGGTGCGGTTAACGGATGTAGCGGATGTACAGGATGCCCAGAAGGATGCAGAACGTATTGCCCGGGTAGATGGTGTAAGCGCCATTGCACTGCAGGTGCAGAAACAAACGGATGCCAACGCGGTAACCGTGAGCGAGGAAATGAAGAAAACCATCAGCAAAATTGAAAAAGATTATGCGGCCAATGACCTGAAGATGCTGGTGGCAAATGATTCCTCCGATTTTACACTGGAATCCGCCGACTCGGTGATACATGACCTTATCCTGGCGGTAGCGCTGGTGGCGGTTGTAATGCTGTTGTTCCTGCATAGTATCCGCAGTGCATTGTTTGTAATGATATCTATCCCGGCTTCCCTCATTGCTACCTTCATTGGTATGAAATTAATGGGCTTCTCGCTCAACCTTATGTCGCTGTTAGGTTTGTCGCTGGTGGTAGGTATTCTTGTGGATGACGCCATTGTGGTACTGGAGAATATTTACCGGCATATGGAAATGGGTAAAAACCGTGTTCGTGCTGCATTTGATGGAGTTAAAGAGATAGGCTTCACCGTTACTTCCATCACATTGGTAATTGTAGTGGTGTTCCTGCCAATCTCGTTAACCAATGAGCTGGTATCAAAGATCCTTCGCGAGTTCTGCGTGGTGGTAATGATTTCCACGATGCTCAGTTTGCTGTCGTCGTTTATGATTGTACCGTTGTTGTCATCCCGCTTTGGTAAGCTGGAGCATATTACTGGTAAGAACATTTTTGAGAAATTTATTCTCTGGTTTGAAGCACAGCTTCAGAAGTTCACCAACTGGATGACAACCATCCTGAGATGGGCGCTGGGTCATAAAAGAATTACCATTGCTGTGGCGGTTGTTTTATTGATTGCCTCCTTTATGCTGGTAGGCAAAGGTTATATTGGTGGGGAGTTTATACCTAAAGGTGATCGCGGCCAGTTCATCGTGATGCTGGAAATGCCGAAAGACGCATCTGTAGAGCAAACCAACCTGGCTACCCGTACTGCAGAAAAATATCTTAACAAGAAAAAGGAAATTACCCGTTTGATCACTACAGTTGGTCAAACCAGTGAGGATGGTTTTGGTAACTCCCAGTCCACCGCTTATAAATCGGAGATCACCGTGATGCTGGTAGACCCTGAACATCGTGCGGATGCTTCCGATATTTACGCCGCCAAGATCAAGAAAGAACTGAAAGGCATTTTACCGGGCGTAAAAGTAAAAACTACCGACGTGAGTATCCTGGGTACCGCAGAGCGTGCGCCCGTGGAGCTGGTAGTAATGGGAACGGAACTCGACAGTGTAATGAATTACGCCAAAAGAGCAATGGATACCCTCAAAACCATCAGTGGGGCTACAGAAGTAAAACTGTCTGTAGAAGATGGTAACCCGGAAATTAATGTGCAGGTAGACAGGGATAAGATGGCTGCACTGGGCCTCACGCTTGATGCCGTGGGTGGTACCATGCAAACGGCTTTCAGTGGTACTGCTGATGACTCTAAGGTTAAATTCCGCCAGGGTGATTACGAGTACGATATCAACATCCGTTTTGATGATTTCAACCGTAAGAATCTTGAAGACGTTTCCAATATACAGTTCATTAATGATAAAGGACAGCTGATCAGGTTGTCGCAGTTTGCTGCGGTCACGGAAGGCTCCGGCCCCAGCCACCTGGAAAGAAGGGATAAAAACACTTCTGTATCTGTACAGGCGCAGGTAATGGGACGGCCATCCGGTACGGTTACGCAGGAGTTTGCCGATAAGCTGGCAAAAATGGATAAGCCTGCCGGTATCAGCTACCTGTTTGGAGGTGATGCCGAAAACCAGGGTGATTCCTTTGGTACAATGGGCGCGGCGTTGCTGATCTCCATTGTGCTGGTGTACCTGATCATGGTGGCGTTGTACGACAACTACATCTATCCTTTCGTGGTATTGTTCTCTATTCCGCTGGCCATCATTGGTGCATTACTGGCATTGGCGCTTACCAACAATACGCTGAACATCTTTACCATTATGGGTATCATTATGTTGATTGGTTTGGTGGCGAAGAACGCGATCATCCTGGTGGACTTTACCAACCAGATGAAAGAACAGGGACAAAGTACTTACCAGGCGCTGATCCATGCTAACCATGCGCGTTTGCGTCCTATCCTGATGACCACCATTGCGATGGTAATTGGTATGTTACCCATTGCGTTGGCAACAGGTGGTGTGGGTTCTATTAAAAATGGTTTGGCCTGGGCTATCATCGGGGGTTTGATGAGTTCCATGTTCCTTACACTGATCGTGGTACCAGTGGTATATATGATCATGGATATGGGTATGGCAAAGCTGGGAATTGGTAAATTATCTACCAAACGTTACATCAGGCAGCGTATGGTGGCTTCTTATGAAGAAGTGCCTTTAAATGAAGTTCATCCGAATTAAGATATGTTACTAACAGTGTAACAGTTGTAGGTTTAGGTAATAGCCGGAGTAATCATACTCCGGCTTTCTTTTTCTTTGATATTAACAAGAAAATCTTTCGTTTTCACATTCCTGTTTCTTTTTCTACGGATTATTTTTGCAGCAAATACCCTTTATGAGAATGTATATTCTCACGCTAATATTATTGTTGACGCCTTTTTTGCGCAAATACAGGATAATCAATTAAAAATAATTCCACGGAAAGAGTATGGATTATGAGAGGTACCGGGAAGCGATTTACAGCCACTTCCCGGTGACAGATCATTTTCTTGCTAAAAGCAGCATATGCGAAACAGGAAAAGGGATAGGTAAGGGTACACCATTTTTGCACGGGCGCATCAATTGTACCTTACCTTCCAGCCTGTTACTTACAATCCATTCATTACGCCAGGTGGCCGACAGGTTATCCAGCCGCAGACCGGCTTCTTCGAGAGCGGATTTCCAGTCGTCATAGTTCCAGAAGCAAAATGTTTCATGCATTTCACTCAGCCAGTTATCATGATAATCTTTTTTGAAAAGAAATTCACACGCATTTTGCATGGATAACTGTGCATAGGTTTGTTCTTCAATAGTTACCCATTCGTAGGGAAGCTGAAATCCTTCCTGCCGGCGAAAGTCTTTCGCAAATTGTTTGAACAGCGCCATAGTAGACAGTTTCCCCAGCCACGTGGCCAATTCCTGCGTGGTAGCATTTTCGGGCAACGTTATATCATTTTCGCCATCGGCTTCATTGAGCCAGAGCAGTATAATTTCCTCTTTATTTTCGGGGCCAACTACATCGCGGTTAATCCATACGCCACCGGGTACCAGTTCATTATAACGGTTGCGTATAAACGCTATCAGGTCTTCCCGGCTGCCGTAGGATTCTATTTCATGGGTGAGCGAGGAAGTATGAATGGTATTCATGCTGCCTGCTTCAAATACGAGGCTGGTCACTGCATTTTTTTGTGAGAAGAAAACAGATGGATTGGCAAATTCGCCATTGTGTTTTCTTTGAAGACAGATATCATACAGGTGCCGGGATACTTCTATCCCGTAGAAGTCACACTCATGCAGGCGATCATCTTCGCAGGCCATTTTAATCCACGAGCCCGCTGCACAGCCAATATCGCCGATATTGCCAGGTTGTATATAAGGCGCCGTTTCCCGGTATTTCTGGGCGGCGATGTCGTCCATTTGTTTTACGTATACGTTGTAATCGCGGGTGGCAGTAAGATCGCCGTCAGCCCCAATGATAGGGTCTTTCAGAATTTGCTGCACCTTCTCCCCCACGTTGTACAGCGACCATATTTTAAAAGATGCCGGGTGCATCTGGTCCAGGATGGTTTTGTTTTTGCGCCAGTCGCCGGCTTGTGCTACCAGTTTTACCACATCCCAGGGCATGGGTTGTGTGAACTGGTTGCTTACGGGATCCCATTCTGCAGGCAGTATATTAAAGCCATGTTTTATGTACATGTCTTTAACGGCTGTGGAGCAAATAACGAGGGTATTAGCCGGGGTGATGGAGTGAATACCTTCACTGGAATGCCGGATCGTTTTTACGGTGTATTCCGTGAAATCATTGATCACCCCAACATCGTCGATACCGTATACATACACCGGTACATCCAGGGAGTTGGAAAATTCCTGGATGATCATGGCCCGGAGATAGAATGGAACCGGGTTTCGTTTGGTGCCGAGGTGGTTGGCGGAGGTAACGGCGAAAATCACGCCTTCTATATCCTGTGGGGCTAACGGTTGGCCATATACGTCTTTTTCGCCTTCCAGTTTACATTTGATCAGGCGGTTCAGGTATTTGAACTGAAAATCTGTGAGCAGGTGATGCCGGCCGGGTATGAGTAAATACATGACATGAAGTTAAGGAATGCGTTGATTTTTTGTATGCAGGTTAATCAAAAATAACAGAGGGTGCATCGTAGGTCGGATACACCCTCTCTGAGGTAAACATGGTTGGAAGAAATAAGAATAATTTACAGTGCTGCTGCTTTCCGCACCTCATCGAAGGTATAACCAAGCGTTACTTCACCATTTTCGAATACGGTATGTAAAAGATCGGCAGATGCCGGCGCTTCTCCTTCAGTTACAGTTTTGAAGGTATTATTATCTTTTATAAGCCTGAGTTTCCCGGCTTTGGATTTTTTGAAAGAAGTACGCAGATGGCCGGTAGCATCCAGCTCTACAGGCATTTTTTGTACGTTGATGGATTCCCCGTTTACAACGGCGTAAGCGCACTTAAGGGCAAATTCCTGGGTGTCGCGGTTTACACGTTGCAGTAAGGCGCCGCCCATGCCTAATACGAGGTTCTCCGCGCTGATGCCGGCTTGCTTTAATGCTTCAAATATGCCGGGAATAGAGGAATAGCTGATGCCGTCGCCTTGGATCACCCGCACCTGCGGAGGGAGTACTTTATATCCTTTTTCGTTGGTGGTGTAGCCGAATTTATCCATCAGGATGGTAAAGATGCGGAGCAAGGTTTGTACCGGGTCTCCGCTGTCGGGGCGGATCACGAGAGTACCATCTCTTTTCAGGATCTGTTCTTTTAAAGCGGTGCCCCAGTATTCTTCACATGCCCTGAAAATATTGTAGGAGTCTGATACGCAGGCAATGGTACCGGTAGGATAACTATCCAGTATATGTTTGAATATTTCCAGTTCACCTTCTTCCCCGAGGAGGGTTACTACGGAGTGCTCTGTAGCAGGGATAGATAAACCGGGTGCGGTAGGTGCATTGTAATAATTTTTTGCAAATACAGAACCGGGAATGGTGTCGCTGCCTGAAAAGTTTACCAGGTGGGCGCTTCCGCCTATACCGGCGCTTTCCACAGAGCTGGCGCCACGGAAGCCAAAGTCGTTCAGTACAAAGTCGATACCTGCAAAGGCAGCCGGGCTGGCCGTTTCGTCATAGTATTTCTTTACTACTTTCTTTATTTCCCTGGATACAGAAGCTACCGTGCAGGGGTACCATACCTGCATCAGTAATGTTTCGAGGAAGTTGGTGAGCCAGAAACATTCAGGGTCGGTATTTTCAATGGTCATCAGTACATTTCGTACAGGCACTACCGTACCTTCTGCAACAGCTTTGATACGTACCGGAAGTTTACCGCCATATTTATCAATGATGTATTCGAAGCGGCTGCGGTCAAATACATCTTTCCTGCCAAATACTTCTGTGAGCACGGTTTCGGCTTCGTCCAGCTTTTCTTTGGTGAATACCACTCCGCTCAGGTATTCTTTCAGGAAATATTGCAGTCCGTAAAAAACGGTTTCCTCAAATTTGCCGCCCCGGCTTTCCAGGTAGGAGTAAATAAATTGAGTGCCGGGGATGTACAGTTTATGGTGGGAGTATTTATAAGCATCGGCCAGGAGGATAAGATTTTCCTTTGTCATGTCTCAGTATTTTAGTCTTAGTCAATATATTTTTCTGTCAGTTTTGCCAGCAGGGGAATGTGGGTATCATTGATTTCACCTTTGGCGATTAAACCGGGTATATCCGTTACCGTTATCCAGCGTACTTCCTGCAGGTCATCGCCTGCAGCGGGCTCTCCATACAGCAGATCGGTGGCGAACAGGGTGGTAATAATTTTATTCACTTCGCTGCGGTAGCGCCAGTCGTTTACTCTCAGGGAAGCAACATATTGCATAGGGCCTGTTTCCACAGTACCGCATTCCTCCTGTAATTCCCTGGCGGCGGCCATTTCGAAGTTATCGTCTGTTGGGTCGGAAAATCCGCCGGGCAGGCGCCATACATTTTCATTGGGTTTACGGCCCAGCAGCAATTCGGTTTTGTTGTTCCTGAAAAGTGCGATATCCACCGTTGCATATACAGAAGGGAAAAGGTTATAGGTATTATAGATGATACCTGCACGAAATTCTTCTGTATCAAACACCTTATCGGATATGGCTTCCCGCATGGCGGTGGCGTTATAATCCTGCACCGGAGGGAGGGCTTCCGTTTTAAATTTGCCGGAATAGGTATCCATAAAACTGTTACGGCTGCCATACAATAAAAAGGTTTCATGGGGAAAATTACTGTGAAGCAGCTCATCCAGTTTTTGTGACCATACCGTATCACTTTTCTGATCGCTCAGGGGAAGTACAATGATTTCGGGGAACTGTTGTTTGATCATCCGCTCGCGGGTATAATAATCCAGCGGATTTTTACGGCTGCCTCTTACAGGGCTAACGCCAAGTATAATGATTACACGGTTGTGCTTTTGTTTCACCTGGCGGATGAGCTCCAGGTGACCTTCATGAAGGGAAGGTGTTTGGAACCTGGCGATAATAACTCCTGTGGGCTTTGTGTTTTGCATGTTTGAGCTATTTTGTGTAATTCTTACACAAATATAGAAACGCTTTTTGGATTTCCAAAATATTTCTTGTAAAAAATACACAAAATAGAAAACCGGCTTGTGCAGGTGTTTTAAAATACTGTAATCAGCTGCTTCCGATGCGTAGCTGCAAGGGTATGTATGCAGGAACCGCCTGCCGGTTGTGACAAACGGGGCAGTGTACAATGCCGCACTTATATCTCAAACGTCATTCCTTCTTTCTTCAGTTTAAAATACCGGGCTTCATCGAAGCTGAACAGTTTTGCAGGTCTTCCCTGCGATACCTGTTTTTGCTTTTCGTTATGTGCAATCAGTATCCCCAGGTGATTGATCTTCTTCTGGAAGTTACGCCGGTCGATAGGCCGGTCCAGCAGTGTTTCGTAGAGTTTTTCCAGGTCGGCGATAGGAAATTTGTTATCCAGCAGTTCAAACCCGATAGGTTCATAACGGATTTTGCTGCGGAGGCGTTGTACAGCGATATCGATAATGGTGGCATGATCAAAGGCCAGCGTGGGCAGGTCTTTTATATTGAACCATTTGGCGTCTTCAGCATCAGAACTGGCGGCGAGTTTGAAATTGGTCGGATTTACCAGGCCGAAATAAGCGATGGATACTACCCTTCCCCGCGGATCGCGGCCGGGCAGCCCGAAAGTATACAGCTGTTCAAGGTAATTGATATTTACACCGGCTTCGGTAAGCAGTTCACGGGTAACGGCTGCTTCCAGGGCTTCTTCATCCAGCACAAAGCCGCCGGGCAGGGCCCAGCTGTGCAGGTAGGGCTCTATGGTGCGCTTGATCAGCAGTACCACAATGCCTTCTTTTGGAATGTATCCAAATACGACTGCATCTACAGTTAGTCTGATGTTTTGTATGATCGGCAAACTCTTATCTGATTATTTTGCTTGAATGTAATGTTCCAGTTGGGCGGTGCCTTTGTGTAAATTTACGAACAAAGGATTTTTCAGCGGATCAAAAACGATGATGGTACTTTGTTCCCAGATATCCTGTGGCGTAGGCAGCTCAATGATCACTTCCTGGCCGTTTTCGCGACGGAAAAGGAGGCTATCCTTTCCTGCCATATGTCTTTTGTACTGGTGCTGGTCGAGGTAATCGGTCAGCTCTTTTCTCAGCTGCAGTACGGAATCGGTTAGCGGATTGGAAACTGGTTTAAACTCACGGTACACGTAGCATTTTTCAGTAATAATGTCGTAGGCCGATCTGTCGGTATTGCGTTCATCATTACGGGTATGGTTACACGCAAACAGTAACAGCGAAATACCCAGGAGTGATAATATTTTTTTCATGATCTCATAGCTTTAATGTTCATAACAATCATAGTTGCGCTGCCGGTAAATTTTCCCGTCGCGAAATTCTATGATAGTGCAAATGAATGCTTTCATTATTTGTCCCCGCCGGAATTGTCCTGCATCTACACCTATTTCCCCTGTCCACTTGGCTTCTACCACCAGGGTATTACCCGACTCCACCACTTTCAGTACACTGAAATGCTGTGCTTTCAAAATTATTTTATTGGTGACCATGCTTTCCAGCATGATGTCAAAGTTCCGTTGTTTAATTTCATTCGAGAGCTGGTTTGGATATTCAGTCTGAATAATATTTGGATGGAAGATCCTGGCAAATTCAACGGGATCTGCTGAAAAGCTTTCCAGCAGCTGGAAATACCGGTATATAAGTGCCAGTTTCTCTTCCATTTAAAGGGATAAATTGAAATTTTGCGAATTACGTATTTATGCGAAAATATACATTTCGCACTTATATGTAAACCGCAAATTTTGAAGCGATCTTAATTCGGGCGCCTCACTGGATGCTGCTGAACGCAAGTTTGTCCCTGTTATTGGTTTTGTCGATGATATTATATACCAGTTTCAGCACATGCAGGGTGCCGTCGTAATTTACTTTATCTGCCGCCGCCGGGGTGTTTTTACAGAAATAAAGTACTGGTATATTTTTTTTGTAGAAAGATGCGTGATCAGAATTGCTGATACCACTGGAATCATATACCAGGGGCAGCTCTTTGGTAGCGGCCTGCTGGATGATGGCGGACCATCCGGGAGAAGTGCCGGTACCGCCGATCTGTAATGCGGTACCCGGGTTCAGGGTACCGATGCCATCCATATTGATCATGTAGTTCACCTGCGAAAGGTCTACCTTACTATGGGAGGCGAAGTAAGAAGAGCCACACAGTCCCTGTTCTTTTCCTGAAAAGGCGATAATGATATAGTTGTTGTTATGAAGACGGGAGTTCTTCAGTAAGCGGGCTATTTCCAGCATGGCGGCGGTTCCGCTGGCATTGTCCTCTGTTTTGTCGGTGGTATCCCAGCCGCGGTAGTCGTAATGCGCGCCAATCACAATGGTCCTGGGCGCTTTATTATTAATATAGCCCACCACGTTGGTACCGTTGCGTTGAATGTTTTTGAAGGCTATCTGCATCTGGATAGGAAATCCATCGGCATCGTCGGCGCCCAGTTTTTTGCTGACACCGGCATCCACCCAAACCGCCGGGATACCGGTAGCCTGGGGCCGTTGATCCAGCCATTTCATTACTTCGGCACTGGTTTCTTTCCCATTATAAAATACTACGCCGGTGGCGCCGGCTTTCTCGGCAACCTGTGTTTGTTGCAGGTACTGTTCCGCCATGCTTTTCCGGCTATCGGTGTCCAGTTCTGCTACATTGATCAGCCAGATGTTATCGGGCTCGTTCACCCCGGGAATAGCCTCACCCCTGGCTGTTTTGCCGGCGCTAAAAGGCAGTGGCACAAATTGTTTGCCTGCTTCCAGTTTATTTCCACCAATGCTCATCTGGCAGTCGGCCGATGGTTCACGGGTTTCTTTCACGGTAAACGCCTGTAAAAAACCATCTTCGCCCATAGGTGTCAGCCCCATTTGCTGCATTTGCGCAGAAAGATAGGTGGCTGCCAGCCGTTCGCCGGGAGCGCCTGTACTACGACCATCCAGCTTGTCGCTGCTCAGGTAACTGATATGCGCTTGCAAGTTTCCAAGTGTTTTACGGTCTTCCTTTTTCTGTGCATAAATGCAGGTGGTTACAACTACCAATGGTAACAGCCAGGTTATCTTTTTCACAGCTAATCTGTTTTTGGGTGTTGGGGCAAAATTACGAATTACAGACGGCCAAAGCGCATTTAGCCCTTCAATTCTTTTGACTATATCATTGTATTTTAAGTATTTATAATGTATGTCTTCGTCTTAAAAAAGTCATACGCCGTTTTATGTTGACCGTTAATAATTCCCAAATCCCTATTTTTGCCCCGTTTTAAAAATAAAGTATGAAAAACACGCCTTTTACAGAGAAACACATTGCGCTGGGCGCCAAAATGGCTGCTTTTGCAGGTTACAACATGCCTATTTCCTATACTGGCATTAACGATGAGCATCAGACGGTGCGTACCAACGCCGGTGTGTTTGATGTAAGCCACATGGGCGAATTTATTTTAAAGGGCGAAAACGCACTGGACCTGATCCAGCGTGTTACCAGCAACGATGCCTCCAAGTTAACCGCCGGTAAAGCCCAGTACAGCTGCCTACCCAACAATGAAGGTGGCATTGTAGACGACCTGCTCGTTTATTGCATTGAAGAAAATAAGGTATACATGCTGGTGGTAAACGCCAGTAATATTGAAAAAGACTGGAACTGGATCTCCGGGTTCAACACCAAAGGAGTGGAAATGCACAACATTTCCGATAAAACCTGTTTGCTGGCCATCCAGGGACCTAATGCCACCAGCATTCTGCAGCCGCTCACAGAAGTGGACCTGGTGAACATGAAGTATTACACCTTTACCAAAGGAACTTTTGCGGGTGTGGATAATGTAGTGATCAGCGCTACAGGTTACACCGGCGCCGGTGGTATTGAAATATATTTTGAAGATAAAGACGGGGCTGCAAATAAGATCTGGGATGCCATTTTCACAGAAGGAACGCCTAAGGGGCTGAAACCTATTGGTTTGGGCGCCCGCGATACCCTTCGCCTCGAAATGGGTTTCTGCCTCTACGGAAATGATATTGACGATACTACTTCCCCGCTGGAAGCCGGTTTGGGATGGATCACCAAATTCACCAAACCATTTACCTCCAGTGAGTTATTCGCAAAACAAAAAGCAGAAGGCGTTACCAAAAAACTGGTAGGCTTTGAAATGGTAGATAAAGGCATTCCGCGCCACGATTACGAAATTAAAGATGCTGCAGGTAATATCATTGGCCGCGTAACTTCCGGTACCCAATCGCCATCTATGCAGAAGGCTATCGGTCTTGGCTATGTGAAAACAGCTTTTGCTGCATTGGATACGGAAATTTTTATTGCAGTAAGGGACAAGGCCCTGAAAGCAAAAGTGGTAAAAGTGCCTTTCCTGGGCTAGGAATATGTATGAATAGCCGGTTAAAGTTGTTAATTTCGGTGCCTGGAAAGTTTCCGGTGCACCGGAATTTTTGTATTTTATTGCCATATCTATGCCTACTATTCATTTAACTACCGTTATCTATGCCCCACTGGAAAGGGTATTCGACCTGAGCAGGAGCATTACGCTACACAAGCGAAGTATGTCGCACCGGCAGGAAGATGCGATAAAAGGTCGCACCAACGGCCTGATATCCTACAATGAAACAGTGACCTGGAGAGCAAAGCATCTTGGGAAAATGAGGGAACTGACCACTAAAATCACCGCCATGCGTCAGAACGAATCATTTACTGATGAAATGACCGACGGAGATTTTACCCATTTGAACCATGAACATTATTTTAAACCAATAGAAAATGCCACCGTGATGATTGATATCATGGACTTTGGCACCCCTTATGGCTGGTTCGGAAGAGTATTTGAGCGGTTCTACCTGCAAAAATATATGACCAGGCTCCTGCAGGAAAGGAATAATACCATTAAGGATTATGCAGAGAGTGAGAAGTGGAGGGTGATCCTTGATTAAAGCAAAACACAACTGAATGACAGAAAGCAACAAACCCAGTCTGGAAGTATGTTTATCTCCGGCATTATTACATTTATTTGATGTAAAAAACAGCATCGTAGTTATTATAGATGTGTTACGCGCTACTTCTACCATTTGCACCGCTCTCTATAACGGCGCCTCCCGTGTAATACCGGTAGCCAGCGTAGAGGAATGTGTGAATATAGGCCGCGCCATTGGCGGTATTACCGCCGGCGAAAGAGATGGCAGGATCGCAGAAGGATTGGCATACGGTAACTCACCTTTTGAATACCCGCGTCAATTCGTGGAAAATAAAACGCTGGTACTCACCACTACCAACGGTACCAAATTATTACACATGGCCAAAGATGCCATCCAGATCATTACCGGCTCCTTCCCTAATATCAGCGCCGTTTGCGATTACCTGGTAGCGCAAAACCAAAATGTAATCCTGGGCTGTGCTGCATGGAAAGACCGCGTAAACATGGAAGACACCCTGTTCGCCGGTGCCGTGGTAAGCCGCATCAAACAACACTTTGATGTAAACTGCGACTCCGCCATTGCTGCGGAAACCCTTTACTACTCAGCTAAAAAAGATATCTATACTTTCATGAAGCAGGCCTCCCATTATAAGCGCCTGGCGCAATATGGCCTGGAAAAGGATATACATTACTGCCTTACTGCTGATGGTGCGAATGTGTTGCCGCTGTTCAGGGATGGGGAGCTTATTGCTCATTCCTGATGCCTGTAGTGCCTGGAGGGGATAAAAATGGTATCTCCTCCGGGATCAATTTTTTAAGGCGCCTGTCGTTTATTCTTTATCACGGCCGGTACGCCAATTACTGTTACCTCATCAGGCACATCTTTCAAAACAAGGCTGGAGGCACCTATGACACTGTTGTTGCCAATGGTTTTGTTCTCTAGTACAGTGGCTCTCACACCAATGAGATTGGCGTCGCCTATTTTAACAAATCCTGAAATAGCTACTCCGGGATTCAGGAGATTGTGATTCCCAATAATTACATCATGGCCAATGGTAATGCCTGGGTTAAAGATGTTGAAAGAGCCGATGGTTATAAATGTGGTGAAAGAACAATTGGCGTTTATAATATTGCCCCGGCCCAATACGATGTTTTCAAAATCCGCTACTACATTAGGATGTATGAGATTGGGAAAATCAAAATCCGCTCCAAAGGTAGTTGCCAGCTTCTGAATAACGGCCGGATTTCCAATAGCAATGGCAAGTGATGCTCCTTTTATAAGAGGCAGTTCTTTTTCACCTAACACCGGTATTTCTTTTCCGCTTATTTTAATGGAAGCGCCTGCAACAATGTCAACAAATCCTTTAATGTTGTAGCCTCCAATCTGGTGGATTAAAAAATATACTTCTTTTGCAAGCCCGCCAGCACCAAGGATATAAATGTTTTTCATCGTTAATTTGTTTATTTATTTATTCAAAGCATTTTCTATCACCTTATCTAACGCCTGGCCCAGCAGTTTTACCCTTGCTGCAGATACTGCCGCTAATTGTTCGTCATTTACAACATAACGTTCATGTTGATATTGGTGTAGTACCTGTAACATTTTCCCCGCAAGGTCTTTTTCGTTGCCAACCTGGAAAAAAGTAACAAGCGGATTGCTAATTTCTTTGTTAATGTCAATATCAGAAATGATAGCCTGTTTACCAAATGCAATGGCATCATAAGTGGCTCCCCCGCCCGGGCCCCCTTCAAATAAGGTAGGCTGAATAAGTGCAATCGCCTGCAATAATATCCCGATCTGATCCTGTTTTGAAATGTATCCCAGAAAATAAACCCTTTGTTCCATGCCCATACGCCGGATCTCCTCTTTCAGCGAGGCAAAGTAGGCTGCATCCCTGCTGTCTTCAGTGTTGCCGGTACAAACCAGTGCTATATTTTCGGGGGTGTTTTCACTTAGTATTTTTAATGCGCGGAAAGCAGTAAGGTGCGACTTATGCAACCAAAACTGGTTGGATATCATAAAGTATTTTTCCGGAAGACCGTACCTGGTTTTAAGCTCGTCATAGTTATCCCGGAGTAACTTCCTGTTATATACCGGTGTAAAAGGAAGACTCACGATTTCACTTCCATGACCTGGATAGAACTTATCTGCGTCACTCCTTACGGCCCTGGAATTAACAATGATCTTTTGGGCGGCATCCAGCATTTTTTTAAAATACTGATCCCTTCGTTGTATTTCTTCCTGCTGAAAGAACTGAGGAAGATATTTATGTTGAAAGTCGTACAAATAGCCGATCCATGGTGCTTTTACTTCATCAGGCAACACGTCCAGGCAGGGAATAAGCAACGCAACCTGATGTTTTTTAATAGCAGTATTGAGGCCGGGTATGCCCCTGTATATCTCCATTTTTATTTCCGGGATAAATTCACTGAAGTGAGTACGTTTGTCATCAGCAGCCAGTGGTTTGCTTTTTAATCCCAGCGTATACAGCAACCGGTTGATTTTACCGGGCCGGGGGCTATTATCGGGGATTAACAGAATAACTTCGTATTTATCGGTTGCGAGAATCCCCCGCATGATCAGCTTAAGAAAATCAATCCCTCCGCCCCATCCGATAAATCCCGTGGCATGAATGCCAATCTTTTTCTTATTCATATCACAAACTGCAGCGCGTTATTTTGGTAGTAGGAAAGAATCGTATTGACAATATGAGTGATTTCCGCTTCAGTAAGGTCCGGAAAGCTTGGTAGGTTAATTCCTCTCCAGCCAAGATCTTCTCCTGTTTTATGCCTTTCATATTTTGAAGAATACATGGGCATGGTATGAACAGGGTAAAAGAGAGGTCTTGTTTCAATACCTGCTTTTTTTAATACTTCCCGTAGTTCGTCCCGTTCATCTGCACTTTTTACCAGTATAGAACACATCCAATACGAATGAAAAACGTTCCCGTCTTCTTTATGGAAAGACACAGGAGTTCCCTCAAAGGCTTTTTGATAGGTATGGGCAATTTCCCTTTTCCTTGCAATGATTTCTTCTATTCTTGATAACTGCGCAAGGCCGATTGCCGCACATATATTGGTCATCCGGTAGTTATAACCAATTACATCATGCCAGTACTCCCGGTGTTTGGCGAGTCCCTGGCCTTTAAAATGAACCAGGCGGTCGTAGAGTGTCTGGTCGTTAGTGACTACCATACCTCCTTCGCCGGTTGTAATAGTTTTGTTGCCAAAAAAGCTAAAGGTAGACACATCGCCAAAGGTGCCCACATACTGACCTTTGTATTTGCTGCCGATGGCTTCTGCACAGTCTTCTATCAGGAAGATGCCGTTTTCCCGGCAGATACTTACCAGTGTATCCATTTCGCAGGGATGTCCATATAAATGAACAGCCATTACTGCTTTGGTTCTGCTGGTAATTTTCTTTTTCACATGCCTGGGATCCATCTGCCAGGTATCTGCCAGGGAATCTACAAAAACCGGAGTAGCGCCGGTATAGGCGATTGCATTAACGGAGGCGATATAGGTTAAGCTGGGCACTATTACCTCGTCTCCCGGGCCAATGCCAAGTGCTACCAATGCCAGGTGCAGGGCTACGGTACCGTTGCATACGGATGCTGCATGATCAACGCCAATATATTTGGCAAATTCCTGTTCAAATGCTGTAATAAATTTTCCTTTGGAAGAAATCCAGGTAGAGTCAAGGCACTCCATTACATTCTTTTTTTCCTTCTCACCCAGGGTTGGCTTATAAACAGGAATGGTATAATTATTCATAATCAGTATTATTATCCAGCAACCTTTGCTTATTGTCAGGTGCAGTTGCCTGCTAACTGTAAAGGAATAGGTCAAGGACTTGAATAAATAAAAAAGACGTTAGTATTAAGGTGCTAACGTCTTCCGGAAGATTAATTTCCGCCACAATTTTACAGCAAATAGCTGGGTTAAACAAACCTGTTATCACCAATTGAAGATGGTTGGCCGGCTTTGTTCCATTTCCGGCGCCGTGGCCGGCGTTCAGAACAATCGCCGAAGGCGATGGAAAAATTGTCAAGACAAAGGCAGAAAGCCTTCCCCCACTTTAACCAAAAAATCCTATATTCTTTTTTCTAAAAGATAATGCCATGACACACTATCTATGCAGTACCTGCGGCGTGCAATATGATGCCACAGACCAGGCGCCGGGACATTGCCCCATCTGCGAAGATGACCGGCAATATGTAAATCCCGGCGGCCAGAGCTGGACCACGCTGGAACAGGTGCAGAAAACCCACCGGAACATAATAGAAATGGTAGCGCCTGATCTGTATGCCATTTATACCACGCCGGATTTTGCCATCGGGCAGCGGGCGCATTTACTGGTTACCCCTTCGGGGAATATCCTCTGGGATTGCATTGCTAACCTCGACGCCTCTACGATTAATATTATTCAGCAGCTGGGTGGCATCAAAGCCATCGCCCTTTCCCATCCGCATTATTTTTCTACCATGGTGGAATGGAGCCAGGCTTTTGGCGATATCCCCGTTTATGTACATCAGCTGGACGCGGAGTGGCTGCAACGGCATGATAACGTGATCAAACTATGGGATGGCAACGAATTGCCGTTATGGGACGGTATCAGGCTGATATTATGCGGTGGCCATTTTCCCGGTGGCAACGTGTTGTATGCCCCTGCCGGGGAGGGCTGCCTGCTGGTGGGAGATGTTATACAGGTATCTTCCGACAGGAAAACAGTATCAGTGATGTACAGTTATCCGAATAATATTCCCGTATCAGCAAAAGAAATTAATGCCCTGCATGTCGCCATAAAACCGCTGAAATATGATGCCATGTATGGCGCTTTTGGAAAATATATTAAAACCGGCGCAAGGGAAGCCGTAGATTTTTCGCTGGAAAGATACCTGGATCGTATACGGTAAATAGTTGATAAACAGGCATCTATATTTAAAGAAAATTATATTGAAAAAAAGGTGCAGCAACGACGCCGTGAACAGAAAGCGGTTAACGGGTTGTTAATGGCCTGGCTGCGGGTTATTAGAAATTTTCTGCTTACTTTTGTGGATTGCCTTTTTATCAGCTGTTAAGTTTTTTTGATATATCTATTAACCCTTTTGCTGATAATAAAAAGCGGGCAACAACGTATAGTATGTCGCTACCCCATTTGCTAAAATATGTTTACAACAACGGCACTGATGAAGTGATCCGCAGGGGGAAGCGTATTTTTTCTTCCGGGGGCGTTGAACTCATCGAGGCAGACCCGGTGCTGAAAACAGCTACCTTCCGCGTAAAGAGCGACACACATGCCAATTATTACCGTGTTTCCATCAACAAGTATGGAGAAACAACCGGTATGTCCATCCGGTGCCAATGCCCTTACAACCTGGGCGACATTTGCCGGCATGAAGCCGCAGCGCTGTTCCAGCTCCAGGAAATGCTGGACAAAAATCATTTCGAGAGCTTCGACACACAGTTTGATCAGCAGCATACGCTGATTAAAATGAAGTCTATCGATATTAAATCCATTAAACTGCTCACCTCAGGTACCATACTGGCGCAGGCAGAGGAAATCGCCAAAAAACATCCTGCCAAAATAAACCTGGCCAAAGATGAAAAGGTAGAAGCCGTGCTTACGCTTAATGGGAAAGAGTTTCCGCTGATCATTCAACGGAATGAAGAACGTTTTTTTGATACGCATTGCACCTGCGACGAAACAGAACATGCTTTATGCGTTCACAAAACAGCGCTGTTCCTGCAACTTTTGCAGAAAAACGGCCCGTTCTATTTTGATACCCTCCGCAACTGGGACAAGGAAAAGAATAAGCTGCTATCGTTATACGGCTATTCCCTCACCGATGATCTCGACGGAAAATTTGCCTTCTCCTACATGGATGGCAAACCGTTTTTACGCGTGCTGGACCCTTCCATCAAACGGGTAGATGGCGCCGCCGCAGGCCGGCAACCGGTTACGGCCCCGCCGCCACCGGAAGAAACCATCACCATTACACAACGGCTGGCAGCAGTTTTTAACGCCAACGAAACACTGTACCCTTATTTTAAAATAGACCTGGTAAGCGGCGAAATCAACGAAGAACAAACCGCCTTCGTATCACTGGCCAGCAAACTGGATCTTACCAAATACATCGACTTTTACCAGTTCAAGGAAAAAGACCGGGAACTGATAGCGCCTATACGAAAATTACAGGGCACTGAAGTCAGTAAATTTCTCAGCAAAAATTCTCCTTTTGCCGGTATCTGGGAAAATATTACGCATGAAAATGCAGAAGAACTCCCTACCGAAACAAAGGAACTGATGCTGGAATACCTCCATCCCAAACTCGCCAAACTGTTCCCGCAGCTGGCAGAACACGGACTGGTATTTGAACTGCCCAACAGGCAGGCATTCAAAACAAAGAACCTGCAGCAACTGCAGATAGGCGCCGACAGACTCAAACTGATCATAAAAACCAATACCGGCGATACCCATGTAGACATCAACTGCTACGTGAACATCGAAGGAGAACTGGTAAACGTAGCTGAAAATGAATGGGAAAGCCCGTTAATGTTCCTCTACAAACAGGTGATCTATTTGTTTGAAAGCCCACAGGACGCCCTGCATGTGGAACTTTTCCGCCAAAACGGAAAACTGCGCATCGCCAACCAGGAATGGCCGGCTTACCTGAAAGATTACCTGCTGCCGCTGAGCCGTCAGTACGATATCCAGTTCGATAAGGGACTGCTCGCAGAACTGAAGGATGTAATGCCCGAGCCAAGGGTATTCCTGAAAGAACTCGGCGAAACATTTATTATACAGCCCGGCTTCGCCTATCGCGGCCAGGAAGTAGAGTGGAACGACGAAAGCAAGATCACCGTGCAGGAAGGAAATAAAGTGCTCGTTATTCACCGGAACAAAGACGCAGAAGATGCTTTTGTAAATAAGCTCCGCACTTTACATACCAACTTCGCACAACATGATAACCATAATTATTTTTACCTGCGCGCCAAAGAAGCGCTGAAAAATAACTGGTTCTTCCTGTTCTTCGATGCACTGAAAGAAATGAATGTGCGGGTGTTCGGATTCGATAACCTCCGCAACTTTAAATTCAGTTCGCATAAACCAGTCACCAATTTACAGATCAGTTCCGGCATCGACTGGTTCGACGCACAGATCGAAGTACTGTATGGCGATCAGAAAGTAAGTATCAAGGATATTAAGAACGCGCTGGCAAACAAACAGAACTATGTTCAGCTGGCAGATGGCTCCCTGGGCCTGCTACCGGAAGAATGGCTGCGCAAATATTCCCTGCTGTTTAAAGTTGGAGAAGAAAAAGATAAAGGACTTAAACTCAGCAAATACAACTTCAGCGTGATCGATGAACTCTACGAGTTTATTGACGATGAAGCCGTAGTGCTGGAACTTGAACAGAAGCGCCGTAAACTACTGCAGTTCGATGAGATCCGCAGTATTGCCCTGCCGGAAAACCTGCAGGCAACCCTTCGTCCTTACCAGGAAAGCGGCTTCCAGTGGTTGAACTACCTCGACGATATCAAATGGGGTGGTATCCTGGCCGATGACATGGGGTTGGGTAAAACTATACAGGCCCTCACCTTCCTGCAGTATTACAAGAATAAGCATGAAGGCAAAACAATGGCGCTGATTGTTTGTCCTACTACACTGATCTATAACTGGGAAAATGAGATCAGGAAATTCACACCGGATATCCGGCATCATATTCATCACGGTCCTGCACGACTAAAATCGTCTGAAGAACTAGGTAAATTTGACGCGGTTATCACCACTTACGGTACGCTCCGCAGCGATATTCAGCTGCTGATGAAACTTGAGTTTGATTACGTGATCCTCGATGAATCGCAGGCTATCAAGAACCCGCAATCGAAAGTCACCAAAGCGGCACAGCTGCTTCAAACAAAGAACAGGCTGGCGCTGAGCGGTACCCCGATGCAGAATAATACCTTCGATATCTATGCCCAGATGAACTTCCTGAACCCAGGAATGCTCGGCAGCGTAGACTTTTTCCGCAACGAATTTGCTACGCCGATCGACAAATTCCAGGATGAAGAAAGAAAAGAACATCTGCGTAAACTGATCTATCCGTTTATTCTTCGTCGTACCAAGGAACAGGTGGCGAAAGACCTGCCGGAAAAAATAGAAACCGTGATCTTCTGCGAAATGGATGCGGAACAACGGCATATTTATGATGCCTACCGCAACACCTACCGCTCCAAGATCCTCGGCGTTATTGAAGATCAGGGTATGGAACGCTCCCAGCTTACCATCCTGCAGGGCCTCATGAAGCTGCGGCAGATCTGTGATTCGCCCGCTATCCTGAATGATACGGAACAGTATCCGAACCATTCCGTGAAGCTGCATGAGCTTACCCGTGAAATTTCTGAGAATATCGGTAATCACAAAGTGCTGATCTTCTCCCAGTTCCTGGGAATGCTCGGATTGATCCGCGACCGGATGCAACATCTCAAAATACCATACGAATATTTTGATGGAAGCACTTCTACCGTTGATCGTGAAAAGGCTATCCAGAACTTCCAGCACAACGACGAATGCCGCGTGTTCCTGATTTCACTGAAAGCCGGTGGCGTAGGTTTGAACCTCACTGCTGCCGATTACGTGTACATTGTGGACCCATGGTGGAACCCGGCTGTAGAGCAACAGGCCATTGACCGTACACACCGTATAGGGCAAACCAAGAATATTTTTGCTTACCGCATGATCTGTAAAGACACGGTAGAAGAGAAGATATTACAGCTGCAGGAACGCAAGAAATCACTGGTTAAGGAAATTATTTCTGATGACAGTGGTTTTGTGAAGAAGCTGACGAAGGAAGATGTATTGTATTTGTTTAGTTAATGATTTTATCGGAATTGGCTTTTGTCGTAAATTTAGTTTGTGGAAAACACTGGCTACATAGAAATTAAGATTAGTGGCTCAAAAGGTAATCTTGAGTTAAACAGGGATAACTATGATATCCGGGAAATAAGAGATATACTGGAACAGGCTGAAAATCTGCTGGTTTCAGGAGATAAGAAAGACAGGCCGGTTATAAGCTACCAATTAGAGAACGGCTCTGTCAGACATATATTTAAGACGTCCTTACAATTCATTATTGGTTTCAATGCCGTGCTCGGTCAAATTGCAAGTGAAGATTCTATTGATTTTCTGGACTTACCAACTGCCAGGGCATTTGAAAACTTCCAGGAAACAGCAAAAAGAAAGCACTATAGATTTGAGATAAATACTTCTCTCTCCCATACTAATAAAGTTAACATTGATGGTTCCACCAAGTTCTACAGAACTATTTCTATTTGGGCAAATGCTGAGTTTTATTTCTATGGGAAGATTATCAGTATGGGAGGGAAAGAAAAATCCAATATTCATCTTTCAACTGAAGATCAAGGCACAATTGTGATTCAGACAGATAAGGATTATCTTGAAAAGCTGGAGAATAATTTATTATACAAATCCTATGGTGTAAGGGTTATTGGAAAGCAACAAACCGAGTCGGGTGAAATAGATAAAACCAGTTTAAAATTTATAGAATTTATTGACTATCAGCCCAGGTATGATGAATTTTATCTAAAGGAGCTTCGAAAGAAAGCAAGCAATAATTGGTTACGGAACATAGATGCTGATGATTGGTTGAAAGAAATCAGGGGAGGCTACGATGCATAAAGGTGTATTGCTGGATACCAGTTTTTTTCTTCGTTTTCTAAATGAAAGAGATCTGCTATTTTCAAATGCAGATGGTTATTACCGTTATTTTATTGAGCAGGACATACCAATGTATATCTCAACTATTTCAATTGCTGAATATTGTGTAGGAGGAGTAGTAGATGAGTTGCCATTAAGAAATCTTCAAATAATACCATTTAATTTATCTCATGCCAAACGAACCGGAGAGTTTGCAAGAATTGTCTTTAAGCATAAGGGCAAAATAAAAATAAGTGAACGAAACATAATCCCTAACGATACTAAGCTTTTTGCAACTGCTGATGTTGAACCCAATATCAGTTACTACTTATCATCAGATACAGAAAGCCATAAAATCTACTCGCTGTTGAAAGAATTGGATCGTCCTAAATTCCAATTCATTGATCTTAGAATAAAGCATACGGAAGTTTTTGGTCTATTAGATTTCTAACTGCTTTTTTCTGTTAGTCTTCATTTTCTGTACCTACCCTACCATTTCTGCATGGTTGTACCAGCACCCCTCCGCTCTCCATCTCCCTAGAATATTATTTAACAAACTGATTATTAATTGATTAAAAGGTAAAAGAAGCTCCTGAACCAATGCTGGCACTCCGCTGGCATTACCCCATTTGTATCAAAACAATTGATCCAAATGCTACCAGACTCAAAAATCTCTCAATTGATAGGTTTACAGATTCCGGGCTTAACATTTCCCGCAGAACAACAAAAAGGAACCATCAGTAAAGTGATCCACACTTTTGCCGATTACACCGGCCGGATGATCAGGAGCGAACAACTTCATGAGGTGAAACGTTGTTTTAATGTGGCCGCTGTATTGTATCACAATGGGAGCAGTGCCCTGCGTAACGCCATCGAAAGCGCGTTTATGTATACGCTTTCCCCTCTCCTCTGCGGAAAACATAAGGAACTACTTCCTTTATCACTGAAAAATGTAGGGATTCAACATTTACAAACTATAGCTATTTAAAACATTTTTTATGATGACAATTCTCATGGTACTGGCGGGATTGGCCTGCTTCGCTGTATTCTTCAAATCGGTCGACTATTTCGAAAAGATCTAAACACGGTTATTTTATGAACGCATTATTTATTCTGTCGCTTTTCGTTTTCGGCTACATGATCTATGTATTGCTGAAGCCTGAAAAATTCTGATTGGAGATATCACTCCCACGCCTATACGCAAAGCTTATTTAACTGACTATAAAAATGACAACAGAAATCTTAGGCGTAATTGCCACCTATGGCATCACGCTGCTACTTGCCTGGCCCCTGTCGAGGTACATTGTAAAGGTATTCAGGGGCGACCGGACCTGGTCCGATTTTATGTCGCCGCTGGAACGCCTCTTCTTTAAAATTTCCGGTATCAATCCTGCTGAGGAAATGAACTGGAAACAACACATGAAGGCATTACTCACCATCAACCTTGTATGGTTTGTATATGCCTTTTTTGCACTGTTTTTCCAGGATAAGCTGCCGCTGAACCCGGATGGAAACCCCGGCCAGTCGGCTGATCTGGCGTTCAACACCGCCATCAGCTTTATGGTGAACTGTAACCTGCAACACTATTCCGGTGAAACGGGAGTTACTTATTTCACACAATTATTTGTACTTGCCTTCCTGCAGTTTGTGAGCGCCGCCACCGGTATCGCTGCACTGGTAGTGGTTTTCAAAGCCATGAAAGAAAAAACCACTACTAAATTGGGGAACTTCTGGGATATTTTCCTGAAAACAATTACCCGTATCCTTTTACCAATAAGTATTGTGATTGCGCTGATCTTTGTTTTCAATGGTATGCCTGCCAGTTATGCCGGTAAGGAAGCCATTGTAACTATGCAGGGCGACACCGTGAATGTTTCGCATGGCCCGGTAGCGGGCTTTGTAGCCATCAAACACCTCGGAACCAACGGCGGCGGATGGTTTGGGGCGAACTCTGCACATCCGCTGGAGAACCCTAACTACGTTACCTGGATGACGGAAATGGTAGCGCAGGTGCTTATTCCCATCGCCATGGTATTTGCCCTGGGCATGTTTATACAACGAAGAAAATTTGCGATGGTCATCTTCGGGATTATGACTATCGGGATGATATGCCTGCTGACCCCTTCCATGC